>JBGPHH010000001.1:0-58615 GCA_041484265.1 Vicinamibacteria bacterium
CGTGCAGGCGGGAAACATCGGCGGTCTGGCCGACTACATGGTGGCGTTCGAGGAGGCGGTCGTCCCGATCTTTACCAACGCGCCGTCGGCCGAACTGGCCATGCTGCACTGCGTCTCCGGCGCGGGCCTGGGGATGACGATGACGCTGTCGCCGGTCGAGCCGGGATCGAATGTGGCGGTCTTTGGCATGGGGCCCGTCGGGCTGAGCGCCGTGCAGGGCGCCCGCATCATGGGCGCGGCGCAGGTCATCGCGATCGACCCGGTCAAAGTGCGTCGCGACCTCGCCCTCAAGCTTGGCGCCACGGCGGCGCTCGATCCGAATGTCGACAAGGGCTGGGATCTCGTCGCGCGGATCAAGAACATGTGCAAGACGACCGATCGCATCTATGCGGGCGGCAGCTATCAGGCCGCCAATCGCGCAGGGATCGCGGCGAACATCGGACCCGACTTCGTGATTGAGGCTGTCGGGTACGACCGGTTCAAGCCGAAGGTCGAAGCTGGGCCCGACCCGACAGGCATGGAGCCGCTGGCGCAGGTGTGGCAGACGACGCCCACGGGGGGCCATCTCTGCACCTGCGGCGTAGGCTTTCCCACGCAAGCCAAGGTGTCGTTCCCGGTCGGCCAGTGGACCAACGGGAGCAAGACCCATCACTCCAGTCAGTACGGCGGCACGAACTCGATGCGCGAGATGCCGCGCTACGTCCGGCTGATCGAGCGCGGGCTCTTCGACGCCAAGTCGATGATCACGGACAAGTACAGCTTGGACAAGATCATGGACGCGTACGACGCCGTCGCGTATCGCACGACGGTGACGGCGATGATCACGATGACGTAGGGGCTAGGGGTTAGGGGCTAGGGGCTAGGGGTTAGGGGTTAGGGGTTAGCCTAACCCCCAACCCCCAACCCCTAAACCCTTCAGGGGATGAACTCAGTTCTTGGTAGCGACGACCTGCAGATAGGCGCACTCCATTGCGAGCGTGCCGTCGGTGGCGCGATTGTAGCGGTCGAAAAGCGTCGCCACATCGCTGCGTAGCGCGTCCTGTCCGGCCGCGTCGATCGCCTGGAACGCGCGCGCCATCGGTCCGAAGTACCTACGGAAGATCTCGATCGCCTGATCGATCGACCGGTAATACATGGTCACCGTCTTCCGCTCGGTGCGGATGGCGCTCGTCCCCGAGCCAAGCAGCTCTTTCAGACCTTCTTCGGTGCCCCAGCGCAGGGCCGGCTTGAGGCCGGCCGGCGGCGGCGCGTATTTCGCGATCGTGCGGGAGAAGTCACCACCCCATTCGGTGGGCATCCAATTGGCCATGCCGATGCGACCGCCGGGCTTGCACACGCGCAGCAGCTCGTAGGCGGCCATCTCCTGATTGGGCGCGAACATCACCCCGAAGGTCGAGAACACGGCGTCGAACGTCCCGTTCGCAAAGGGGAGCGCCTGCGCATCGCCTTCGCGGAAATCGACCGTCACGCCTTCGGCGGTCGCGCGCTGCCGGCCTCGTTCCACAAGCGCCGGCACGAAGTCGATGCCCGTCACCTCGCAGAACCGCCGCGCCGCGACAAGCGCCGTGTTGCCGCTGCCGCAGGCGACGTCGAGCACTCGCGCGCCGGCGTGCGGGTTGACCGCGGCGACGACAGCTTCCGCCACCGGCACGATCGTCATCGCGATGGCGTTGAAGTCGCCGGTCGCCCAGGTCTGTTGCTGACGCCCGGTGATGGATTTGAAGTCGAGCTGTGCGCTGATGCTGACGGTCTTGTCGCTGGCCGGCACGGTGTTCCCCCTTCGACACTAATCAGGAGATGTTCAGCAGATATTACCTCTGCGACGCCGCCAGGAAATATCTACCAGCCAGAATGGGAAGCGGAGGAGGCGCTGAAGAGGCGTCTTAAAGGCTCAAGAGTTCAGGCCTGAGCCTCGAGCACGGCTACTCGACGCTTAGGCCCAACTCGCGCACTTGTTCCCGAAGCGTAGTCAGCTCGCGGTTGACGTCCCTGAAGCCGAGAAGCAGCGTCAGGCCCGGCTCGTGGCTCTTGTAGCCGGTGTACTTCTCAACTGTCTTATCGGCATTCTGGGGTCGTCCGTGCCTTGCGCCGCTGTAGAAGAAGGGATTTCCAAGCTCGGCTCTGACCTCGCCGATCTTGGCGGCGAACGCCCGCATTTCGGACATGAGGGCGGCTTGTCGCGCGGTGGCCTCTGAAAATCTCAGCAGCAATTGCTCAACCTTGGCTGTTCGTTCCTGGTCGCCCACGAAGCACCTCCGCAGTGCTCACTTTATAAGCGGTAAGTCTCAGGTCTCAAGTCTGAAGTCTGTGAGGCTGTGCGCATGGCCGCACACGTTGAATCCGGCTCGCCGCGCCACTAGACTGCCAACCGTCGCCCATACAATGGATGAGGCAGGTGGCTCGTTTATACGCTCGTTTCTTCTTTGTTCTCTGCTGTGGCACAACGGGATCGGCCCAATCGTGGACCCCTGTTGAGTTCGGCGCGCACGTGTCGGACCTTGGCCTCATAGGCACTCTTGGCCCGGCGGGAACCGTCGGCGTGGGAGGACGACTCGATGTGAACCTCACGCGCCGCGTCACGCTTGAAACGCAGCTCAACTGGTTCCCGAAGAGCTTGCCTACGGGCGACCGCCAGGGAGGCCAGACGCTTCAGTTGTCCCTCGGCGTTCGGGGGACGTTCATCAGGCGACGCCAGTTTGACGTGTATGGTGTGGTCTCGCCTGGTTTCCTTCATTTCACGGACACAGTAGCTGGTTACGACAATGGGAGTGCGCTCATCGGCGGGGCGTCGCGTTTTGCTCTGACCAGCGGCTACGGCGCGGGTTTCTACCCCGCGTCGAGATGGACGGCTCGCGTTGAATTCAGCGAGACGACGTATGTCACGCCAGGGGCTGAAATCGCGCGCTCTGCCCCGGGCTCGAATGGCGCGTTCCTCATCATCTCGACACCGGCCACGGTCCAGACTCCCTGGCAAGTAACGGCCGCCGTGGGCTATCGCGCGGGTCGGCCGAGAAGCGACGACAGTGAGCAGGCCGTGTCTGGACGATGGGAGGTGGGCCCACAGTTCAGTTACGGAGTGTCAACGGATGCAGCCGGAGTCGGAACCGCGCTCGAGCGAAACGGCGGGGTTGGCGCGTTCGCTTCATACAGACTGTGGCCGTATGTGGACGTGGATGTCGCCGTCGAGGGATTCCTTCACCAGGACTCTGTGCACACGCCGTTGGACGGCGGAAAGGTCGCGCAAGGATTTGCAGGAGTCAAGGTCGGCTTGCGGCGCGATCGTGTTGGCGTGTTTATGAAGGTGAGACCTGGCGTCAGCACACACTCGATGGCGTTCGGATCGCTAGATTCGGTGTCAGGTACGGTGACCGACGCGCGCGTGACGTTCGCGCTCCTTGACGTCGGCGGCGTACTTGAGGCGTACCTGCGTCCTCGGTTTCTGATCCGACTCGACACGGGCGTAGTGACTTCGATATTCCATCCCGTCACGATTGTCGTCGATGGAGAAGCCATCGAGCAGCCTGCCCCGCGCGCGCTTGCACGAATTCAGATGGTTGCCGGCGTGGGACTGAAGTTTTGAACGACCACTGAATGAGGCCTGGAGGTTAGAATAGCCACTCTGGCAGGTCGGACCCTACCGATCTGAGCAATAGGGGAGGGTGTGATGTTGAAGCCCCGTGCCCTCTGGTTCATCTGCGCTTCGGCCGTTCTCTGCTGCATCGGCGCGGTCCTCTTCGCACAGCAGGCGCCGGCAAGCCCGACATTCGAAGTCGCCTCCATCAAACAGAACAAGTCTGGCGACCCTCGTTTGCAGATGGGTTTTGAACCCGGCGGCCGCTTCAATGCCGTCAATATCTCCATACGGAACCTGATTTCCATCGCGTATATCACGGCCCGGCCAGCGCTCCCGGGCCTCCGGATCGTGGGCGGCCCCGCGTGGATGGACTCGGCCCGATTCGACATCGTGGCAAAGACCGAGGGCCAATATCAGCCGGGGAGTGATGTCCCCCTGCTGCGGAACCTTCTGACTGAGCGTTTCAAACTGAAGGTCCACATCGAAACCAAGGAACTTCCGGTGTATGCGTTGGTTCTCGCGAGGCAGGACAGACGATTGGGCCCGCGCCTGACACCGTCTTCGATCAACTGCGACGTTGTGAATGGACGGGGAGGGTTGCCAGGCACCCCCAATCAGGCGGCATCGAGCTGCCGGGCCTTGGGTGCATTCGGCCGGATCAGCGGCATGGGCCTCTTGATGTCGCAATTGGCCGGCAGTCTGTCTGGTCCGGTCAACGCCATCGTGTTGGACAGGACGGGCCTGGACGGCGTGTTCGATCTGAATCTGGAGTTCACGCCGGATCAGGCGGCGTCTGGTGGTCAGCCCGTTGCCCTCGACACGGGGCCGTCGATCTTCACGGCCGTTCAAGAGCAACTGGGGCTCAAATTGGAATCCACGAAGGGACCGGTTGAGGTCGTGGTGATCGATCATGTCGAACCGCCGACCGAGGACTAAGCAGTTCATTTACGTTTCGGCCGCTCTTTGGTGCGTCGGCGGTGCCGTGTTTACGCAGGCTCCCGGGCTGAAGCTGGAATCCACGAAGGCTCCGGTCAATGTGGTCGTCATCGATCACATCGAGCGACCGACACCGAACTGAGTGAAGCCCCTTGCGGGGTTGTCGCGTGGCCTGTCATGTCCCTCCTGTTCACGTATGGACGAGATTTCAAGCTAGCCCGACCTGCCAACGTTCGCGCGGAGAAGTGCTCGCGCTCGCCGATTCCCTCCCTCGCTTTTCTTGCTACGCAAGACCACGATTGACATAGAGTCGTTGTGAGCCACCCACCACTTCTGGAGGAATCCCGATGGCGAAATCGACGAAGAGAACGACAAGAGTCGTGACCATGCCGAGGCCCGCATCTGCGCCTCGGATGCAGAGCCCGTCAGCAACGGAGAATGAGATTGCCAGGCGCGCGTTTGAGCTTTACTGCGAGCGAGGCTGTCAAGACGGACGGGACGTTGAGGACTGGCTGCAGGCCGAGCACGAACTGCGAACGACGACGAGTTCCACAGCGGCGTAATCCGATTTCTGGGGTCCAGTCCTGAAGCGGGGGTGTCTCCTATTACCCCTCACACTGCTTGACGGGGATAGCGTACAGGGAGGGGAAAAGTGCTACACCTCGCGCGTGGAGATCGCCTATCCGCGCGTGCGTGCGTCGTTTGCGTATGCAGAAGTCGCGCGGCGCGCGCGTCACATAGAGCCTGCGCACCCACCTAACACCCTCACACGCGTCAGCTCACACGCACGCGCGAATGCGAAGTGGCCGCACGCACACCGTTCACGATCTGCGCGCAGGTTGGGGGGGGGCGCACGGAGATCGATCAGGGCGTGTAGTTGGAGTGGTTCGGCGTTCGCAGCAACGTCACTGCGCTGGAATGTCCGTCTGTTCGACGCCGAATTGTAGACGAACTGTGCGGCGTTTGCGATAGACGGGGACAGTCATTCTCAATCGCGCGTCGAAATAGTCTCGCAGCATCGGTGGGCGCGGTGTCTTCAGATAGCGGTCCGGATTGCCTGCGAGGTCACCCGATGCGACGAGTTCAAGCTCATCCCTGCGCGTAACGCGTTGGACAAGTGCGGGGATGTGAGTGACGCCGACGTCCCGAAGTGCGTACGCCCTATGACTACCATTGCCGAGAACGAGGCGGTTCTCGACGCTAAGCACATTGAGAAAGTTCGAGCCATACCCAACGGACAATGCGAGGATGGCGCCGGGGCGGCCGGCTGACTGGAAAGTTTGAACTTGAGCGGGCTGCAGGAATTGCGCTTCCAGGAAACGGAAATCAGTCGAGTCGGACATAAAAGTGTACATGTTCTGCGCATTCTGCATCGCCGTGAACTGCGGCGGCTGAGGGTCAAGTAGCGCGAAACCAAAAACAGCCGCCGGCGTTGGGTTTGAGCCGAGGCGCGCCTTAAGTTGTTCGATGAAGGCGAGGTTGATGAACTTCTGAAAAACGACGAGCCGGTCCAGCTCGACCATCGCGATTTCAGTGGGGACAAAACGGTAGGCCATCTGGAACACAGGATCATTCAGAACTCCGGCGGCCAAGTGGTTAATGTCGGCCGGCACAGGCACAACCGGGGGATTGTCGGCGGCACCCGCCTCGCTCTTTTCCAGTGTAAGAACGTGGTCGTTCGCAGCCCGCCAATCCGCCGTGAGTTTTCCGAGGTCAGCTGTCTGACCGTCCACGCTCATTGTGCGAATAAACCCAAGAAGTTCGCCGATCGGCGGCCGGCCGATCAGGAAGACGTGAGGATCGGAAGCGACTGACGGGGTCAATTGAGTTGGCATTTTGTGGTGCTCGGGGAAAATTGGCCTGCTGCCTAACAAGAACCACGCAATCCGATGTGCGTGCGAGGCTCGAAGTCTAACGCTGCATTGAGCCGGATTCAATTGTGCGGACGCGTGTGCGGCTGTGCGCACAGTGCGAGAAGAAAATGCACGGGCGGGCGGCGAAATGCACGTTCGTTTCCATGCCCGGCTCACCGCGCGCACGCGCGGACGGGTACAAACAAGAAATCTCACAATTTGTCAGGAATGCAGGACTCTCGCACACGTTCCGCGTCGTGAGGGACGGGCGCGCGAAACGCGAACGGCCCACGCGCACACAGCGAGCGATCTAGCGCGCGGAGTGCTACACCCGCGCGTGCGCGCCCGCAGATCGCGCCCGGTGTGTGTGCGTCGTTCGGCGTTCGCGCGCGCGTTCGCTGAACGCATGTTACCGCTCCGCGATTCAGGCTAGTTCGTTTTGTAGCCTAACTACCTCCTTGCCGAATTCATCCAACACTGAGGGGTCGATACTAATTGTTAGCGTCATTTCAACCACTCGCGGCGTCACGGTTGGTGGAGCTGCAATCGCGGTTTCGTACGTGTCCCTAATATAAGGACCAAATTCTCGCACCTGCCGTATCAGGTCATCTACCATCTTGCTGACGATTGAACGAAGGAGGTCATAACGCCCATCAATATTCGCGGCACGCATGCGCGCGGACCAGTGAAGCGCATCCCCGTAGATGTCCGCAATCGTATCGGCGACGAAGATCAGTCTCTCCGCGTCGCCACTCACTCCCTTGGGGCCGAGCGCTTCTTGAAGCGTCTCGTTCATTAGAGCCGATAGCGCCTTGGCCATTCTCATGGTGTCTGAAAAACGGGCTCCAAACCAAGCCAATGGCTCCTTCACGTCCTCGCCCAAGCCGAGAGGAATTCCGGTCTCATGCCGCCTCCGTAAACGATGATGCGCGCTCACTCCGTCGATCAAGGCGTGCGCGAATAGCCGATATTCCCATCCAGCAGGCTTGTCTAAGGCAATCCGCAAGCTGTCGCCGTGAAGATCTTTCAGCCAGTATTGGTCGCCCGCCTGACGGATTCGCTTTTGGAGTGAGAGACCATGACGATGCTGATACGCGAACTGTATCCGCAATGCGTCAATGATGTCGCCCGCGTGCTTGAACTCTTGCATCCACACTTTGTCCGTTGACCGCACTTGCTCGATAAAATCGAATAGTCTTGGCGTATCTACTCGACTGACGAAGTCAGCGGTCGGATTCGATTTCCAGATCGGAACTAGCGCGAGTATCCCCTGCTCGATAAAGGCGTAGATGGGAATCCCCTTTAGCCGTGCAGTCAAATACTCCAGATTCGTCACCGACTTGGACGTCTCGTCATCGATGGTTCCGTATCGCCCGCCGATTACCAAGACGAAAATGTCAGCATCTTGCTCAACACGTTCTCGACAATTGTCGATCGTGTTGGCGTCAGGACTCAGCGGAAATGACGAGTGCTCCGATAGCAGGGGGCGGTAGCCGAGTTCGTCCTGTAGAAAGCGTCGAAGATCTTCTCTGATCTGACGTAGGTCGTAAAATGTCGAGCTGACCATAACGCTGGGTGGATGAGAGCTTTCGTCCATGCAATCCTCGTTTCCCGAATCGTCAACTGTTCTCCCTGACGCTGCAAGCACCCGTGGACTTCGAGCGAACTCGGACGCTTATCCCAGCCGCGTCGCAAGGCACAGCTCCATCGGCCGTTCCCAGTGTCCGCAGTCGGATGGATAACCCAACCGAAGTTGCTATGGGAGCAGCGCGTACCCTGTGGCCTTCAGCTGTCCAATTCTCGGAAACGTTGAACATCATCTGAAGGCTCGGCCGGATGTTCTAGCGAACTATTTCTTCGCCGGTTCCTTCAGAGTCTTTGGGGCAAAATCTTCGCTGCTTATGACAGGTGGGCCTTCGTAGGATTGATCGACGATCTGGATCGGAATGGCTCGTTGTTTGTTCGTGAAGACCTTCGCTAACGCCTTCCTGATAGTCAACAAGTCGTCCTCAAGCTCTCCCATCGCTACGGGCATGTAACTATTCCGCCGGATGGCAACCTTGTCAAAACTGAATTCACCTACACACTTCCCCATCTCGTGTAGAAGTGTGTAGAAGAGTTCGTCCCGGTTGGCGAAATGAACCGGTTGCGCAGAGGCATCTGGTGGGGTGTTGTTGAGCGAGTCGAGATATTCCTTCCAAACGTCCAAAACTTTCTTGTCGGCATCATTTTTCGGGTCAAAAAGCAGCTCAATCGTGTTCAGAGCCTCTACGTGCCGAGGAGATAAACGACTTCCTCTGGTCGCCATCAATTCACGGAACAGATGTGTTCTTCGAGCCTTGGCTTGCCGTCTCCGCTCAAGGAACTCCTGAATCTGAACAGCTAGAATAGGGCCGAGTACGATGGCAATGATGGTCAGGACGCCAAGCCACATCGTTGCGTCCAATCCTAGAAATGTTAAGGGCGCAGCAGCAGAGGTCGAAGGCGTGGTGGGAGGCGCCTGCATCGACTAGATTCTAGCACTCGGTGACTGGCGCGTACTTCGCCGAGCGCTATGCTGCCGGTTCGCTCGCTTGACACGTAAGTGGTTCAGCGAGATACCCACGAGTCGTGCCAGCGTCAACCAATGTCGGGGATGCGGCCGGCGCTGCCCCGTGCGAATGAGCTTCGCGTACGGCCACGAAACGCCGAGCGCTTCTGCAAGCGCCGAGGTCATGACGCTCGTGAGGCGCGGTCGAATCTCGTTCACGTATACCTGTTCTGTTATCCACGCCGGCTGATCTGACGCCTTCCACGCGCGCAGAGCGTCCGCCTGTCGCCGCCGAGTCGCGGACCGGCGCGCCTGTGCCTCTGGCCGCTGCGTCGCGATCCATGCCTGAGGCATGCCAGCACGGATTCTGTCGGCTGCAACAACCGGCACGCAGCCTCGGCAGTAAGTCCCGTGGTGGAGAGCCGCACCGCACCGCCGACAGATCCGGGGCGGGCGTGCGGGAGGTGTGATGGGAAGCACGAAGGAACCTTTCACTTCTCGCCGGCGGCGTTGGGTGAGCCGTGTGGCCAACCGCACCGACCGTTTATATCCTCGCACCGTCGACCACAACGCGTCGGTCACCCGCTCGGCTACGGGCGCAACCACGCGTCCCCACGCCGGTGCGGTTTCCGCCAGCGTGCGCGCCAGCTCTGCCATCAGGCGACATGACCCATTGCGCTGCTCGAAGAATCCGTCGCGGCGGAGCGGTTGACGGGTGATCCAATCGAGCAGGTAGGCGTCCACGTGTGGGCGGGCGGCTTCCATGAGATCGAGCGCCAGACTGTCCCTGGCATCGGTATCCACATGAAGCAATCCGAGACCGGGATCGAGACCGAGGGCCACGGCCGCGAGCCGGGCTTCAGATTCCAAGACCGCGTAGAGGTAGTTCAGCATGGCGTTGGCGGGATTGACGGCGACGCGCGAGGAGCCTGATACAGGTGAACGGCGTGGACCGAATGTCCGCCAGTGCTCAGGGACCCGCCGAAGATCGCTGGTGGGAAACAGCACGGGCACGTCCCGCCACGCCGACCAATAGGCGAGGGCGCCTTGGGCCTCGATGAGCCGAACGGCGCTCGGACTGTCGGCGGTGCGGAGCGCTTCGCGCGCCGACTCAATGATGTCGACGACGGCGGCCTGTCCGAGCCGTGCACGCGCCAACCGCGCTTGGCCGGCGAGCTTCTGATCGATCAGGTCTCGGATAATCGGAAGCGCTACACCGGTGTGATGGGCCAACGCCTGCGCGCGTCGCAGGCGCGCATCCAAGGGACCCACCGGGCCGGTCGCGACCAGCACTGACCCGCCGCGATCAAGCATGACGAACGCCGCTTGCTGGTCCGCGAGCCAGCGGATCGCCGCCAGCGAAATCATGCCATCGTTGCCGACGACGACGAGCCGCCGCAAGCCGTGGCCGACACGAGCAAAACGCGCACGTTGCCGATCGGACGCGATGCCGTCCTCGATGGCGAGGTGCCCGCGCTCAACGCGCACCTTGATCCCGTAGCCGATCAAGGTCACGACGCCGTGGCGCGGAAGAAGCGGCGCGTCAGCGCGGAATTTGAGAGACGGAGAGTGTTGGTATAGCGTGAGCGCAGCTGCCATAGGAACTAATCCTTCCTGTGACGGTTAGGGTCTGTCGTCTGCTGATAACAGGCGGCAGGCCCGATTTCGTGTTACGTTCAGGGCTGGCTGAGAAGATTCACCTCGACGGATGTCGCTAGTGCGCGCTGCCGTTCCAGCAGATCGCGCTGCGCCATTTCTGCACGCACGATGTCTTCTTGGGTGCGAGGAACCGCGCACTTCTTCCAAAATGTCGCGACAATGCGATAGGGCACGGCGGCGCGATCCTCCACCTCAACATCGGTGTCGTTGATGGCTTCACAGAGACAGAGCCAATCCCGTTCGAGCTGAGTTCGGACATGCTCGACCTGCAGGGCCTGAATCGTTGCCGGCAACGCCTGGAGCAAGGCGTCCTTCGTGTTGCGCCCCACCTGGGACCACGTGTCGTCAATGAGTTCGAAGATCTGATACGTCGAGAACGGCCATCCTGAACTCGGCTCTTTGGCGCACTGCTGAAAGCCATAAGACGCGCTCACGTCGGGCAAGCCTGCCATCGCCCCGGCGAGATTCGGTGGATTCCGTGCGTGTTTTCTCGGTGACGTGATAAAGGCCAACAGCTCGTGCTGCACGTAGTACGCGACTTGATCGTCGCGTGTGGCCTCAAGCTCAAGACATTGCGGTCCAAGTCGATCCCACGCCAGTTGACGCTCGTCACGAACCGTCGTGCGGCGGCCGTGCTCGGTCCGCCATGTCTCCTTGTCCGTGGATGCGCCATCCAACGCCCCCTGTGCGAGAGCGACCTGATCCTTCGCCGTTTGCAACTCGGACTGAAGGACTGATCGGCGTGTCAGCAGGTCGTTCAAGGCGCCTGTCGTCTTCTGAATGTCGGACCGGGACGCTTCTTGTGTGGTCTCTCTCAGGAATGGCGTCAGTCGATACCACCCTGGCATCATGCGGGCCAACGGGCTCAGCGCCGCACGCAACGCCTCGATCGTTGTGGCACGTGGCAATGCCCAACCAACATCTCCCCATCCTTGGGCCAGGAGCCCCAGGAACTGCTCGCGATGATTCAACAACGTCTGTGCGTGAATCTCCTCGGGTCGGCCCCCGCGTGTCTTCGCTCGTTCCACAAATCCCTGAGGCTCACGATGGCTCGCCTGCCTTTTGCGGCCACGCCCCCGTCGATACGTGCGAGCTTTCACCTCTCGCACAAGTTTCACATCGCGCGGCGACCAGAGCCGGACGCTACGCCCGTTGCGGATCACCGGCTTCGGCGCCCTCACTCGCTGCGTACGAATCCATTCTTGGAGCGTCACGCGGTCGATATGTACCTTCTGGGCAACCTCCTCGGTTGTGAGCCGTCGATCCGAAGCCATATATGTAGTCTATTTTAGCAGAGTGCCAAGGCAGGCCATGAAGTCCACAGTCTCTCTATGTCAAGTGCCTAGAAATACGGTTCGCTTTCTCTACGCTACATTAAAACTATGGGTCGGCCAGGCCTTGACTACATGAAAACTAGTACGCGATTCCTCAGCGTCCATCGCGCATTACATGGAATTCGTCACCGGGCCTTCGATCGACCGCTCTCCAAGACCCAGGCCCTTCCGGAACGCGCGGTTATTGTCTTGTCAGAATCATGCGACACAGGACTCGTCAGGCCCACGCCCGCAAATCGACGCCGCGTCCGGCACGTCAGCGCCGAGCGCGTCGGCGTCACACCGTGCGCCAAGTCCACGCCAGTCCGCGTACGGCCAGAGCCGCGAACACCCGTGAGCGCGCGCTGAAGGCCTTGCGCCACATGCGACGGGGCGCGTCGCTGTCTACCGCCAGCCGCTCGGTCCAGATGAAGCCAGGCACCCTGCTGAAATACGCCGGTGGGGCCATCTACCAGGACAAGCCGGGCGGTCGCTTTCGCGCGACGCCGAGCGACCGACTGCGGCGGACATTGCAGGTGCCGACCGCGGAAGGTCGGCTCACCGTCCCGGTCACGGGCATTCGAGCGGCTCGCCGGTTCTCCGCGTACGAGAACGCCGTCGCCCATTTCCTGAGAACCGGTGATGTGTCGAAGCTGGCACCGTTCACGGGCAAACGATTCCGGGTCGGGAAGCGGTCGATCGCGTTCCTCACGGACCCCACTATGCTGCGCACGCTAGCGGAAGCGGACCTGCTGCGGCTCGACCACCTCTATGCCTCGCTGGTCAGCCCCCTGTGACCATTGAGCACCTCGCTCTCTCGGCGCCCGCCAACGCCCCATGTTGCTTGTTCTGCGGAAGCACGCAGGACATCGAGTGGCATCACGTGGGCGGGCGACACCATGTCGCGTGGTTCGTGGTTCCGCTCTGTCGAACCCACCATGAAGAGTTGACGCTGGCCCTTCAACGCGCTCCTGTGGACATGTCCTCTACGCCCGATCCGCAGGAACGCCGAAGACGCGCTCGTCGGGCTACGCTAGTGTTCCTATGGCTGCTGGACGAGGAACACCTCCCGCCCCCCAAGACATCTTTCTCCGGGCCCACACGGTAGGACCTAAGAAGCGCCCGCCACGCCAGCGGAAAGACCCACGCTGGCCGAACGCCGTCCTCGTCTTCGACACTGAAACCACGCTCGACACCGAGCAAGCCCTCACGATCGGCGCCTATCGGCGCTGTCGGCTCGTGGACGGTACGTACGTGTGCGCCGAAGAGGGCGTATTCCACGCCGACACGATCGACGGCCGCCAGCGCGCGGTGCTCGATGCGTACATGCGTGAGGAGACCGCCGACATCGGCATCACGTCCTTTCCCCCAAGGCTGAAGCTGTCGCGCCACTCGCGCGCCGAGTTCGTCAAGCGTGTGTTCTGGACGGCGGTCCAGCGGGGCGAGATGGTCGTCGGATTCAATCTGCCCTTCGATCTATCGCGTCTCGCTGTGCAATGGCCCACAGGGCATCACGGGAGCTGGTCCTTGGTGCTCTCCCTCCGGCGTTCTCGCAAGACGAAGCGGCTTGAAGCCAATCCGTACCGGCCACGCGTGCGCGTGACCGCGACGGACAGTCAGTCGGCCTTTATCACCGCCACCCTCCCGTATCTCCCAGGGGAATGGGCCGAGGGGCGGTTTCTCGATCTGCACACCCTCGCGAAAGCGCTGTATGACGAGTCCTCTCGTTGGATAGCCTGCATGAGCGACTGTTTGGCGTCCCAGGCAAAGTAGAGGACTACCAGCCCACGGGTCGCATCTCCGCGGAGGAACTCACGTACTGCCGTCAGGACGTCCGCGCCACGACCGCGGTCCTCAACGAGTTGAAGCGGGAGTTCGATCGACATCCCTTGCCGAAGCTCTATCCGGACAAGGCCTACTCA
The DNA here is from genome assembly GCA_041484265.1 of Vicinamibacteria bacterium. GTDB lineage: Bacteria > Acidobacteriota > Vicinamibacteria > Vicinamibacterales > CAVVIG01 > 2-12-FULL-65-11. The sequence goes on from JBGPHH010000001.1 coordinate 13,788, forward strand.
CCGGCATCCATCGCGAAAGCGTACCTCGATGCGATGGGCGTCATGCCGCCCAAGCAGAAGTTCAACGTGTCCGATCGCGTGCTCGGGATTGCGATGCAGGCGTACTACGGCGGACGCGCCGAATGCCGCATCCGTCGGGTGCCGGTGCCGATCGTGCACACCGATTTCACGAGTCAATATCCCACGGTAAACGCGCTGCTCGACAACTGGAAGGTGTTGACGGCCCAGCGGCTCCGCGTGGAAGACGCCACGGCCGAGGTCCGAGCGCTCGTCAAGACGGTGACGCTGGACGACACGTTCAGCCAGGACTTCTGGAAAGACCTGTCGTTCTTTGCGCGCGTGCGACCCGATCGGGACATCTTCCCCGTCCGCACGGTCTACAACGGCCAAACGCAGAATATCGGGATCAATCGACTGACGTCAGAACAGCCGCTCTGGTTCGCCGGGCCGGATGTCATCGCCGCCACGCTATTAGGGGGTAAGGCTCCACACATCGAAGAGGCTATTCGTCTAGTGCCGGAGGGCACGCAGGAAGGCCTGCACCCGACCAACGTGCGCGGCATGGTCGCAATCGATCCGCACACACAGGACTTCTTCCGTCACCTGGTCAAGCAACGAAAACAGCATGCAGCGGATGAATCGCTCGCGGCCTTTCTCAAGACGCTGGCAAATGCAGGGAGCTATGGCCTGTTCGTGGAACTCAACCCGGAAAAGCCATCGAAACCTGTCCCCCTGACGGTGTATTCCGGCGACACATCCTTTGTGCTCCCACGCTCACCTCTCGTCGAACAACCAGGGCCCTGGTATTTTCCACCGATTGCGGCCCTCATCACGGCAGGTGGGCGACTCCTGCTGGCGATGCTCGAAGGCTGCGTCGAGAAGGCTGGCGGCACGTATCTCTTCTGTGACACCGATTCGCTCTGCATCGTCGCGTCCGCGCATGAACAGCTCGTCTCGTGTCCCGGTGGCTCTCGTCAGTGGGAGAGACCGGACGCCATCAAGGCCCTTTCCCGAGCACAGGTGGTCGAGATCGCGAACCGGTTTACCGCGCTGAACCCCTACGAGACCACACACGTCCCTGGGTCGATTCTCCGGATTGTGGAGATCAACAATGACGCGGCCGGTCGACCGCGACATTTGTTCGGGTACGCGATTTCCGCGAAGCGATACGCGCTGTATGAGCACGCGGGCGACGCTGTGGCGATCATCGACCCGAAGGCGCACGGGCTCGGCTACCTGTATCCGCCGAAAGCGATAGAGAAGGACGATGAGGACGCGCTGGACTGGACCTTCGAGGCGTGGGAGTGGTTGGTGCGCGACGCCTTGGACTTGCCCGCCACGGACCCGACGTGGCTCCAGCTCCCCGCGATGATGCGTGTGGTGCTGAGCACACCGCTGGTCCTGGAGCGGCTGAACCGTCGCACCCGTCCGTACAACTTTCTCTTCTGCCCGCTCATCATGGGCTATCCGGCAGGTGTCGATCCGAAACGATTCACGCTGATCGCCCCCTTCACGAAACGACGCGAGCGGTGGCTCGACTCCCGATGTATCAACGTGTACGACGGCACGCCGTACAGCCTGGCGCTGCAACAGACCGAGAAACTCGACAAGGTGATTCCGCAGACGTTCGGCTCCATCCTGCGGCGGTATCGGGACCATCCCGAGGCGAAGTCGCTCGCACCCGATGGCACCCCGTGCACGGCTGACACGCAGGGCCTCCTGAAACGGGCATCGGTCATCGCGGGAGCACATCGGTATGTGGGCAAAGAGACCGATCGGCGCTGGGTGCACGGGGAACACCTGAGTCTGTTGGAATCGCGACTCATCGCCTACGAGGCCGCTGGTGGGATGGTGGTGGCCGATGCGGAAATCCGGCGACAACTCGACGCGTTGGGGATGCGCGAAGCGATGCGACGGGGCGTGAGCCAGCACACGCAGGAGAAGATCCTGGATGGTCAGCCCGTCCGCCGCGCGACCCTGCTACGGGTCATCGCAGCGCTGAACCGCGACTGAGGTTACGATAGTCGGACTCAATAATTTCTCATCAGGCGCTGGGATCACGGAAGACGTAGAGCGGATAGTTGCCCTGGCTCCTGAGCAGCGGCTATCCGCGAGGGTTGCTCTAGGGTGGTGAACAAGCGACAGGAGAAGACATGAGATCTGCTGCGTTGCTCTTTGCTCTCTTCAGCGTCGTGGTCGGGGTGATAGGCCTCGTCGTACCCGACAGCCTGATGGCGATGATGAGACAGTCCATGATTACGCCGGCCGGACTCTACGCATTCCTGGCCCTTCGCGTCGCTGTGGGGCTCCTGATGATTCTGGTTGCCCCGACCTCTCGTGCGCCGAAGACCTTGCGCGCGTTTGGGGCCGTGGTGGCGCTGCAGGGACTCGCGCTGCCGTTTGTCGGGATCGAGCGCACGCAACTGGTTCTCGAATGGGAGACGAGCCTGGGAACCGCAGTCCTGCGCGGCGGGGCTGTGCTGGCCTTGGCCGTCGGCAGTTTCATCGCGTTTGCTGTTACACCTGTCCGGCGCCCTACGGGCGGAGCAAAGTAGTCCAGGAATTCTCTACGGTGCCAGGTCATTCGAGCGCATACTTTAGGGGCCTTACGCCTTTGGCCCTCTGGCGCGAGCGGTGCCGAGTCCATGAGGGCGTGTAGAACGAAGGAATAGGGTCATGCACCGCGTAGTTCGCCAGCTTTCACCCGACTCGCCCGTCACCGCGCTCGCGGAATAGCGCGTCCAGTGGCATTCGTTGCTGGCGCGCGTCTCGGTCCTTATGAGATTGTCGGGCCGCTTGGTGCGGGCGGCATGGGCGAGGTCTACAAAGCCCGCGACACACGCCTGGATCGCACGGTCGCCATTAAGGTCCTACCCGCCCAGCTCGCGTCCGATCCGCAGTTCCGCGAACGCTTCGAGCGCGAAGCGCGTGCCGTCGCAGCGCTGAATCATCCGCACATCTGCACGCTGCACGACATTGGTACGCAGGATGGCGTCCAGTTTCTGGTCATGGAGTATCTCGACGGGGAGACGCTAGCGGACCGCCTCAAGAAAGGACCGCTGCCCCTCGGTCAGGCTCTCCAATACGCCATCCAGATGGCCAGTGCCCTCGACGCCGCGCATCGCGTGGGGATCACGCACCGCGATCTGAAGCCGGGCAATGTGATGGTGACGAAAGGTGGCACCAAGCTGCTCGATTTCGGACTTGCAAAGACAGCTCCCGGTCGGGGCCAGCCGGTTCTCACGGACGCGCCGACGATGAGCACACCGCTGACCGGACACGGCACCGTTCTCGGCACGTTGCAGTACATGGCACCCGAGCAGCTGGAAGGGCAGAGTCTCGATGGTCGGACAGACATCTTTGCCTTTGGCGCTGTTCTTTATGAGATGGTCACCGGCAAGAAGGCATTCGAGCGTAAGACGCACGCGAGCCTGATTGGAGCGATCCTGAAGGACTCACCCCCGGCGATCGCTACGCTCCAACCGCTGACTCCGCCGGCGCTCGACCGCGTCGTCAATACCTGCTTGGCGAAAGATCCGGATGACCGCTGGCAAACCGCGCGCGATTTACTAAGGGAGCTGAAGTGGATTGCGGAGGGTGCGCAAGCGGCCTTCGCCCCAACCATGACGGCTGCAGCCGTCCCATCACGGATGCATGGACGCGAACGTGTGGCGTGGATTGGTGCCATCGTCGCGTTCCTTGCAGCCAGTGCCTTTGCGCTCATCGCATTTGGGCACGCAGCTCCGCTGCCGCCCATCGTGCGCTTCGATGTCAGCACCGCTCCGACGTCGGACTCCACATCCTTTGCCTTGTCCAGCGACGGGAGTCAGTTGGTGTTTGTTGCTACCGCCGACGGCGTCTCGAAGCTCTGGCTAAGGTCGCTCGATCGAACGACCGCGCAGCCGCTCGCGGGAACGGATGGCGCAACGTACCCGTTCTGGGCACCAAGCAGTTCCTCTATTGGATTCTTCGCCAACAGCAAGCTGAAACGACTCGATCTGGCGGGTGGTCTGCCGCAGACCCTGGCCGACGCGCCGCTCGGACGTGGCGGCACGTGGAGTCAGGACGACGTCATCGTGTTTGCACCATCGGTTGCGAATCCGTTGATGCGCGTTGCGGCAACCGGCGGGGTGTCGACGCCAGTGACACGACTCGACCAAGGGTATTTGAGCAATCGGTCTCCGCAGTTCCTTCCAGACGGTCGACAATTTATCTTCTCGGCGACGAATGGCGGCAACCAACCGAGAACGGTGTACTTAGCCTCTCTCGACGGTGGTCTTCCCAAGCGCTTGTTTCAAGGCGGCGACGCGGATTCGGTCTATGCCCAGCCTGGGTATCTTCTCACGACCGAGCAGGGCCTCTTGATCGCTCGACGTGTGATTCTCCCGAGCGGCGATGTCGGCGATCCGATCACAATCGAACAGCCAGTCGGGCGGGACGGAAATGGTCACGGCGCTTTCAGCGTATCCGGAGCCGGCGTGCTGGCGCACCGGGCCGCACCTGTCGATCGTCGACAACTGGTGTGGATCGATCGAACCGGGAAGCGGCTTGGCACAGTCGGTCCTGTGGATGACGGCTCTCTTCTCAATCCTGCCCTCGCGCCAGATCAACGGCGTGTTGCGGTGAGTCGCACCGTTGAGAACAACTCGGACGTGTGGATCCTGGATAGGACTCGTGATACCCGCACACGGATCACCGTAGCCCCAGTTTTTGAGGACATGCCCGTCTGGTCGCCGGACAGCACGCGTCTGATCTTTAGACGAGGCGTGGATCTGTACGAAAGACTCGTGAGCGGCGGGTCTGAACAGAGGGTGTTCAGCCCAGAGCGCGCACCGAATGCACACGACTGGTCGCTTGATGGCCAGTTCCTCCTCTACTCCGTACTGGGTGAAAAGACCGGCAACGACTTATGGGTGCTTCCATTGACCGGCGACCACAAGCCGTTTGCCATCGCCAACACTTCCTCCATCGAGCGAAACGGACAGTTCTCGCCAGACGTACGCTGGGTTGCCTACGACTCGAACGAATCGGGTCGTTTCGAGGTGTACGTGCAGGCATTTCCCGGTCCGGGATGGAAGGGACTGATCTCCACGGCCGGAGGGAGTTCACCCCGTTGGCGCCGTGATGGCAAGGAGTTGTTCTATCTCGCGTCAGACGGCACGATGATGGCTGTACCCGTGCGTGCTGCGGTCGACAATCAATCGCTCGAAGTGGGCACAATCACGCCGTTGTTCCGGGCACCGATTGTCTTCGGCGGACTTGCTCCTCCGCCTGGCAATCCCCGTCAGCAATATGACGTGGCGGCGGATGGCCTACGATTTCTGATCAACGTCACGGTCGACGATGTCACGGTGCCGCCGATCACCATCGTCCTCAACTGGCAATCAACGCTCGGAGCGCGCGAAAAGCGATGAACATCCGTCCGGATGTTCGACCCTGGACGGCGGGATTGAAGACGTAGCCGCTCGCGCGGTGGGTCGGATTCAATCTGCGTGCGGCCATGCCCGCACCACGCGAGAAGACGCTCCGCGCGTTAGCGAACATGCGCGCGCAAACGGGAATGGCGCACGCGCACACGGGGGGTCGAACTGAGCGCGCAGGACGCGGGTGTAGCACTTTTCCCCTCCTTGTACGCTATACCCCCTCACACTGCTTGACACATGTCTTAGCGGGGTCGATACTCCTCCCCATCCCCGGAGGAGGGAATAAGTTATGTCTATCAATCCATACGATGACGAATCAGGCGTAGAGCGACCGGGGCAGCCGGTTTCCCGGAGAGACTTGTTCAAGACCGGTGCGGCCGCCGTCGTCGGCGGCGCAGCCTCGGTCCTCGGTGGCGGCACGGCGTTCGCTCAGGCGCCGGCGGTGCAGACAAGCAGCACCGGCAAGAACATGGCGGGCACGAAGTTTCGCGCCTACGTCCGTCACGCCGACTTCAAGAGCACGACCGTCGAGACGGTGACGCTGCTGCCGATTCAGCCGCGGCAAGTCGTCATCCGCCTGGAAGCCGCGCAGGCGTGCTACACGATCGTCAATGCGCTCGCCCCAGTACCGCCGGCCCCGCCCGCGCCACCCGCACCGGGTGCGCCGCCCGCGGCGCCGCCGAATCCAGCTGCCCGCAACGCCGCGATTGTCGGCCACGGCGGCGTCGGCATCGTCGAGCAGGTCGGCTCGATGGTCAAGCGCGTCGAGGTCGGCGACCGGGTCATCGTGCCGGTCACCGCGCAGTGCGGCGAATGCTACAACTGCCTCCACGGCAAGGCCGACCGGTGCCAGTCGGGTGTCAATCGCCCGCTGCTGCCGATGGCGACGCTCGCCGATGGTTCGCCCGTCAACGGCAACCTGGGCGCGTTCGCCGAGCTGATGGTCGCGTGGGAAGAGCAGACGGTGCCGATTTTCAGCAAGCACAACGCCGTTGAGCTCTCGCTGCTGTCGTGCGTCGCGACAACAGGCTTGGGCATGGCGATGATGCGGGTACCGGTCGAGGCCGGAAGCCACGTCGTCATTTTCGGCGCAGGCCCCGTGGGCCTCGCCGCGATCCAGGGCGCGCGGATCATGGCCGCGTCGAAGATCATCGCGGTCGAGCCGATTGCGTATCGCCGTGCGCTGGCCACGAAGGTCGGGGCGACGGCCGTTCTCGATCCGAACGTCGACGCCGCCAATCTCGTGCAGAAGCTCAGAACGATGACGACGGGAGAAACGGACCGCGCGTTTGCCGGCGGCAGAGGGCCGGCGGCCGACGGCCCCGACTTCATCATCGAAGCGGTCGGCGGAGATCGCTTCCCGCCGAAGACGGCCGAGAAGAGCCCGGATCCGACCGGCGCGGGAGTGCTCCAGCAGGCGTGGCAACTCTGTCCGCCCGGCGGGTGGATCAGAACGTGCGGGGTCGGTCATCCCGCTGGCACCACCGTCACGTTCCCGGCAGGCGCGTGGTCGAACGGTACCAAGCAGCAGGCCGGCGGCAATTTCGCCGGCGTCAACACCAAGCGCGACATCCCGATGTTCGTCCGCTTGATCGAAGCGGGCCAGTTCGACGCGAAGTCGATGGTGGGCAAGACCTACAAGATCGACCAGGCGCGTGAGGCGCTGCAGGCGGCGGCCGACCGCACGTCGATCTCATCGGTGATGACCTTCACGTAAACGCGTCACCCGGCGTGGCGGAGTAGGCATGTGGGCCGGGTCCTTCTGGACCCGGCCCTTTATTTTTCTGGCTGTGTTTTCGACCGGAGGTTGGTATGAGGCAGCAAGGAATGACGAGAATTGCCCTAGCCGCGGCTGCCACGCTGCTCGTGGTCGGCGGCGTCTTCGTTCTGCGCGGCTCTGCGCAGCGGACGCCCGAGAGCCAACTCATAGACGAAGTAGCGATCGCGCTCGGCGGCAAACAGCGCGTGCTGGGTGTGCGGACGCTCGTCGTCGAAGGCGGAGGACGGCAAGGTGATCTCGCGGCATTGATGACGGCTGACTCGCCGCTCGTCGGCTGGGAAGTTCGGTTCAAGCGAACGTACGACTTGGCCAACGGCTGGATGCGAAACTGGCAGTCCAACCGGTCCCTGTTTCCCGCCCGCTTCGATCTGCAGCCGGCAGGAGGCGCGCGAGTTGTGAACGCGCTCGACGGAGACATCGCCTTCACGGTGCCGGCCGATGGGACGATGATGGGGGCTTGGGCCGACTCCAACCCTGACGGGCTGACCAGCATCGGATCGACGTGGGGCATCGGTGCGGCCGAGCGTCCGGCGACGATGGAGGCCTGGCCCACCAACTATTCGAGTGGTCCGCCTCCTCCGCAACGGACCTTCGGCCAGGCGGCTGTCACGCGGCGGCTCGACATGCTGCAGCACCCGCTGACGATCGTGCGGGCCGCGCTGAACGCCGCCCGGCTCTCGGGCCTGCATACGGAAGACAGCCGTCAGGTCTTGGACATCACCACGCAGAAGGGCGACAAGCTGACGCTCGCCATCGACAAGACCACCAAGCTGCCAGTGTCGGTCAGCCGAATGGATGGGAACAACTATTGGGGCGACGTTGTGCTCCGGACGACGTTCTCTTCGTACGAGGACGTGAGCGGACTGAAACTGCCACGGCGATTCCTGACGACGCTGGACAAGTTCTTCCAAACAGACTTCTACGTGTCGTGGAACACAGTCGATGGCGACATCGGCGATCTCGCGGCGCCGGCCTCGGTCGTGAACGCCACGCCGCCTCCGCCGCAGCCGGTGGTGCTCGTGGCGGAGGAGGTCCCGGGCGTGAACGGCGTCTGGAAGATCTGGGCGCGACAGGGCGATGTCAGGCCCGATCAGCGGCCCGACACCAACGCCACCTGTCTGATGGAGTTGTCCGATCACATGGTGCTGTTCGACGTGCCTGGCGGCGACCCCTTCGTCCAGGCCGTGATCGCGAAAGCCAAGGAGCTGCGGCCGAACAAACCAATTACCCAGCTGATTCTGTCGCACTTCGACCCCGGACACACGGCTGGTCTCCGGGGCGGCGTCGCGGCCGGCATGGAGATCGTCACCTACAAGGCCAACATCGCGATCTTCACAGACCTGGTCGGGCGCAAGCACGCGATCAATCCGGATGCGCTCTCCCAGATCCCGAAGCCGCTCAAGATCACGTCGGTCGACGACGTGTATGTCATCAAGGACGCGCTGCGGGAAATCCAGCTCTATCACAAGATTGGCGACGGCGAGAGCGCCACGATGGTCATCGCGTACCTGCCGCGTGATCGGGTCCTTGTGAATACCGATGCGTGGAACGTGATCACGCAGCAGACGCCGAACGACTCGGACTCTCCGAGCATGTTCGACAATATCGAGCGACGGCACTTGCAGGTCGAGCGGCACGTGCCGCTCCATTCGATCGGCATGCCGACGCAGGCCGAGTTTCTCAAACAGCTCGCCTACACCAGGACGCTCGAGTACCAGTTCTTCCGGCTGGCGCAGCGGCTCCGGGTCGATAACGCATTCTAGGTCGCGGTATAATCAGCTCCCATGAACACACGCCTTTCGCTCGTCCTGGTCGTCGGCCTCGCACTTCTCGGCGGCTACGTGTACGGCCAGCAGGCCGCGCCCCAGCCCTCCAAATTGAATCTCGTGAAGGTCAAGGACGATCTGTATGTGATTCACAACCCGTTCGTTCCCGGCAACACCACCGCCTTGATTACCAACCAGGGCGTGGTGCTCGTCGACGACAAGTTCGAGATCGATCACGACAACATCATCGCGATGCTGAAGACGGTGACGAACCAGCCGATTAAGTACGTCGTCAACACGCACCATCACGGTGATCACTCTGGCGATAACGCGAAGATGCAGGCGCTTGGCGCGCAGGTCGTGGCATCAGAGCAGGCGCGGTTGCACATGGTGGACGGCAAGCAGGCTGGCCAGCCCGTCATGACGTTCACCGACCGCGCGTTCATCCACCTGGGCGGCCAGGCCGTGGAGCTCTATTACTTCGGCCGCGCGCACACGAGCGGCGACATCTTCGTGTATTTCCCAGCGCAGCGGACGCTCGCCGCCGGCGACGCCTTCACGTTTGGCGACGCCACACCGCAGCTCATCGATTATCCGGGCGGCGGCAGCGCCAAAGCATGGACGGCCACGCTCGACGGCGCGCTGCGCCTCGACTTTGATACGGTCGTTCCGGGCCACGGCGATGTGACGACCAAGGCCGAGATGGCGAAGTTCCGCGACAGCACGCTCGCGATGCGGACTCGCGTGCACGAGCTCATCCTGCAGAAGAAGTCGAAAGACGAGATTGGCGCGGTGCTGAAGTCAGAGCTTCACGGGGCCCAGATGATTTTCCCGGGACTGCTCGACGGCCTCATCGCCGAGCTCCAGTAGGTCAGCAGCGCAGCCGCCAGACCACATCCGGCGGCGAATGACAGCCACACGCCGGGCACAGCCCGATTCCCAGTCAGCTGGATCAAGTACGTACTGATGGCTGGTGTGAACCCGCCAAAAATCGCGGTCGCGAGACTGTACGCCAGCGAGAAGCCGACGGTGCGCACGTCAATCGGCATGATCTCGGTGAGGAACACGACCATCGCGCCGTTGTAGCTTCCGTAGAGAAACGAGAGCCAGAGCTCCACCGCCAACAGCTTTGAAAACGATGGCGCTGCCACCAGCCACGCCATCGCCGGATACGCAGTCGCCAGCGTCAGCAGCGTGCAGGTCACGAGCAACGGCCGTCGGCCGATTCGGTCGGACAGCGCTCCCATGATGGGGAGCCACACCAAGTTGGACGCTCCGACGCACAGCGTGACGATCAGGCTGTCAGTGGTCGCCAGGTGAAGCACGGTACTGCCAAACGTGGGCGTGAACGCCGTGATCATGTAGAACGCCACGGTCGTCATCGTCACCATCATCGTGCCGATCGCCACGAGCCTCCAGTTGGCGGCGAGCGATCGGAGGATCTCCGGCGTGGCAGGGTGCCGCCGGCGCGCGAGGAAGTCGCCGGTCTCCTCGAGCGAATGTCTGAGGCTGAAGAGAAACGGAATGATGGCGCAGCCGACCCAGAGCGGGACACGCCAGCCCCACGCGGCCATAGCCTCCGGTGACAACATGGAAGTCAGCACCACTCCAAGGAGCGCCGCGAACATGACGGCCGCCTGCTGGCTGCCGGACTGCCAGCTGACGTAGAAGCCTTTGTGTCCCGGGCTGGCAATCTCTGAGAGATAGACAGACACGCCGCCGAGCTCCATCCCCGCCGAAAAACCTTGCAGCAGGCGGCCGGCCAGCACGAGTAGCGGCGCCAGCAGGCCGATGGTGGCGTACCCAGGCACGCAGGCGATTGACACCATGCCGACAGACATGAGGCCGAGTGTGAGCAGAAGCCCCGCGCGCCGCCCGTGCTTGTCCGTGTAGGCTCCGAGCACAATGGCTCCGAGCGGCCGCATCAGGAACCCGGCGCCAAACGTCATCAGCGACAACATCAGCGAAACGAAGGGATTGCCGCTCGGGAAGAAGGCGGTGCCGATCGCCGAGGCGTAGTAGCCGAAGACCATGAAGTCGTACATCTCCAGAAAATTTCCACTGGAGACGCGTACGACGGGCCAGACTTTTGATGTCCTGGCGGACATTGACCCATCCTAGGCTGTGTGCTAGGTTCCGCGCTATGAGAAGAAGCGCCTCGATTCTGGCCGTGGCTCTTGGATTGTTGTGTTGCCAGACGCCCGCTTTGCTGGCGCATCACAGCAACTCTGCCTTCCAGGTTGACAGGATCATCGAGTTGAAAGGCGTCGTCACCGCATTGAAGTGGGTGAACCCTCACATCTGGATCGATCTGACCGTCGACGACGGGAAGGGCGGGAAGGTCCAGTGGCAAGTGGAGGGGCGTCCCCCCGGGATCTTGAGTCGGGCAGGCTGGACCAGGAACTCGGTCAAGCCCGGCAGCACCGTCACCATCCACTGCAGCCCGGCCAAGGATGGCAGCCACGTCGCGCTGGTGGCGCGCGTCACGCTCGCGGACGGCACCGTGCTGGCCAACGCGCCTCCGAATAATCCGTAGGTGAACGCTGATGTTCAAGATCATCACGATGTCATTGATGGGCGCGGTCGTTGTCGCAGGGCTGGTCGTGCTCACGCCGGCACCCATGCGGGCGCAGAGCGCCGGCCCGACGGCAGCGCCGCCCGACTTCACCGGTGTCTACTACCCGACCGTGGGCCCTGGTGGCGCCGGCGGTGGACAGCGCGGCCCGGCGCCAGGCGCAGCGCCAGCGGGACAGCGGCAAGGGCCGCTGCCGCCGCCGACGCGATCAGCGCCTACTTCGGACGGCTCGCAGGGTCGGGCGCCGAATGCACCCAAGCTCACGCCGGAGTACATGGCGAAGTGGGAGGTGATGCGGAAGTCGCGAATGGGAGGATCGTCGGAGTTCGATCCAGTCGCCCAATGCATTCCGCAGGGCATGCCGTCGATGATGGGCATGCTGTACGGCATGGAGATTCAACAGACCAAAGACAAGATCACGATGTTCGGCGAGTTGAACGACATGTATCGCCGCATCTACCTCGACAGTCGCAAGCCGTCGCAGAAGGTGCTGGACGATCCGACGTATGCGGGATATTCGACCGGCCATTGGGAGGGCGATACGTTGGTCGTCGACACCGTGGCGCTCCATCCCAACTCACTCATGGACGGATTCTCGCCACACAGCGACCAGATGACGGTGAAGGAGCGGATCCGGCTCATCGCACCGGGCCTTCTCGAGGATCGGATCACCGTCTTCGACCCCAAGGCACTTCTGGAGCCGCACGAGAGCGCGCGTACGTACCGCAAGGCGTCACAGCCGAACGACGAGCTCCGCGAGTTCGCCTGTGCAGAGGGGCTGGGCCTCGCAAAGTAAGTCGCGTAGGCCTGACCTTATGAGGTCCGGCTACTTCACCGGGCGCGCCTCAGTCGGCGCTGCGCGTCGGGCCAGAATTCTTCGTAGAGATTCCAGATCAATCGCGAGAGGAAGCCGTCGGCGGTTCCGATGGCGATTTGGCCCGGCGTCGTGGCGCTCGACGGCAGCCACGCGGTCTCGAGGAGGCCATTGACGCTATTGCCGACATAGCGCCCCCACGCAGGGGCGATGTGACCGTCCGGCCGCGGCGCCAGGACGACGGTCTCCATCGCATAGCGTGTTCTGGCCCACACGCCCTGGCGATGCGATCTGATGTACCGCGGATCCTCGCCCCACAACGCGCCCACGCCTGCTTCAAGCGTGTTCGACAGCGCGACGTCGACTTCGCGATTCAGGTAGCGCTGACCGAATCCGGCCCACGAACGGTCCCATTCCTCAGGAAAAGCTCTCGCGGTTTGCCAACTTGCGGCAACGACGCCAATGGCGAGGGATCGGGGACCCACCACACCATCGACCACCCAGAGCGTACGTTCGCGATGGGTGATCGGTACGTACCTGAACGCCGGCTCCTGCGACGACGGTTCCTGCGCGAGGGCCGACGCTGGCAAGAACGATACAACCAGCAGAAACCTTCCGATCGTCGTACGCGAAGCGGCCATCATGGCGACGAGACGTTGGAGGTCAGTACTCGGTCAACGCGTCGTCCGGATAGCAGTAAAGCCACCGCTCGCCGGGCTCGGCCGAGGCCACCACTGGATGGCTCGTGGCCTTGGCGTGTTTGCTGGCGTGACGGTTCGGCGACGAGTCGCAGCAGTGCGTGCCGCCGCACGACTGGCAGGTACGTAAATGCACCCACTGCGAGCCTGTCTTCACGCACTCGTCGCACTGCCGCACCTTCGGCAGCTTGGGATTGGCAATGCCATAGAAATGCGGGCAGTGTTTGTCGCCGGTCATGCGGTCCTCTCGAGCTCCGAGCGATTCCACTTCGCCAGATTGGCGGCGGCCTCATAGGAGCTTTGCAGAAAATCCATCAAGGTATCGTGCGGTGAGGGTGCGGTTCGGGCGTCGTCGTACATCAGAACGAACTCGGCAAGATCGGCGCGGTACGATGCGGCGGCCGGAAGAATCGACGCCGTCTTGAATCCCGGCGGTTCGGGCGCCGCGTAGGCGTAGAACGCCGGACCGGTCACGGCGCCGCCTCCCGGCCAGAACCCGGCGCTGATGACTTCGTGTGAATACCCCTCTCGCTGAATAGGGTCGGAGCGATCGGGCGCGCGGCGGCCGTTGAAGCGCGTCACCGCCAGGTCGAAGCCGCCCCAGAAGAAATGCACCGGGCTCGACTTGCCGATGAAGCGGCCTCGAAATTCCTGAAGCACGAGGTCGATCTGCCGCATCACCTGCCACCAGCGCCTGGCCCACTCGGCCTCGTACGAGGCATGCTGGCGATCCTGGTCGAAGCGAACAAGCGGCGGCGGGATCTCGACCGGCATCGGCCAGATGTGGACGTCGATGTGGAGATTGCCGAGGGCCTGCCTGACGCGTGAGTAAAAGTCCTGAACCGTCATCGGCGCGAGCGCAATCGCCTGCCGTGCTCCGTCGCTCGTCTCGATGCGAAGCTGGTGGTCGATGAAGTCGAAAGTGATCTCAAAGGACCGATCGCGGTACGGGATGGGCGAGGTGGTCAGGCCGCGTGCGGTGACGTAGAGCGTGGTGTGCCACCAGTGATTCACAGGGGGTGCGAGCGCGAGGCGGATCTTGCCCACGATCTGGGTCCACAAGTGGAGCGTCGCGTAGGTATCGGCCCACGCGGCCAGCGGAAGGGGCGGCCAGGAACTCTCTGCGAGGCTCATCTGACTCCCGGCGATCATATCCTGTAACCTTTCTCCGTCGATGTGGTTATCACCCCTGAGAGTAGACGTCCAGACGTGACAGACGAAGCCTTGATGTTCGCCGTGCGAGACGGAGACGTCGCCAAGCTGGGCACGCTGTTCGAGCGTTACCACGTGGCGCTGTTCGACTTCTTGAACCGGACGACCGGCGACCGGGCGGCGGCCGAAGACCTGGTGCAGGACGTGTTCGTCCGGATCCTGAAGTATCGGCGGACGTTCCGCGAAGACAGTTGCTTCGAGGCGTGGGTCTTCGGGATCGCACGGAACGCGAGGACCGATCACTTCAGAAAACGGAGCCCCCTGGAGCTTCTTGGCGATCGCGACCTCGATGTCGTGGCGCCAGGTCCGGGCCAGGCCCAGCGATTCGAAGCCGAGCGGGACACGACGCGGCTGAAGCGGGCGCTGATGCTCATGGCCGACGACAAGCGCGAGCTGCTGGTGCTTGCCCGCTATCAGGACATGAGCTACGAACGAATCGGCGCGGTGCTCGGCATCGAGGTGGGTGCCGTGAAAGTCCGCGTCCACCGGGCCGTCAAGGAACTGCGAGCGATCTTTTTGAAACTGACTGATGGGGACCAGACATGGAATGTGAAGAAGTCCGGAACCGACTTGCGGATCATCTGAAGGCCGAGCTGGCCGACCTGGAAGCAACGACCCGCGTGGAATTGCTCGAACACCTGGCCACGTGTGCGGCCTGTCGAGCGGAGGCTGAGGAGGCCGAAGACGTGTGGGCGAGGCTCGGCGAGATCCCGGGGAACCGGATGGACCAGGTCGCCATGCGCGCGCGGTTCGACGAGATGCTCGAGGTCTACCAGCACGGGCTCCGCGACGAGCGATTGGCGACCGATAACCAGCGACCGCTGGCTATCGCGTGGTGGCCACGGCGGCCGATTCTTCAAGCAACGTTCGCGGCGGCGCTGCTGGTGGTTGGTGTCCTGGCGGGTGGCGTCTTTGACCGCCTCCTTCCCAAGCCGACACCTGTGCCCGGTGCCGATCTCACCGAGCTCCGCCGCGAGCTCAAGGACGTGCGCGAGATGCTCACGCTCTCGCTGATGCAGCAGCAGTCGGCGACCGAACGCCTCCGCGGCGTCAGCTGGAGCAACGACATCGATCAGCCGGGGAGCGCGATCGTCAGCGCGCTGCTCGACACGCTGCTGCATGATCCGAACGTCAACGTGCGGCTGGCGGCGGTCGATGCGCTTCGCCGATTCAGCGGACAGGACAGCGTCCGCAAGGGCACGGCGCAGGCCTTGGCCGATGCGTCGTCTCCGCTCCTGCAGGTGGCGATCATCGATTTCATGGTGGAAACCAAGGACACCGGTGCCGCTGGGACGCTGCGACGGCTTTCGCAGGATGCGATGGTCAACGAGGCGGTGCGGGGCCGTGCCGTCCAGGGTCTCGAGCGGTTGGGTTTGTAAAGCTTGAGAGGAAATGACCATGAGACTTCTTCTCTGGGCTCTGTCGTGGGTGGTGGCGATGTTCTCGACCGTGGGTGTGGCGTGGCCGGCGGCCCCGGTCGTCGACGTCCAGGACACGGTCCGACGCACTCTTCAGTGGTCGAGTGCCGGAGACCACCTCCTGGAGGTCAGCAACATCAGTGGCTCGATCCGCATCGTCGCCTCCGACAGGCGGGACATCGAGTTGGTGGCCGAGCGGACGATTCACGCCGACAGCGACGCGGCCGCGAGTGACGCGAAGCGAGACGTGCGGCTGGATGTCTCCGAGAGCGCCGGGACGGTTCGCGTCTGCGCCGATGCCGAGCGCTGCGGCTGCCGCACCTCGGATCGCTCGACCGATCGCTGGAGCTTCGGCCGGTGGAGAGAGGATCGGTATCGCGTGGAGATCGACTTCGAGCTGCGCGTGCCGAAGGACACGAGGCTGATGGTGTGCACCATCAACGGTGGCCGGGTCACGATCGACGGCGCGGCGGGGGACTTCGACGTGAGAAACGTCAACGGCGGAATCGACATGACCGGGATTACGGGATCGGGACGCGCCGAGACCGTCAACGGGAGCCTCAACGCCTCGTTCGCGGCGAACCCGAAATCGGCTTCGTCATTCAAGACGGTGAACGGCGATATCGTGGTCGCGTTCCCACGAACCCTGGCCGCCGACCTTCGGCTCAAGACGTTCAACGGTGGCCTCTACACAGACTTCGACGTGACGCCTCTCGCGCCCGCTCCCGCTGCCGAGCGCCGCAACGGCCGATTCGTTTACCGCACCAATCAGTTCGCCGCGGTGCGCGTCGGACAAGGCGGTCCCGAGCTCACTTTTGAAGGCTTCAACGGCGACGTGCGCGTGATTGAAAAGAAATAGCCAAGAAGGACAGGCACATATGAAACGGATTGGTTTCTTCGTCGTCACTCTCGCCGCCCTGCTCACGACCCGCGCCTTCGTCTTTGCGCAGGGCGATGCCGATCGCCTGACCGTGCCGTTCAGCGACCCCTCGCGACCGGGCACGGTGAAGGTCAATCTGCTGCAGGGCCGGATCACGGTGAAGGGCGTGGATCGGAAGGATGTCGCCGTGACGCCGTCGGGGGCGCGTCAGATTCCGCGCCGCGAGCCTCAGGAATCAACCGGCCTCCGACGGCTGTCTCAGCCGGCCGGCGTGACGATCGAAGAAGAGAACAATGTGATGTCGATTGGGTCCGGACGGTTCGGTGGAGGCGATCTGAACATCGAGGTCCCTCTCAAGACGAACCTGCGGCTGACCACGCTCAGCGGCGGCCCTCTCAACGTCGAGGGCGTCGAGGGTGAGATTGAAGTGACCAACATGAACGGCCCGATCTCCCTGACCGACGTGGCCGGCTCCGTCGTCGCCCATTCGATGAATGGGAAGGTCGTGGCCACGCTCAGGCAGATCACGCCTCAGAAGCCGATGGCGTTCACGTCCATGAATGGCGCCGTCGACGTGACGCTGCCGCCGGCCGTCAAGGCCAACCTGAAGCTGCGCAGCGATAACGGCGATATCTTCACGGATTTCGACGTGCAGCTTCAGCCGAGGGCGGCGAAGGTGCCGACCGTGCAGGATTCGCGCGGCCGCGGCGGGCGCTTTCGCCTCGAGGTCGATAATTCGATCAGCGGCTCGGTCAACGGTGGAGGCCCGGAGTTCGAGCTGCGCACCTTCAACGGAACAATTTTTCTTCGGAAGGGGAAATAGGCCAAACCATTGGGTGCGGAGAACGTCTACACTCAACATACTTGGTGCGAGAAGTGCGAGAGGTGCGACCGTGCGACGCAGTGAGCGGCTACTCCCGCAATGTCTAAGCACTTGAGCACCCACGCACCTCGGCACCCTCGCACCGTTCGCAGCCTCGCACCTTCGCACTTTTTGAGGTGCGTCATCGCCGTCGCCCTCACCGTCTTCGTGCCGGCGTTTGCCGCCGCTCAGCAGCCGACCCGCATCGAGCACATGCACAGCACCCTGCAGGCCATGCGGACGCCGACGCCGCCAGTCATCGACGGCCGGCCGACCGACGAGGTGTGGCTGCTCGCGCGACCGGCGACGGCCTTCACCCAGCAGGATCCCGATGAGGGAAGACCGGCGACCGAGCGCACGGAAGTCCGCGTCCTCTACGACGACACCGCTCTGTACATTTGTGCGCGGCTGTTTGACAGTCAGCCGGCGCTCATCTCGCGGCGGCTGGCCAAGCGAGACGACGATGCGGATGCGGACTGGGTGACGATCTATCTCGACTCCATGCTCGACCACCTGACAGGCGTGTCGTTCCGCGTCAGCGCGTCCGGTGTGCAGAGAGACGCGGCGATCTTCAACGACACGTTCGAGGACTCGACGTGGGACGCTGTCTGGCAGTCCGCCGTGTCGATGGACGAAGGGGGTTGGTCCGCTGAGGTCCGGATTCCGCTATCGCAGCTTCGCTTCAAGGTTGCCCAGCAGCAGAGCTGGGGCATCAACGTGTCGCGCTTCATTCGCCGGAAGAACGAGACTGACTGGCTGGAATTGGTCCCCAAGCGCGAGACGGGACTCGCCTCGCGGATGGCGCACATTGACGGCTTTGACGGCTTCCAGCCCAAGACGCACATCCAGGCGGTGCCATACACGGCTGCACGCAGCGAGTTCATTCGACCGAAGTCCGGCGATCCGTTCAACAGCGGCTCACGCGAGTTTGGCGCGGCCGGCGTCGATGTGAAGTGGGGCATCACCAGCAACTTCACGCTCGACGGGACGATCAATCCCGACTTCGGTCAGGTCGAGGTGGACCCGGCGGTCGTCAACCTTTCGGCGTTCGAGACCTTCTTTCCGGAGAAGCGACCGTTCTTCCTCGAAGGCAGCCAGATCTTCAACAACTTCGGTCAGAACGGCGCCAACAGCCAGTGGGGATTCAACACCTCTGATCCCGCGCTGTTTTATTCGAGGCGCATCGGCCGTGCGCCGCAGCTGCACGCCTCCGGCGATTTCGTCGATCCGCCGGCCGCTACGACGATTCTGGGCGCCGCGAAGCTGACGGGGAAAACGCCGAGCGGGTGGAGTGTCGGATTGGCGAACGCGGTGACCGATCGCGAGACCGCGAGCACGATGACGGGGTCGGTGTTCGGCCAGACAGAGGTTGAGCCGCTCTCGAACTATTTCGTCGCGCGGATGCAGCGCGATATCGGACGCCGGGCCGGCGTCGGCTTTATCACGACGGCCGTCACACGCAGCCTTCGGACGCCAACGCTCACCGACAGTCTGGCCGACAACGCCGACGTCGTCGGAGGCGACGGGTACTGGTTTCTGAGCGATAAACGCGACTGGGTGATCAACGGCAAACTCGCCGTGAGCCGCATCAGCGGATCGCCGGCCGCCATGCTGCGCGCGCAGCAGGCGCCTCAGCGCTACTACCAGCGTCCGGACGCGGCGCAGGTCTCGCTGGATCCGAACCGGAAGGCGCTCGCCGGCTTCACAGGGCGCGTCAACCTCAACCGCAACAGCGGGCTGTGGCTGGCCAATGCGTCGTTCTGGGGTGTCAGCCCCGGCTTCGAGTCAAACGATCTGGGCTTCATGGGCACGAGCGATCGGGCCGGCGGGCACTTCGTCTTGCAGCGGCGCTACGTGACCCCGGACCGATTCACGCGCGCGAAGAACTGGTGGGTGGCGAAGTCGTGGGTCTGGAACTTCAATCGCGACATGCAGAGCGACGGCGTGCAGGGCCAGATGTCGTTGACGTTCCTGAACTACTGGTACCTCAATGGCGGCGGCAACTGGTTTGCCCGCGTCCAGGACGACAGAATCACGCGCGGCGGACCGTCTATGGTCTCGCCCTCGGGTTCCGGGTGGAATGTGAACTCGGGCACCGACTCGCGTCGAGTGTTGTCGCTCCAGTGGTACGTGAATGGTTTCTCGAACGAGGCCGGGAGCTGGAACAGGAACGTCGGCACAACCGTCAGCCTCAAGCCGTCGCCGATGCTGACGATTTCCACCGGGCCGCAGTTCAGCCGATCGCTGACCTTCGCGCAGTACGTGACGACGGTCACCGATGCTACGGCTGTGGACACCTACGGCCAACGCGACGTGTTCGGCTCGCTGGACCAGACGCAGTTGTCGATGACGACGCGCGTCAACGCGATTCTGACGCGACGCGTGTCTCTTCAGGTCTTTGCGCAGCCGCTTCTCGCGGTAGGCCGCTACAGCGCCTTCAAGGAACTCGCCAGACCGAGGGCATTCGACTTTCGCGGCTACGGTTCTCCGGGCACGCTTCTAAGCTACGACGCTGCGTCCCAGAACTACATCGTCGATCCCGACGACGCAGGCCCGGCAGGCTCGTTCTCGTTCGGTAATCCCGACTTCAACTTCAAGTCGCTGCGCCTCAACACCGTGTTCCGCTGGGAACTAAAGCCCGGGTCAGCCATCTACGCCGTGTGGACGCGCCAGCAGCAGGACCAGGTCAATCCCGGCGACTTCCAGCTCGGACGCGATGCGTCGGCTCTATTCTCCGCGCCAGGAGATGACGTGTTCCTCGTCAAGATCGCGTATTGGGTTGGAAGGTAGGTCAGCAGTCGCCAGCCACTAGTCGGTCGCCAGGAAGACTTCAGTCCGGCCACAGATTCATCCGAATTCCCTTATTGACTCCTTGTGCAAGTTAGATTGATTATTTGCGCCTACAAATCGTGTAGGACTGAGGATGACATTGCAAAAAGACCACACAAGATCTTCCGTAATCGGCTTCCTATTACTTACCCTCCTACTGATTGCCCCGCAGAGAGTTCGGTCGACCGACGGCCGCGATTTCACTGGCTCCTATGAGATCTCGAACGTCACCGAGCAGGGCGACACCGTGCGCCTCACCCTTACCGTGCACGTATACAACTACTCCGACGCCGACGTGGCCGCCGCCACGGTCACACTGCAAGATTTGCTAGTGTCTGCGACCAACTACGGCTCGTACCCAGAGACTGTTTCGATCCCGGATCGACAGAGCGTGCGCCTGTCCGCTGAATTCACGGTTCCCTATCAGGAGTACGACCGCTGGCAACGTGGCGCCACACCGTCCCTGCGCATTGAATACACCAATGTGGCCGAGAATCCGGTCCGCCGAATGATTGAGCTGGGCCAGGGCCAAATGGGAGAGGAGTAGCCGTGCGCCGAATATTTCCCGTCGCGCTGGCCTTCCTGCTTTCCGCGCCACTCGCGAGCGCGCAAGTCATTAGCACCGTCGCTGGTGGCGGCCCCAACAACCTCCCCGCAACGGCGGCAAATCTGGGCTTTCCTTCTCGTCTCGTGTTGGACAGCGGTGGAAATATTTACGTTACCGCCGGACAGCGAGTCTTCAAGGTGGATACTTCCGGCACATTGACAGTGGTAGCTGGCATCGGCGTCTCTGGTTTCAGTGGCGATGGAGGTCCGGCGACGAATGCGAGCCTGAGCGGACCTTCCGATGTCGCCGTGGATGGGGCCGGCAATCTATTCATTGCTGATCGCGGCAACGGGCGCGTCCGCCGAGTGGATGCGGCCACCGGGATCATCAGCTCGATCGCCCCCTCCATCGGCTCTCCAGGACAGTCGCCGACCGGAGTCGCGGTTCTGAGCGATGGAAGA
This sequence comes from Vicinamibacteria bacterium, assembly GCA_041484265.1. Lineage (GTDB taxonomy): Bacteria > Acidobacteriota > Vicinamibacteria > Vicinamibacterales > CAVVIG01 > 2-12-FULL-65-11. Next base: position 35,053 of record JBGPHH010000001.1, read on the forward strand.
GTCCTCTGGTCAGATTTTGTTGCCCATGTGATCCGCCGCTTGGATTCCCCACTGGTGGCCACAGTTGTCGCCGGCACAGCGGGATTAAGCGGGTTCTCAGGTGATGGGGGAGCCGCAACGGGCGCGACCCTCGCTAATCCGTTCGATGTTGCTGTTGACGCCCAAGACAATATCTTCATCGCCGATCTCAACAACCGCCGAATTCGGAAGGTCACTGCGGCGACTGGCCAGATCAGCACCGTGGCGGGAAACGGCACCTTCTGCAACACGTTTCTGTGCGGAGAGGGCGGCCTCGCCATCAATGCCGGGTCCGGCGCGAACAGTTTCCAAACCGCCACGGTCGATCCGTTCGGAAATATCTTCATCAGCGATCAAGGCAACAACGTGGTTCGGCGCGTTGACGGCGTCACAGGGATCATTACCACCGTGGCAGGCGTCTTTGGTGGCGGTTCCTTCTCGGGTGATGGAGCAAGGGCGAGCCTTGCGCACTTTAATATCCCGGTCGGCATGGCGTTCGATGCGGCCGGAAACCTGTATGTCGCGGACTCCAGTAACAACCGCGTCCGGCGCGTCACGCCCGGGGTCGACGGTAAGGTTACCGGGGCGGCCGACGAGATCATTTCGACCTTCGCAGGCAACGGGAGCGCGACCTTCGGGGGCGACGGCTTCGCCGCTGTCGCGGCCAGTCTTGGTGGCCCTTTAGGTCCCGCAATAGACGGCGCAGGAAACATTTTTATTAGTGATTTCACCAACCGTCGCATCCGGCGCGTGGACGCCGTCACGGGAATCATGACCACGTTCGCGGGCAACGGCGTGAGCGCGTTCGGCGGCGACAACGGGCCTGCCGCCGGTGCTTCATTTAATGGCCCACTCGGCCTGTCGTTCGACGCCGCGGGAAATCTCTTCGTGGCCGATAACAACAATCAACGCATCCGCCGCATCGACGGCGTGACTGGAACCATCACAACAGTTGCGGGAAGCGGCTCGTCTGGCTTTGCCGGAGACGGTGGGTCAGCCACAGATCCAGGGGTTGCGATGGGGTCTCCGCAGAAGGTGGTTGTGGACAGCGCTGGAAACATGTATTTCTCCGATTTCAGCAACAACCGCATTCGCAAAGTGGCCGGCGGCATCATCAGCACCTTCGCCGGAACCGGTTCAACCGCGTATAACGGAGACAACATCGCGGCCGCATCCGCGAACTTGAATGGCCCTGTCGGGATTGCCGTGGACAGTCCCGGTAACCTTTATATAGCGGAGCTTAACGGAGGCCGTGTCCGCAAAGTTGACACAACCGGAAAGATCACCACTGTAGCGGGAACCGGTGTGTTGGGGTTCTCGGGCGATGGTGGACCGGCCACCAGCGCTCGGCTGAATCCCTGGGATGTCGCCGTAGACAGCGCGGGCAACCTGTATATAGCCGAAAGCGCGAACAACCGCGTTCGTCGGGTGAACGCCGCCACAGGCGTCATCAACACGGTGGCCGGTACTGGCGGGCTCGGATTTCAGGGCGATGGCGGCCCGGCGGTCAGCGCGCTGCTTGCGAACCCGCGTGGCATCTTCGTGAGCCCATCTGGTGGCAATCTCTTCATAGCAGACACACTCAACAACCGCGTTCGGCGCGTCTCATTTGATTCCACACCGCCAGTGATTACGCTCAGCGTGACCAGCACCCTGGGAAACAACGGCTGGTATACCAGTAATGTGACCGTCAACTGGACCGTGACTGATCCGGAATCGGCCGTCACGTCGCAGACCGGATGCGGCTCGAGCAGCGTGACCTCCGACACGACGGGCACGACATTTACGTGCACGGCCACTAGCGCCGGTGGCACGGCGTCGCAATCGGTGACCATCAAGCGGGATGCGACCCAGCCAGACCTCACGGCGACGACAGTGCCTGGAAGTCCGGCTGCTTCCGGTTGGTACAACATCACGACCGGCACGCCGACGATTACGTTCTTCTGTCAGGACGCGACGTCGGGTGTTGCCGGCACGTGTCCCGCGGCTGTCACACTCGGCGACGGTCAGAATCAGTCTCTGAGTCTGACCGTTCATGATCAGGCGGGCAATGCCGCGTCACTGACGGTCGGTCCCCTGAACGTCGATCAGATAGCGCCGCTCATCGGAACCCATGGGGACGAAAACGCCGTGGCCGCGGGCGCGCCGAATGCGGTGGTCACCTACACGGCGCCTTTGGTGACAGACGCCACGAGCGGTCCGCAGCCGGCGTCGTGCCTGCCCGCATCGGGTAGTTCGTTCGCTGTGGGAGACACTACGGTCACTTGCAATGCCAGCGATGTCGCCGGCAATCCAGCTGTCTCGACGACCTTCGTCGTGCATGTCACGGATGCGACGCCGCCGGTGATCACGGTGAATGTGACTGGCACAATCGGAAACAACGGCTGGTATACGAGCAACGTGTCGGTGAGTTGGACCGTGACGGATCCGGAATCCGCGGTCACCTCGACGACCGGGTGCACCACGAGCAACGTGACTGCCGACACGGGGGGCACGACGTTCACCTGCTCGGCGACGAGCAGTGGGGGCACGGCGTCTCAGTCGGTCACCGTCAAGCGCGACGCCACGCCGCCAACGCTGACGAGCGCGACCACGCCGGCAAGCCCAGCCGCATCGGGCTGGTACAACATCGCCACGGGCGCGCCGACGATCGCCTTTGTGTGCCAGGACAACCTGTCGGGCCTCGATGGTGCGTGCCCGGCGGGCGTGACCCTCGGTGACGGCGCCAACCAATCAGTGTCGCGCACGATTCACGATCAGGCGGGCAATCCCGCGTCCGTCACCGTATCGAATCTCAAGGTCGACCTGACGCCGCCGACGATCACCGGCACGACGACGCCGGGGAGCCCGGCTGCTTCGGGCTGGTACAACATTGCCACGGGCGCGCCGACGATCGCGTTCTCATGTCAGGATAGGACGTCGGGTGTCGCCGGCACGTGTCCCGCCGCCGTCACACTCGGCGATGGAGCAAACCAGTCCGTATCGCGAACCATTCAGGATCAGGCAGGCAACCCTGCGTCATCAACCGTAGGTCCCTTGAGTGTGGACATCGCCGCTCCAGCGATCGCCGCCCACGGCGACGAAACCGCTGAGGCGACGGGACCGTCTGGTGCCATCGTGGCGTACACGATTCCATCCGTCTCCGACGCGACGAGTGGACCAGGCCCCGTGTCGTGTCTGCCCGCGTCAGGGACCCAGTTTGCGCTGGGCAACACGACGGTCATGTGCCACGACAACGATGTCGCCGGCAATCCCGCGACTGCGGTCACCTTCGTGGTGCATGTGGTTGATACCATCGCGCCGGTGATCGTGTGTGGTTCAGCCGACGGGCTGTGGCATGCCTCGAATGTGAGCATTGCCTGCACCGCCTCGGACTGCGGCTCAGGTCTGGCCAATGGGGCAGATGCCAGCTTCTCGCTCGTCACCGTGGTCGCGAGTGGGACCGAGATGCCCAACGCACAAACCGGTACCCGCACTGTCTGCGATGTGGCCGGCCACTGTGCGGTCGCGGGTCCCATCGGGGGGAACAAAGTAGACAGGAAAGGGCCGTCGATCACTTTTGCGACTCCCCCGAATGGCGCCATTTACGTGATCAATCAAGCCGTCGCCGCGAGCTATTCGTGCAACGACGCCGGTTCCGGCATGGGTTCGTGTGCGGGGACGTTGGTGAGCGGTGCGAACATCAACACAGCCACGGTCGGCAGCAAGACCTTCACCGTGACGGCGACCGACGCGGCAGGCAACTCCGTTTCGGAAACGCACACCTACACGGTGCAGTACACCTTCGTCGGTTTCCTGCAACCCACCGACAATCTGCCGGTGATCAACGTGGCAAGCGGGGGGCGGACCATCCCGGTGAAATGGCAGCTGACGAATGCTAGCGGCGTCCAGGTCACCGATCTCGCATCGTTGGTCTCGCTGCTTTCGGCGCCAATCGCCTGCGACGCGTCGCCGAGCGACATCGTCGAGGAACAGCTGACCTCGCCGGGCTCAACGGTGTTTCGCTACGACGGAACCCAATTCATCTTCAACTGGCAGACGACCAAGGGCTGGAGCGGCTGCCGGCTGCTGCAGGTACAACTGGCCGACGGCACCTCTCACTACGCGAAGTTCAACTTCAAGTAATCGAAACGACTGATGACCACCGGAGGTCCAATTGAGGGCCTCCGGTGTCTAACGTGCCGATGCGTGGCCCGTGGGCCATCCTCCTGCTCACCGCCCTGGCCGGGCTGACTGCCTGCTCCCCGGCCAAGCCGGCTGTCGTCGCGCCGAAAACACCGGACCGTGTGGATAGCCGGGCCCCCGAACGGCTCGCCGAGGCTGATGCGCTCGTCCGCGCCGGCTGTCTCGACTGTCTTGTATCCGCGTTCAACACCTACGACTCACTGCGAACCGTCCCTCAGGTCGCCGGCGTCGCTACCGAACGGGCGACTCGGACGGCGGTGCTGGCAGGGCTCCGCGAACGGGAGCTCGGGATTGAGGAGAGCGGCTATTTCGAGCGAGCGCGGCAGCTGGCGGCCGCCGCTGAGTCGCTGAACGAGATCATCGACCCCATCCTCGAGATTGCCGAGACGATGCCCTCGCGGACGGCTGGAGGTTCGCCGGCCTCTGGCGACCTGCCATTGAACCGCAGGCTGCTCGCCAGCAGGAATCGTGACGCGTGGCCGGCACGGCTCCACCCGCAGATCGGCGACGATCCGTTGTCGGCGTATCTCTGGCTCGGGTTCAATTGCGCGTACAACACGCCGACGCGGCAGGCCGCCAGCGGGTGGGTGGCGGAACTGGCCGCGTGGCGCGATGTGCCGCTGATCGATCTGGAGCGCGCGACGTGCGGCATCCTGGACGCGGTGACCCTCGACCGCTTGATGCAGGGCGACGACCGTTTCGTCGAGGTCCACTACTACCTTTCCTTGACCTCGACGCTCACCGGTAAGCTCGATGACGCCGTCGACCATCTGCAGCGGGCGTACGCGTGGCGACCGCGCTGGCCGGTCGTGACCAATGCCCTGGCGAATCTCTATCTCTCGGTTGAAGAATTCGAGTCCGCCGCCGACTTCTACGATCGCACCCTCGCGATCGAGGCAGGCGAGCCGGACGCGCTGCTCGGGAAGATTCGCGCGCTCTTCTACCTGGGACGCTACACGAGCGCGATCGCCGCGACCGACGATCTCATCGCACTGGGTCGGTGGCACATAGGCGAGGCGCGCTATTGGCGGGCGTTCGCCGAACTGCAGCTGGAGCAGTACGACGCCGCGTGGGCCGATGTCGAGGCGGCCGCCAAGCTGTGGATCCAGGCCCCCGTATCGAAGCTGGCGGGCATCATCGCGTATCGCCGAAGGGAAACCGAGGTGGCACGCGCGAAATTCGACGAGTCGCGTGCGCTCGATCGCGGCGATTGCGAGACCCAGTTCTATCTGGGCGGCGTGCTCGGCGAGCTCAGTCAGTGGACGCAAGCCGAGGCGGTGTTGATGGAAGCTGGCCCGTGCTTCGAACGGGCCGAGCGAGCCCTCGTCGTGGACATCGACAGAATTCGGAAGTCGGACATGCCGGCGGATCGCCGGGAGCGCCAGATCGCATCACGCGAGCAACAGATCGCCTCGGGCCGCCGCATGATGGCGACGACGTGGTTCAACCTGGCGGCGGCCTGCTACAACTTGTCTCGAAAAGACGCTGCGCGACAGTGGGCGGAGAAAGTCGCGACCGACGAAGAGTTCGGTGCGCGCGCACGCGACCTGCTGTCGAGGCTCAAGTAGGAACTCTACAAGCCGAGGATCTTCCTGGCGGTCGCGTTGTCGGGGTTGCCTCGGAGGACGCGCTCCAGGCAGGTTCTGGCCTTGGCGTCCTGGCCGGACTGGTAATACATCACGCCCATATTGAAATAGAAATCGTCGTACGCCGCCTGGCTCCGCTTGAGGCACTCGAGAAAAAGAGTCTCCGCGACCTGGAAGTCTCCGCGGTACCAAAAGAAGAGCGCCATCACCTGAAGTCCGTTTGGATGGATGGCCGGCCTGAAAAAACCGTCGGCTATGCGGTGCCAGGTTGGGGGAGCCGGTTCCTGCAGCATCGCCAGCGCGCTCGGACTCGCTTCTCTGGACAGCGTCATGTCCGCCAGCAACCGGTCGACATCGAGTGTCGGCACCTGCGGCGCGTAGTCCCTCCGCAAGAAGACACACGCCGATTCGTCGAGGAACACCGGGCGCCAATCCGGCATCTTGTTGAGGTCGGTCACCCATTGACGGGCGGTCGCGGGACTGAAGAACAGAATGTCTGGTTGGTACTTGGCGATGGTCCGTTCGAGTCCGCCAGGGCTCAGAGACGACAGACTCTCGACGTAGAGCTCCTCGCCCATGACCTCCGTTCGTCCGTCGATGAATACCTGTCCCGGGCGCGTCCAATCCAGCCAGCCGCCGGTGTTCACTTGATTGAGAATCCGCCCATCCAAATGGTTTTGGACCAGGAACTCGGCGGCGTGGACGGGCTGAGTCTCGCGGTCGAGCCCGACGCCAAAACGGTCCAATCGTGCTTCCAACACGTACTGAGCGCTGGTGATCGTTCGCGACGCCATGCCCAGCATCACAAGAGTCAACGCCCAGCCGGCGGCCGGCCTGGACAGGGTGCGGGCTTGCAGCTGCCTGAACCAGCCCCAATTCACGTCCTTCCAACTGGCGGCGGCGATAGGGAGAGTGGCGATGACGAACAGGGGAATGTTTCTGAGGGCGGTGGCCGACAGATAAAACAGCACACCGGCGAGAAGGAACTCGTGGACCTTCCTCTTCTTCAGTGTGGAGACGAAAAAGAAGAGGAGAAGAACGCAATACAACTGATAGGAATAAATCGTCAGCGCAGGATAGGTGAACCGGCCTCCCATTGACCAGGGAGATTGAAACTCGGCAATCGTTTGCTTGAACGGGCTCGCGGCGTCGAGCGTGGCGAGATAGGTGAATGGCAGCAGCGCCCCACGGATGAAGTACGGATTGATGAGTGACGAGGCGATCGCCGCCGTCGAGTAGCGCCACAGGGTCTTGTCGAGCTTGGCGGAATGGACCAGATCGGCGACCAAATAGAATCCCATTACCCCCCAGCCGATCCCGAACAGCCCTTCACAGTTGGTCCAAATCACCTGAATGACGGGAAGCAGGAAGAGGACGTTGCGGCCGTGGCTGCGCCGCAGCTCGAGGACCAGGAGCATGAGCGACATGAACAGCCAGCTGAGGATCTCGGGCCTCATATGGAAACGCACTTCGCTGGCCAGGATCGCCAGCAAGAGGAGAGGTGCGCACGTCCACAAGGGAGCGCCGGTCATCTGCAGGCGCTTCTGGGTCACGGCAAACACGGCCCCGATCAGGGCAATGTTGAGAACGGAAAGGGAGACGTATCCGCCTGCGCGGTAGGTCGTATAGATCAGGACTTGATACAGCCAATGCAGATCCAGGTAATCGGCGGTCGAACGCGTGTAGGTGTAAACGTCCCGTGACAGGAAGGCGCGGTGCTCGAGAATCCACTGGCCGCCTCTGAGGTGATAGCCCAGATCGGTATCGCCGAGGTAACGCGTAGCGAGAAGCGCTAAGAGCACGAAGCCTGAGACCAGGGCGACAACCCACGCATTGGTGCCTGCTGGTGGCGGGATCTCGGCCGCCTTCCCGTGGCTGGGGGGCGGTGTTCGACGCTTCTTCATGAGCCTCGGGAGAGTCTACAGGTTGTTCGCCTCCCACACGTACGTTGTGTCCGGCTTCAGCCGGACCTCAATCAACCCGTAGCAGCGCCGCCGGCTCGATCCTGAGCGCCCGTCGCGACGGGATCCACATTGCCAACAGGCCGACACCTGTCAAGATGAGGGCTGGAAGCACGAAGGCCGGCCACGACGGGGTGTCGTAGATCGAGCCGGCGCCACCCGAGGCTCGCACGACGCGGCTGAGTGCGAAGGTGGCGCCAGTGCCCAGGAGCGATCCCATGGCGATCAGGCGGAAGGTCAGCGTGGCCACGATCCGAGCAATGTCTCGTCGCGTCGCGCCCATGGCGACGCGCACGGCCAGCTCTTTCGATCGGCGTGCGACGGCAAAGGCGAGCACCGCGTAGACACCCACGCTCGTCAGCGCGATGCCGACCGCGATCAGGGGCAGGAGCGGAGCGGTTCCAGCCAGCGTCTCCTGCGCGCCAATCGCCAGGATCTCGTCCACATTGGTTGTGCGGGCGACAACCGTTCCGCGCCCGACCCGAGGAATGTCTCGACGCAGGCCGACGACGAGCGGCCCCATGGCTGTCGGCGTCCGGACGACGAACACCAGACGCGTCGCGGCGCCCCCATTTGCGGCGAGCGGGAGGTACATGGCTGGTGCCGGGCGCGAGAGCGGAAACGGGAGATAGTCAGCGACCACACCCACCACCTCATAGCCCGTCCGATCCAGCCAGAGATGAGCGCCGATAGGATTCTGTCCGGTCAGGAGCCGGCTGGCCAGCGACTCGTTGACGATGGCGACGGTCGGCGCGGTCGATCGGTCATCGTCCACGAAAGCGCGACCGGCACGCATGCGCACGCCGAGCGTTTCAAAGAAGCGGGGGCTCACGAGCGACCGGGCCGCCCTCACCGCATTGGCGCCGCCGGCGTCAAGCGCCACCGGGGCCGCCGGCAGCGTCAAGCCTGCGCCAAACGGCGCGGACGAAGCCGCGGCCGCCGTGGTGATGTCGGGATTGCTGGTGAGAGACGCCAGAATCGGTTCGGCGGGGACGCCTTCAGGATTCTCGACGGTGACGACGAGCAGGGAATGAGTCGGATACCCGAGGTCGGAGGACAACTGGCGACGATATCCGTCGATCATGGCGCCGGCCACGACGAGCAGCGCCACGGTCGCCGTGATTTCGGTGATGACCAGCGCGTGACGCCAGCGTTGACGCGTGCGCTCGGAGGCGACGGCCCTGAGCGGATTGGCTTGAAGCCGGCGGGTTTCGTACACCGCCGGCGCCAGCCCGGCGAGCAATCCGGTCAGGAAGGTCAGGGCGACCGACCCCACGATGACGCCCGAGTGAATCGAGGTATCGAACATGCGCGTCAACGGCCCGGAGTGGTAACGAATAAAGGCGCTGATGGCCATCGTCGCGCACAAGCCGAGCAGGCCACCGGTCGTGGCGATGACCACGGATTCGGTGAGCAGCGTCCGGACAAGACGTCCGCGGCTCGACCCGAGCGACGTGCGGATCGCAAACTCGTGCTCGCGCGCCGTCCACTGCGCAATGAGGAGGACCGCGACGTTCGCGCAGCAGATGAGCCACGTCAGCAAGACGCAGCCGGCAAATAGAAAAGGCGTGACCAACGCGACCTGATGGCTGATCGGTGTACCGCCGACGCCTTCAACACTCACGCGAATCGCGCGATCCGTCTGATGAAGCGTCCGTACGTACTCGGCAAGGCCTGGGCCGAGCGACACTTCCAGACCGGACTCAGAGACTCCGCCTGGACGCCGGACGACGACCTCGAGGGTGTTGTCGGCTGGAAGGGCGTTGATGTCGAGCGCGGTCCAGACAAAGGCGTCGATGCTCATGAACCAGAATCGCTCCGGCATCACGCCGGCGACGATGTACGGCCGATCGGTGATCCAGACTGTCTGTCCGATCGCATCCGGGCGCTCGTCGAACAGGAGTTCCCAGACCCGGTGTGAGAGCACGACCGAAGAGGCATCGCCACTCGAGAGCTGGTCGAACGTCCGGCCGACAGCTGCCTGCACGCCGAGGACTGAAAAGAGATTCGGTGTGACGGCCTGAACACTCAGCGTCTCGGTTCGATCGCCCGCGCGCACGTCGTCTCGACGGCTGGGCCGAACCCCCGCCCACTGCTGACCGGTATTGGGCGTCTCGGTCCACGCTCTGTACAAGTCGAGAGGAACGGGGCGTGGTGGGCCGCCGTCGTGGGTCTGGACGAACGAGAGCTGTTCCGGCTGGCGATAGAGGGGCGGTGGGTTTCTGAAGATCGTGTCGCGGATGGCGAGCGCGGCGCTCGCGATGCCGATGCCAGCGGCCAGCGACAACACGGCCACCGTGGCGGCCACGGGATAGCGCGTGAGGCTCCGTACGGCGGCTCGAAGATCCTGCGTCAGCTGATCCAGCCATGGCCCGGAGAGAATTGTCATTGACAGAGGATTCTATAATTAGCTAATGTGCTAATCAACTAAGAATATGGCGACCACCGATGCGGTCTTCCGGGCCCTCGCGGATGAGACCCGACGGGGCATTTTGAAGATGCTGCGGAGCGGGCCGCGGACCTCGGGTGAAATTGCGGATCGTTTCGACTCCAGCTGGCCGACGATTTCACGGCACCTGGCCGTTCTGCGCGATGCCGGGCTCGTGACCACCGAGCGGAAAGGGCAGGAGATTCACTACGAACTGAACACCACGGTGTTCGAAGATGTGGTGCAGCATCTGATGGGTTGGATCAAGCCCAGGCTGGCGAGTGGCAAGGCGCGCCCGAGGGGCCAAGAGATATAGAGGAGGTGTGAGATGAGCGGATTCGCGAGCTGGCGCCATCTGATCGTCATTGCGATCGGCTATCTGGCGAGCCTCGTGCTGTTTTCGAGGATTCCTGGTTTTGCGCCAGGCGGCGATCCGCTGTCAGCGCGAATCGAAATCGCGTTGGTCCTTCCAACAGCCGCCGCCGTGATCTACCTCGTGGTCAGCCGCGTGTGGGCGCGGGATTCAAGGCGAGAGACCGCCGGTGCGTTCGAGCCGACGTACGGCGCCATTGTGTTTGCTGTCATTCTTTTCCTGATTGCGATTCACCTGATGATGATCGGGGCATTGACCGGCGTTCTGACCGAGAGGACGTGGCTCACACGAACGACGATCGTGCTGTTCGGCGTGTTGATGATCAGGATTGGGGACTTGCTGCCCCGAACGAGGCCAAACCTCGCGCTCGGTTTTCGCACCCCCGGGACGCTCGCGAACCGCTGCCTCTGGATCCAAACGCACCGGATGGCCGGCTACCTGATGGTCTGTCTCGGCCTGGTGTTCATGGTATCTGGAGCCTTTCTGTCGAATCCGAACTTTGAGCGTGTGATGGTGTCCGCCACGCTCGGCGGTCCGGCTCTCTTTGTCGTGTCGTACTGCCTGTATTCTTTCCGCCTTCGCAAGGGTCCGGCTGAAGCCGGACCCTACGGCCCTAACATGTAGTGTGGACGGATGGCCCCAAAGTGCTCAAAGCGTGCAATCTCAACAAGCGCTATCAGGCCTTGCTCGCCGTCGACAACGTCAGCTTCACCATCAGTCCGGGCGAAATCCTCGGCTATCTCGGCCCGAACGGTTCCGGCAAGAGCACAACGATCAACATGGTGGTCGGCCTGCTCGAGCCGTCGAGCGGCTCGCTGTCGCTCTTCGGGCAGAAACTCAACACAGACCCTGAGGACTACAAGCGACGCATCGGCTACGTTCCTGAGGAGCCTCACCTTTATACCTACCTGACCGCTCCCGAGTACCTCCGCCTCGTCGGTCGTCTGCGAGGGCTGACGGGGTGGGGCCTTGACGAGAAGATCGAGCGCCTGCTCCGATTGTTTGGGTTGTGGGAGAGCCGGTACGCGTCGATGTCGGCGTTCTCGAAGGGCATGCGGCAGCGCGTCCTGCTGTCGGCCGCGCTCCTCCACAACCCGGATCTGTTGGTACTGGATGAGCCGTTCTCGGGGCTCGACGTCAGCGCGGGCCAGCTGTTCACGACGCTTCTTCGTCTGTTCGTTCGAGACGGTCGCATGGTTCTCTTCAGCTCACATCGCCTCGATGTGGTCGAACAGCTCTGCTCTCGAGTGGTGATTCTTCACGGTGGCCGCGTCGTCGCCGAGGATCGGGTCGACCAGCTGCGTGGCTCGCACGCCGAGTCGCTCGAGGAGGTGTTCGCGCGGGTTACTCGTCAGGACGACTACACGAGCGTCGCGGAAGACATTCTGCAGGTCGTTCGGTCGTGAGCGGCGACACGCGACCGGCGCCGTTCTCGACGCTGACGCGTCACTTCTTTCAGGGCTTCTTTCGCCTCACCTTTCTCGACGATGCCGGCGAGGAGTCGTTCAGGCGGGCGATGATCGGCGTGCTGTCGGGCATCGTCGCCTTCGGCCTGCTGCTCTTGCGCCTGTATCTCGGTAAGTACGCCGGGCTGCCCAACGCGGACGTGTACAGAGTGATGGTGCAGGCGGACCGTTTGCTGATGATCTCGCTGCCGATGCTCGTCACGGCGTTCGCCATCGCGCTCGTGTCGCGCTCGCTCTTCCCGGACGAGACGGACTTTCGCATTCTGATGGCGCTCCCGGTGCCGCGCCGGACGATCTTTGCCGCCAAGCTCACCGCATTGTTCTTGTTCGCGGCCATCTTCATCATCTGCGCGAACGTCGTGATTGGATTGCCCTTCGCGCTCGTGTCGGGCGGGCGATGGGCGGAGAGCCCGCTCCTTGATCGCGCTCTCGCTCAGGCAGCCGCAGGCACCTTGGCCTCGATCTTCGCGGTTGCCGCCATCGTCGCGATCCAGGGTCTCATCACCGTCATCGCGCCGCAGAGCTGGCTGCGGGGCTTGTCCGTCGGCACGCAAACCGTGATGGTCTGCGGCCTCGTGCTGTCCCTGCCGTTCGTAGATCGCATCCCGACTATCGCCCCCTCCCTGCACGCGAAGGCGAGCTGGCTGTACTTCGTGGCGCCCGCCTGGTTTCTTGGTGTGCAGCAATGGCTGCTTGGCAGCCGAGAGCCATATTTCGTCCGGCTCGCGTTGATGGCGATCGTCGGGACGGCGGCGACGGCCCTGATTGCCGCCGGTTGCTACCTGGCGCTCTATCGGCGCTTCGATCGCGTCGTCGTGGACGCCACGCGCATGGGGAGGCGCGCCCGGCATCCGCCGTTGTCGTGGCCTCGGTGGCTGCCGACAAGACATCCGGCCTATGAAGCGGTTCAGGCGTTCACCGGCGCCACGCTGCGCCGGAGCAGCCTTCATCAACTCGTCTGTTTCGGTATCTTTGCGGCCGGCTCCGCCTTGACGGCGAATAGCGTGCTCGGGAACGTCGGCAGTCAGGAGCGATTCCTCATCGGCGCGGTCCTCCGAGCGCCGCTGACGCTCATCGTCGCGACTGTCGTCGGACTTCGTGAAGCGATGCTCCTGCCGGCCAATCTGAAGGCTGCCTGGGTGTTTCAATTCACGGAAGCCGAAACCTCTCGCCGCCATCAGATGAATGCCATCAGAGACACACTGGGTGGTGCCGGCGTGCTGGCGCCCGCGGCTCTTGTGTTTCCTGTTCAGGCCGCGGTGCTCGGCCTTCGGAGCGCGCTGGCGGGGCTGCCCGTAATCGTTCTGCTCGGTTGGATGTTCGTCGAAGTGGTTCTTGGCAACTGGCGCAGGATTCCGTTCACATGTACTGTGTTGTTCGCCAAGCGGCCCGCGGCCCACACAGTGCTGATCGCCATACTCGTGCTCTTCTGGCTGGTGCCGATCGGCGGAGTCCTCGAGCAGGTTGCCATCTCTGGCCTGCGGCCATGGCTCGTGGTCACCGCCATCCTGCTGCTGATCTGTGCCGGCCTGCGGTGGGTTCGCCTCCAATCGTGGGGGCGGCTGCCACTCGAATTCGAGGACTACCTGCCGGACACGATCGAGCCACTCGGCCTGCGGTAGTACGTCACCAGCCCCATTCCTTCTTGGCCGGGTCCCAGAGCGCGTAGCAATCCTGGGCCAGGCCGTTGTCGGTGAGCCCGACCGGGAGATTGGAGTCGCGGCCGCTGCTGCTCGGTTTGATAACTTGATCGTTCGCGTACCACGACGACTTCACGGTGCCCTTGTAAGGCGCCCGGACGTCGTCGACCGATTCGATGACCGCCGAGTCGATGTGGACGCGCCACCTAGCCACGCCGCTGCCGTCCACACCGGGGCCCGAGAAGGACAGGTCGTCGCCGCTTCGCTGGAAATCCTTCACGGCGCGATTCGACTTGAGTTGCTGCGCAAATGAGTCTCGCAAGCCGTCCGCGCCAGGCTTCCCGCTGCATCCCGCCATCGTCAGCACCGCGATGACCGCGGCAACCTGCAGAACTCCACGTTTCGTCATAGGCCGAAATCATATAATAGCCACCATGTTTCAGCTGCTGATCGCGCTCGTGGCCTCAGCCGCCCTCGCCCAGAATCTGCCGGCGGGTCAGATCGTTGACGACGTGAAGTGCGCGGCCGAGCCGTCCCAGAGCTACGCGCTGTACGTCCCGTCCGGTTACACGCCCGATCGCCAGTGGCCGGTGATCTTCTTGTTCGATCCGGGCGGCCGCGGCCGCAATGGCGTCGAGCGCTACCAGATTGCCGCCGAGCAGTACGGCTTCATCGTCGCCGGGTCGAACAACTCGCGCAACGGACAGGCGAGTTCCCCTGCCGTCACAGGGATGTCGACCGATGTGATGACGCGCTTTCACATCGACATGAAGCGCATCTACACGGCCGGCATGTCGGGCGGGGCGCGCGTCGCGCTCGGCGTCGCTCTCGCTTCGTCTACCAAAGTCGCTGGCGTCATAGCATCGAGCGCGGGATATCCGGACGGCGTGGTGCGCAAGACGGTACCATTTCCGATTTTCGCGACCGCCGGCACTGAAGACTTCAATCTCTCGGAAATGCGGGAGCTCGATCGCAACCTGACAACGCCCCATCGGCTGGCGATCTTCGAAGGCGGGCATCTCTGGCTGTCGAGCGCGCTGGCGCTCCAGGCCGTGGAGTTCATGGAGATTCAGGCGATGAAGACCGGCCTGAAGCCTCGCGACGAGAGAGAGATCGATCAAGTCTTTGAGAAGCACGTCGCGGTGATTGGCGCGGGCAAAGACAAGGACGCATTTCTCGCTCTGCAGGGTCTCGTTGCGGATTTCGAAGGCCTGAAGGATGTGTCGGCGTTTAAGGCTCGAGCCGCAGTTCTCGGTCGTGACAAGGGCGTACTCGACGCCATCAAGAACGATCGAGACGATGATGAGCGAGAACGACGGGTGCTTGCGTCTGTATGGTCTGCGGAAGATCGTCTGACTATCCCCCAGCAGCGGGAGAACGCGCTGATGGAGCTTCGCCAGAAATGGCAGCAGCTCTCGATGCAGGCCAAGGGCGCCGAAGATTCCGCAGAACGGCGCCTCGCGCGTCGAGTGCTGAGCAATTTGAGTGCTGGCGTGAGCACCGCCGACCAGGACTACTTGAAGATCATCCGCGAATATCGGATAGGCCGGGGTGGGAGAGGCGGCGGACAGTGATCTCACGCCGTGAGATGCTGCAGGTCCTGGCGGTGCAGGCTCTTCGCTTGCCAGAGACCTTCGGTCAGGCCCGTGTGCTTCGGGCACCGAAGCCGCTTTCGAGCGGCGCCGTGACGAGCGACTGGCCCTCGTTCCTTGGCCCCACGCACGACGCCCACTCCACCGAGACCAAGCTGACCCGGACGCTGCCCCCGTCGCTCGTGTGGGAATTTCCGCGAGGCTCCGGGTACTCGTCGCCGGCCGTCGCGGGCGGACGCTTGGTGCTCCTCCATCGCGTGGGGGACGAAGAGGCCGTGGAGTGTCTGCACCCGGAGACCGGCGCGAGTGTCTGGCGCTTCAAGTACCCGACGACGTACAGGGATCGGTACGGGTACAACGACGGTCCGCGATCGAGTCCGGTGATTGACGGCGACCTCGTCTATGCGGTGGGCGCGGAAGGCAAGCTCCACGCGTTGAACGTCGCATCCGGAAAGCTCGTGTGGAAGCGGGATCTACGGTCGGAGTACAAAGTTCCGCAGGATTTCTTCGGCACCGCCTCGACGCCGCTCGTCGAAGGCCGGCTCCTCATTATTAATGTCGGTGCACCGGGCGGGCCGACCGTCGTCGGCCTCGACAAGACGACCGGAAGCGAAGTCTGGCGCGCCGGGAAGGACTGGGGTCCGAGCTATGCCTCTCCGGTTCCGGCCGTCGTCCGCGGTCGGCGGCGGGTGTTCGTGTTTGCCGGAGGGGAGTCGACCCCACCGACCGGCGGCCTGATGTCGATCGATCCCGCCAACGGCCGCGTCGATTTCGCGTTTCCGTGGAGGAGCCGAAGCTACGAGTCGGTCAATGCCTCCTGCCCGGTGGTGTTCGACGACAAGGTGTTCGTGTCGGCGAGCTACCGCGCGGGGAGTGCGCTGGTCGAGGTGAGGCCGGACTTCACCCATCGCGTCGTGTGGACGAACGAAGAGATCGGGTTGCACTTCAATACGGCCATCTACCGCGACGGCTACTTGTACGGATTCGATGGTCGAAACGAGCCGGATGCGGGGCTCGTCTGTCTGGACGCGGCGACCGGCAAGGTCGAGTGGCGTGAGACGCCGGAGTGGTCCGAGATGATCCAGCCGACGGGTGGGTTCGGACAGCCGCAGCAGCAAACCGTGGGGACGTACAGAGGATCGCTGCTCGCCGTCGACGGTCAGTTCCTGTGTCTTGGAGAGCTCGGGCACCTGCTCTGGCTGAACCTCACGCCGAAGGGCTATGACCGCATCTCGCGCGCCTGGTTGTTCCCCGCGCGAGAGTCCTGGGCCCTGCCTGTGCTCAGTCGCGGGTTGTTGTACGTCGTGCAGAACAGCCGCGATCTGTTCCGGCAGACGACCCCGAGGCTGCTCTGTTACGACCTCAGGGCATGACGATGACTCAAATGACTCGCCGCGATCACCTCGCAGGCCTGCTCGGTCTGGCGACACTCTCGTGCCTGCCGCTCGGATCGTGCGCCGCCGCGGAAGGCCCGATTCCGCCGCAGGGCGTCGGTCGCCGGATCCGGCACCTGTCGTACAGCGACCAGGGCGGTCGTCCGGACGGTGTGCAGGTGATGGTCAACCGCCGCCATGTCTATGTCGGCCACATGTTCAGCGACGGCGTCACGATCCTGAACGCCGAGGATCCGCGTCAGCTGAAACCGGTCGGCTTCTTCACCGCGGGGGTCAATACCCGCACGCATCACCTGCAGGTCTCTGACGATCTGATGTTGCTCGCGAACGGCGCCAACATCGTCGCGATGCAATCCTACGACAACATGCGCGGGTATTTTGAGAACACGCTGGCCGACAGTATCACCAACCGCAAGGCGTTCCGTGCTGGCCTGAGCATCCACGACATCTCCCGTCCAGGCGAGATGAAGGAAATCTCCTTCCTGCAAATGCCGGGTCTTGGCATCAACCGTCTGTGGTGGCCGGGCGGCCGCTACGCCTACGTGTCCGCCCACTTCGACGGTTTCACCGACCACATCCTGTGCATCGTCGACCTGAAGAACATCACCAAGCCGGAGATCGTGTCGCGCTGGTGGCTGGCCGGCATGCATCGCGCGGGCGGCGAAACCTCCGAGGTTCCCAAGGGCCGCCGCGTCGCGTTGCACCACATGATCACCGCAGGTGATCGCGGCTACGGCGCATGGCGCGATGGCGGCTTCACCGTCCACGATATCAGCGACCCGACCGCGCCCAAGTTGCTTTCGCACATCAACTGGTCGCCGCCCTTTCCCGGCGGTACGCACACGCCGCTGCCGCTCCCCGGACGCAAGTTGGCGGTCGTGGCCGACGAGGCGAATGCGGAGCAATGCGCCAAGGGCACGTTTCACACGTTTGTCGTGGATGTGAGCGTGCCGGGAAATCCTGTGCCAATCTCCACGCTGCCGACGCCAAAGGATCGGGACTATTGCGCCCTTGGCACCTTCGGTCCTCACAACCTGCACGAGAACAGGCCAGGCTCTTTTCAAAGCGAGAACACGATCTTCGCAACCTGGGGCAACGCCGGCGTGCGCGTGTTCGACATCACGGACGCGTTTGCGCCGAGGGAGGTGGCCTCCTGGGAACCGCCGGTTCCCAAGCGGCTGATCGACCCGCGGCCGAATGTCGCGTTGGCCGCGAAGACGGCGGACGTCTACGTCACGACCGACGGCATCATGTATGTCAGCGACTGGAACGCCGGCCTGCACGTGCTGCAATACGAGGGGTGATCAAGCATGAAAAAGAAATCTGTCGCTCGCAAGAAGCACAAGACGTCCGCCCGGCCGGCGAAGCGACGAAAGGCGAGCCCGAAGAAATCGCACGATGCGCTGACCGCGCCGGTCAGGGGCGCCGACCGCCGTACGGTCGGTCACGTCACGCTCGAGGTGGGGCGCGCAGGGGCCGCCCGCGTGAAGCGCATGACGTATCCGCCCGGCTACCGCTGGTCGAAGGACATGAAATCCATCGTCGGCACGGACCTCTGTATGCACGCCCACGTCGGATTTCTCGTGCGGGGTGAGGTCCACGTCGAGTACGCCGATGGCTGCGTCGTCGAATTCGAAGCGCCGCAGGTCGTGGCGATCGACCCTGGACACGACGCCTGGGTGGTCGGGAAGGAGCCGGTCGTGCTGATCGAGTTCGATTTCGAAAGCGACACGGTCCGCCGGCTCGGGATGCCAGACGCCCACCGCCACGCGTGATTGGTTACTTCGAGACGTCCTCGGGGCTGCCGCCGGTGAGGCAGCTGACCCCAACGGCTGGCATGCCGCCGCCAGCGCCCCAGCCGCAGCAGTAGCGCGTGCAGATCGCGGGCGCGACGTACGCATCCTTCAGTCTCTTCCGGTATTCCGGATACATCGTCTCGGCGCCGCCCATGACGGCTTCAACCGGGATGTGGTACATCCTGGTCACTTCGTTCACGAACGGGTTCTTCCCCGGCAAGTAGTGCGGGACTTCTCCGACGCCTTTGATATCAGCCACTTCCGTTTCCGGCGTGCAAGGCGCCGGCACGCGCGGGAGATTCGCCGTGGGATCCGATTGCCAGCTTCTGCTGACGACGAACGGTTCGGTCAGGTAAACGGGATCCTCGATGACTTCGACAATCGTGAGCGTGTCGCCATGCCGGGAGATGTGCATGGTGAGGGTCGCCTGATCGCTCGTGGGCACGCCGTTGCGCCTCAGATACCCTTCCTTGAAGTGCGTCGTATATGTGGTGAGCGTGTTGCCTTCCCACTCGCCGGTCGTGAAGCCGGCGAAGGTGTGCAGGGCATTCGGACCGGGGTGAGGACGTCCATCCATCCAGACGGTCAGGATCGATTTGTCGATGTAGGCACTCGTCTTCCACGCGATCACCTGGCCCGAGATCGGGTCAGTTTCAGACCACATCTCGAAGCCAAACGGGCCGATGCCGATGTACGCCGGCGTGTAGTAAAGACACTGGCGCTCGGGCAGCGACAGGACGGACGTCGAGTAGGCCAGGCCGCGCTCCCGGGCCTCGTCGTTCACCGGGAGGCCGAGAAAGTCGACGATCTCGGGCCCGGGTCCCCGCTCTTCCCAATCTTCGTGCTGTCGCGCGACCCAATGGCCGGAGAGGTCGATTTGCGCGAAGGCCGGCGTGCCGAGCAACGTTGCCGCGAGCGCGAGGAGAGCCGTCTTGTTAATCGACATGCAGCGGAATATATCACGGGGCCATCGTGGTCCGGGCCGCCGTCTCGGCGGTCAATTCCTCGTCTCCCGCGGCAAAGCCATTGCCTCGAAGGAGAAACGCCACGATATCGAATGTCTTGGCGTCGGTCAGTTGGGTGCGCTGGTCGGCCGGCATCGTCGTCTTGATTTTCTCGACGAGAGCGGCGAGTGTCTTGCCGCGCCAGGTGGCCATGAAGCTCTCCCCTTTGAGCGCGGGGCCGGCTCGACCGGAGAGATCGCTCATATGGCATTCGCTGCAGTTGTTTTCAAAGCTCGCCTCTCCGCGCATCGCTTGGGCGGCCGTATAGACCCCGGTCGGGATCGACTGTTCAGCGCGCGCGCCCTCGCGAGCGGTTGCGGCAAGGCCCAGCACCAAGAGCAGGGAAAGCGCGACGAATCGAAATCCCATGGTTCCCGCTAGCGTATCGTGGATCCGAGATTTCCCACCTGTTCGAGCGGCAGCGGTGTAACCTTTTTCCGTTTGGCGGGTTCTCATTCCTAGCCCCAACCGTTGTGCGTTGGCGTACGTCTAAGGCGAGGAGATCAGGATGGCCCAGCCGGTTCTAAAGCGACTGTTCTGCCTGTTCGGCGTATGCCTGGCCTGCCTTTGTCCCGCCGCCGGCCTCGCGCAGACGGCGCGCGATGGCCGACTGCTGGTGACGGTGGTCGATCCAAGCGGCGCCATCGTGCCCGATGCGACCGTCACCGTCGTCGGGCTCGAGACGGCCACCAAGGCCATCGAGCGGCTTCCGGTCAAGTCCACCGACAAGGGTATCGCAACCGTTGACGGCCTCGTGCCGGGCCGGTACAGCATTCAGGCGGAGTTCCCAGGCTTCGATCTCGGTCTCTTGCGCGACGTCCGCGTGCGGGTCGGCGACAACAAGCACCTGGTTGTGCTGCCGCTCAAGAAGATCGAGGACGCAGTGACGGTGGGCCCCGGGACGCAGTCGGCGGCGTCGGACCGCGGCAATGCGACGTTCGGGCTGGCGTTATCGACGACGCAGATTGAGGCGCTCTCGGACGATCCGACCGAGCTCGCCAGCCAGTTGACCGACCTGGCCGGCTCAGAGGCCATCATCCGCGTCGACAGCTTCGAAGGCCAGCAGCTGCCGCCCAAGTCGCAGATCAAGTCGATCCACGTGACGCGCGACCAGTTTGCCGCAGAAACGGAGTTCCCTGGTTCGACGTTTGTCGACGTCATCACGCAGCCGGGCGTCGGACCGATCCGTGGCGGCGCGAACATGTCGTTTCGCGACAGCGCGCTCAATGCCCGAAATCCGTTCGCCCCCACCAAGGGCGCCGAGCAGAATCGGGGGTACGGGTTCAACATCGGCGGGGCGCTCGCCACGAACAGGAGCAATTTCTCGCTGTCGGTCAATGGTCGCAACGATTACACCACGCCCAATTTGAATGCGGCGCTCCCGACCGGCGCGAGCACGCAGGTGCTGAATCTGCGGCAACCCAACAATTTCGTCAACGTCAACGCGCTCGTGGACTATGCGTTGACGAAGGATCAGACGCTGCGTTTCGGCTACTCACAGGTCAGCAATACCTCGAGCAATCTGGGGATTGGCGCGTACGATCTCGAGGAGCGCGCATTTTCGAACTACTTCTCCAACTACACGTTCCGCGCGCTCGAGGCGGGGCCCATCGGGCGGCGCTCCTTCATCAACACGCGCATGTCGGTGACGTGGTCCGATTTTGGATCGCGCTCGACGGTCGAGGTGCCGACCATCATCGTGCAGGATGCGTTCACGAGCGGCGGGGCGCAGCAGGCAGGCGGCACGCACAGCCGGAACGTGTCGCTTGCGTCAGACCTCGACCACGTCCGCGGGATGCATTCGTGGCGCACCGGCGTCCTCGTCACGGGCGGCTGGTTCAACAGCGATGCGAACCAGAACTACCTCGGCACGTACATCTTCAGCAGTCTGGCGGACTATCAGGCCGGGCAGCCCGCCCTGTACACACGCCAGATCGGGGATCCGACGGTCAGCTATTTCAATGGCCAGGGGGCCGTTTATCTGCAGGACGACATTCGCCTCAGCAAGAGTCTGACGCTGAGTCCCGGCGTCCGGTACAGCGTCCAGACGCACGTGTCGGATTTCACCGCGGTGGCGCCGCGATTTGGCGTCACCTGGTCGCCCTTCAAGAGCGGCACGACCACGCTGCGGGCGAGCGCCGGTGTCTTCAACGGGTGGCTCCCCACATTCATCCTCGAGCAGACGCTGCGGGTCGATGGCCAGCATCAGCGCGAACTCTCGATCGTCAACCCATCCTTTCCCGATCCCGGCACGGGCGGCGTCGTGCCGCCGACCAACAAGTACGTGCTCGGCGACTTCGGGCTCCAACGCAACCTGCGGTACAGCGCCGGCGTCGATCACACGTTTTCGCCGCGGCTGCGCGGCAACGTGCTGTACAACTACATCCACCTCTCCGAGCAGGCGCGCGGGAACAACCTGAACGCGCCGGTGGCCGGCGTGCGGCCAGACCCCAACTTCGCCAACATCATCGAAGTCGTCACGGATACCGAGATTCGCCGGCACGAGGTGTACGTGAATGCGACGTTCAACCTGACTGCGCCCTCACCCGCGGCCAACCGCGATCGGGTGAATTGGCGCCGGCTGACGTTCGTCGGCGCGTATTCGATGATTCACGCGCGGAACAACAGCGGGGGGCCGTTTGTGGTGCCGCCGAGCGGTTCGGTCGACGCGGACTGGGGGCCTGGGGGGGGCCGACATGCCGTACCGGATCAATGCGACGTTGACCAGCACGCAGGTGAGGAACCTGGCGATCAATCTCAATTGGGCCGCGAGCGACGGCTTTGTGTACAACGAAACGACCGGTTTCGACGACAATCAGGACGGGCTGCTCAACGACCGTCCCGCGGGCGTCGGACTCCGCAGCCTGCGGACCGCGCCGCAGTCGACCATCAACACGCGAGTCACATATACGTGGATGCTGGCGAACGGATCGTCCGAAATACCCACCGCGCCAGGGGCGCCAGCCCGTTATCGCGTGAGCCTGTTCCTCAACGTGACCAACCTGATGAATCGCTCCAACCTTGGCGGTTACAGCGGCATCATGACGTCGCCATTTTTTGAACAGCCGACTGTGGCGTTCAATCCGCGGCGCATCGACGTGGGCATGAACGTCAGCTTCTGACGGCTGAAACTTTCGCCCCCTTTCTGTGTTCTCCCTCCAGTGAACGCCACGGGACGCTGTCCCAGCTGTGACCGACGCACACCAGTTTGAGGCGTTCGTGCGAAGGTATCAGGACATGGTGTTTGCCACCGCCGTCCGGCTGCTCGGCGACCGGGCGGAGGCCGAGGATGTGGCGCAAACCGTGTTCTTACGGGCGTTTCAGCACTTCGACGCGATCGGGTCGAGCCCGACCGCGGCCGGTTGGCTGAAGACGGTGACGAGGAATGCTTGTCTCAATCACCTCTCGCGGTACCGGGCGCGTTGGCGGTTCTTCAGCGAGCTCGAGTCTCCCGGCCACGACCCGTTCGAGGCGGCGGTCGAACTCCCGCCGGCGCCGGAAGGGGACCAGGCCGATCGGCGCGAGCAGCTGGAACAGGCGATCCGCAAGCTTCCAGATCATCAGCGTGTGCCGCTCGTGCTCTTCCATTTTGAAGAGGCGAGCTATCAGGAGATCGCCGACACGCTTGGCGTGTCTTTGGCCAAAGTGAAGACCGATATCCATCGCGGCCGCGAGGCCCTGAGACGACTGCTGTCAGACCATGCACCCCACTAATCCGGAAACACGCCGGGTCCAAAAGGACCCGGCCTTCTTGCTTGCCGAGATCGTCGGCAGGGATCTGCGGCAACTGCCGGTGCCGCGCGCGCCGCAGACGTTGCTGCCGCGTGTGATGGCGGCCGTGCAGGAATGGGCGCGGCGGCCGTGGTACACACGCGCGTGGTTCACCTGGCCGCTCGGGTGGCAGGCCGCGTCGATCGCCGCCTTCGTCCTGCTCGGAGTCGCCGGCGTGCTGTTGTTGCCGGATGCACAGGCCGCAGCGGTTCGCGTTGCGTCGACGTACGGCACGGGAGTGGCCGGCGACGTCGCCGGCTTCGCCGGGCGCGCGGAGACGACGAGAAACGCGGCTGCGATCCTCTGGCGCGCCGTCGTTCAGCCGTTCGCGGCGTATGCGGTGGCGTTC
>JBGPHH010000002.1:0-52686 GCA_041484265.1 Vicinamibacteria bacterium
GGGTTCTCGATCATCCACCGGCAGGCGGCCACGACAGAGATGGCCACTTGCATGGTGGTGGCGTTCTGATGGGGCACCAGGCGCTTGGACTCCTCAATATCGAGGTCTGATCCGCACCACCACGACTGGTAGGGGTGGCCCATGACGAGCGCGCCCAGAATGTCCGCTCCGCTCGTAATCTCGTCGTCGGTCAGAATGCGGATGCGGGGCTGCAGGTTGTAGTCGCGGCCGCGCAGCTCGTACAGCGAGGCGATAGCCACGTCGGCCGGACAATACGCATAGTGCACCGTCGGCCGGTAGACGGCCTTTCCATCGCGCCAGACGGTCAGCTTCTCGGTAATCGTAAAGGCTTCGCCGTGGCGGACGATCATGCCGATGATGTGGTGGTCCGGCGGCACCCAGCTCGCGACAAAGGTATTGATGCCCATCCGCGCGAGACAAATCTGGCTGCGGGGGCCGTCGGCGTGCTCGAAGGCGAGAGCGGGCAGCTCTTTTTCATGCGTGCCCCAGCCCATTTCGGCTGTCGTGGTGCCTTCCTCGCGGAAGCCCTCGACGCTCCAGGTGTTGACGAACTCGTTCACTTCTTTGGGACGATCGGTAATCTGCGTGTCGCGCTCGCTGCAGTGAATGACTTTGACGCCCAGCTGATGGGCCAGGTGGTTGAACTCCAGCGCCTTGGCGTGATGGCCGATCGTCTCGGCCTGCGCGCCGGCGAACTTCCGGTCTGCCAGAGCCCGTTCCGCGATATCGAGGAGCGCCTGCTTTGTAAAATGACTGATCAGGCCCGGATTGGCACCGTGCTCGATGACGGCGGTCGGCCCAGGCTCTTTCCACGACGCGGTGAGCGCCCGCAGCTTCATGTGGCGCCAGTACAGCGTTCGCTCCGTCGGGTGCTTGTTGTCCGCCCCGGCGTACGGATCCCAGAGCTCCACGGACGTGTTCACATACAGCACGCCGTGGTCGTGACACCACTGCACGATCGCGCCGCAGTCAATATTCCAGGCCAGATCGATGAGGAGGTCGCCGGCCGAAAGATACTTGCCCAGGAGCGCGCCGAGGTTGTCTTCAGTCACCTTATCCTTGACGAAGGTCATGCCGCGCTCGATCCAGGGCCGCAGCGCCGCCTCGTCGGGATTGAACTCCATGATGGTGATGCGCTTCGGGTCGACGTCGATGTGGCGCAGCAAGATCGGCAGCGTGCACCGCGCGACGGCTCCAAAGCCGACGAACACGATTCGACGAGGGAAAGTCGGCGTCATAAGAGTTTCTTCACCAGCACCTTCGAGTTGCGGCCGCTTTGTTCGTACTTCTCCCGGCGCGCGGACGGCAAGTCTTCGGGAGTGCCTTCTACAAAGCCTCCTTTGGACCGAAAGTACGTGAAGGCCTGCGTCGAGAGCGCGAGCAGTTCCTTCAAGCCCATTTCGCGCGCCTTGGCTTCGACAAACTGGATGAGCTTGCGGCCAATCCCCTGATTCTCATGCGAGGAGGCGACGTACAGACACGCCAACTCGCCCTGATTCTCCTCGGGGTACACGTGAAGGGCGACGCATGCCACGGGGTTCTTGTCGATTTCGAAAATATAGTAGTCGCCGAGACTCTTCTCGATCACCGCCCTGGTGCGCTTCACCAGCTCTTCGGCCTCGACGGCCTGCTTGGTCAGCAGCTGGATGGCTCGGACGTCCTTCTTCTTTGCCGGCCGAATGTGCTCGTACTCGTTCGCGTAAATCAACGTCCCGAGACCATGGTTGGAGAACACTTCCCCCAACAGGCCTTCGTCCAGGGTGCCGTTGATCACGTGGACGCGCGGTACGCCGGCCTGGCACGCCGCCGCGGCGTGTTGCGCCTTGGAGAGCATGTCGGTGGCAAAGCCCGCGCTGTCATTTTGAATGAGCTTGGCCAGTTCCGCCACGAGCATCTGGCGAATCAATTCCCCGCGGTAGATCAGGCCGTCGTGAGACGTGACGAAGATCAGCTTGGTGGCCTTCAGCTGTTCGGCCACCGCCAGGGCGACGCCGTCGGAATTCACGCGATAGGTCTTGCCGTCGCCGTCGAAGCCGAGCGGTGGGATCACCGGCACAACCCCTTGCGTGAGCAGCGACTGCAGCAGATCGGCATCGACGCGTTCGACTTTGCCGGTGAAGAGCTGGTCCACGCCCTGGATGATGCCGACCGGATGCGCGATGATCACGTTCGTGCTGGCGGCCCGAAGGTCGTTTGCCGACAGCCCTTCGAGAATCTCATGGGTCAGCCGGTTCGCGGCGGTCAGCGCCAGGTCGAGGGTGGCGGCATCGGTCACGCCCGTGCCGTCGAAGTCCGAGGCCTTGATGTGGTGCTCTTCGGCGAGCGTCCGGATCTGCGCAGACGCCCCGTGAACGAGCACGACCCGGATGTTCAGCGACCACAAGAGGGCCACGTCCAAGAGCAGGGTGGCGAAGTTGTCGTCCGTGACGATCGCACCGTCAATCGCCAGGATGAACGTCTTTTCGCGGAATTGCGGAATGTACTGCAGGATGCCCCGCAGATCGGTCAGCTTCACGTGTCAAGGTTCCAAGGCGAAACTGGCAAACTGCCAGAGGTCTGCCTCGTCCACCGGCGGAGCACCCCACTTGGCAAACAGCTGGGATCGGCTCTCGAGCGGCGTCCAGTTGGTCTGAACCGATGGGCAGGGACCGAGGTATGCGCCCGCGACGGCAAGAATCTCGCGGTAGGGCAGCTCGTCGGGCACGAGGATGCCCTCGTGCGGGTGGCCCATCATGAAGACCAGTCCGCCGATCACGGATGCGGCGACCTGAAGCGTCGTCGCGTTCTGGCCCGGCACGAGCCGGCGTGTCTCGTGGATATCCAGCTGCGAGCCGGTCCACCAGCCCGTGAGGCCGTGGCCCATGAGGAGGACGCCCAGTTCGTCGATCCCGCCGGTAATCTCGTCCGACATGATCCTCAGCTTCGGCTGCAGCTGAAAGTTGCGCATGGTCAGCTCGTAGAGACTGAGGATGGCGTTGTCACAGGGCATGTAGGCATAGTGCACCGTTGGGCGATAGGTGGCCATGCGCCCCTCGGGCGTGTCGTCCCAGACGGTCAGGTAGTCACTGATCGTGAAGGACTCGGCGTGGCGCACCACCATCCCGATAATCGGCCCGCCGGCAGGGACCCACGAGTGGACGAACGTCCGAATCCCCGGTTGCGCGAGAAAGATCTGGTTGCCGGGACCGCCGATCGGCGTGTGCGCGTACATCGGGAGGCGGCGCTCGTGCGTACCCCAGCCGAGCTCGGCGGGCGCCGTGCCCTCCTCGAAGAAGCCCTCGATCGACCACGTGTTGACGAACTCGTTGGTCGCCTTGGGTCGGGACGAGACTTGCGTGTCGCGTTCCGAGATATGAATGACCTTGGTACCAGTGGCCTGGCTGAGTCGAGCAAACGACCCCTCGCCCTGGCTCTCAGCATTGGCCACAAGCTTCTCGAACGCCCCTTTGTTGACGCCGGTTGCCGCGGGGAGCCCCTTTTCGAGCATGGTGGCCCCGATTTCGACCAGGGCACGCTTGGTGAAATGGCTGACCAAGCCAGGGTTCGCGCCGTGATCCATGATGGCGGTCGCGGTGGGCTTGGAGCGCGATTTGAGGCGGTCCTTCAGCCCTCGGATGCGCATCTGACGGGAATACAGGCTGCGTTCATACGGCGACTTGTTCGCGATGTCGCCGTACGGATCCCACTCTTCAAGGGAGGTATTGATGTAGCGGACGTCGTGGTCGGCGCACCAGGCCAGCAGGTCGAACGTCTCGACGTTCCAGGAGAGATCGATGATGATGTCGCCCGGGCCGACGAGTTCTCCGAGCAGGGTCGTATAGTTGCTTTGCGTCAGGCGCGCCTGCTTGAAGACCACGCCGGCCTTGAGCGACTCTTCGATCTTCGCGCGCACATCCTCGAAATCCATCACCGTGATGCGCTCGGCCGGTATGTCGATATGCCGGCGCACCAGTGGCAGGGTGCACTGGCCAACCGATCCGCAGCCCAGCATGAGCATGCGGCCGCTAAAGGGGGTGCGCTTCGTGTTTGTCGTCATGTTCTCCACGTCCAACTGGTCTCGGCGCCGAAGGGGCGGCTCAAGATGCTACACCGATCCGTTGACAGAATTCCGCTGGATCCAGACGAAGGATTCTACTTCGGCTCGGCGCCTGCCCTCAGGCCGGACGCGCGCCTGGAGGCTCGATGGACGGGAGGCGGGCAGCGATGTGCGAAAGCTGGGCCTCGAGCTCGGTCGCGCGGGCGGCCATCGCCGCCATGCGCTCGGCAAACGCCTCGAGATCCTGGTGATCGTGGGTGAGTCCGGCGATCTGCCCCGAGGTCTTCTTCGCCAGCGCGTCGACCTGGGCCACCTTGTCATGGAGGGCGCGCAGGCGCTCGGCGAACGTGTCGAGTTTCGTTTTGATCAAGAGCTCGCCGAACGTGTTGAGGGTGTCGAGCGGTTGCTCCTTCGTCGGGCCGGGCTCCTGGAGCTGCGCCAACGCAAGCCTCTCCTCGATGTCCTTCACGCTCGAGCGGACTTGGTCCAACTCGCTTCGAAGCGCGGCGGCCTGCTCTTCAAGGTCTCTGATGCGGTCGCCGGGCGCGGGTGGCTGCTCGGTCGAGGGCTCGGCCTGAACTTGAGCCGCGGCGCCCTCACAGAGGCTCTCCTCGACCACCCGGTGGCGCCGAATTTCCGCCCAGACTTCGTCTCCGCCTCGCGCGACCACGACGGTGAAATGCTCGCGCGGAAGGCCGGCCTGGGGCGGCAAATCGTACTGAACCGATCCACACTCGTCGAGCGCACGCTCCAATTCGGCCGGCAGCAGTTGCGCGATGATGCCGCTGACGACATCGAGCGCCAGGGCGCTATTGGCCAGCTCGATCTGCCCAACCGGCGCGACGATATAGGGCTTGTCGCCGGCGTGCATCACCAGCGCCTCGCCGCTGACGCGGACAATCGCCTGGAGGAGGGATGGAACGAGGCTCACGTGCTTCCTAATGTTGCACAGAATTTTCACGGCGCGGCGGCCAATCCACGCTGCTCGGCGCATCGCCGTGCAGCACGTCAGGCCCGGTCGTCGGTCGACGTCATCACGGCGAACGGTCGCACCGTTCGTCCGTCGAGGCCAGATAGCGGCGGGCATGCTCACGCTCGTTCTCGATTTCAGGATCACGTAAGTACCTGTAGCCCGGCAGGTTCGCCCGTGCTAATGTGGGCCTCGGTCGAGCACGGGCGTGCCGCTGGGCCTCTAAGGAAGTGATGATCACACGCGTAGTGTCGATACTCGTCCTCGCGACCGTGCTGGTTGGTGGTTGCAGCAAAGCGGCTCAGCCGCCGGCGTCCGACCCTGGCGTGATTGCGTCCGTGCGGTCCGCCATTGCCGCCCACGACCTTCCTCGGGGCGCGGCGATCCTGAGCGACTTCCGATCGGCTCATGGGACCACGACGGACGCCATCGAGGCGTTATCGTGGCTCGCGCGCGGGGCGCTCGCGGCCAAGGAGCTCGACGTGGCCGATCGCGACGCGTCGGAAACATATACGCTGGCCGTCGCCGCGCTCAAACGGGTCAAGCTCGAGGCGGACGCGCACTTGCAAACGGCGCTTGGCGCGGCCATCGAAACCGCCGCGCTCGTCGGGGTGGCGCGAGGGGAGCGGACAGAGGCCGTGTCCCTTCTGCGCAAGGAGCTCGAGACGTATCGCGATACGCCGATCCACAAGCGCCTGGCGAAGAACCTGAATCTGCTGAGTCTTGAAGGTCAGCCCGCGCCGCCGCTCGAAACCGCGGAGTACCTCAATCACCCCGCGCCCACCTTCGCGCAACTCAAAGGAAGAGTGGTCTTACTGTTCTTCTGGGCCCACTGGTGCCCGGACTGCAAGATCGAAGGGCCCATTATCGCGAGGCTGCTCGAGAAGTACCGCTCGCAAGGGTTGGCGATTGTCGCACCCACGCAGCGATACGGATACGTGACGGAGGGCCGGCCGGCGCCGCCGCATGAGGAACTGGCCCATATCATTCAAGTCCGCGACACCTATTACGCTTTCCTTCGCGACGAGCCCGTTCCCGTGAGCGAGGCGAACCATAAGGTATATGGCGTCGCCTCCACGCCGACCGTTGTGCTGCTCGATCGAGGCGGCCTCGTGCGTCTCTATCATCCGGGACGACTGACAGAAGAGGAGCTTGATGCAGCCATTCGGAGGCTGCTCTAGAGAGCGTTCATTTCCGAAGGGCAAAGAAGCCGGCCTTAGAGGCAGCGACGTAGATGCGGTCACCGAACACCAGGGGGGGCCACGGGAATTGAGTGTTGGCGTCCCCGACCCGCCAGCGTTCTTCGCCATTCGCGAGGCTCAGTGCCACCAGGCGGCCACCGACGTACGGCACGTAGACAGCGTCTCGGTCGCTCGCGATCGCAAACGCCGTTGAGCCGCTATTCGGAGTCGCGTGTCGCCAAAGTTCGCGCCTCGTTTCGATGTCGTACGCGACCACGGAGCCGCTGAGCGATCCAGCAACCAGTGCAGCGCCGGCACGCGTCAGCGGACGAAAATCCTGCGCCAATGTGTCGGTCCCAGAGGAGCCGCCCAATTTCGGGATTGACCAGCGGACGGATCCGTCGCTGCTGCTAAAGCCGTAGATCGTTCCGTCGCTGCTCGCTGCAACGACGACATCATCGATGAAGAGTGGACCACCGGCCCACCCGCTTCCGAGACCGGAATTCGAGGCACGCGAAAAGGTCGTGCGCCATCGCACGCGCCCCGTTGCGGCGTCGATACAGATCACGCCTCCGGCATTCGGCGCGCTGAAGGTCGTGTAGCCGGCTGCCACAATACCGCCCCGCACGACAGGCTGGAACACGGTGGTCTTTCCGTCCGTGGAGACGACCGTCGTCCACCGCTCTAGGCCGGTCACCTCGTCAACGGCATAGAGGCGTCCGGCGGGCGAACCGGCGAACACCCGCCCGTCAGCGGCGGCTCCCAAGTAGATGCCTGGACCGTAACCCTCGGTCGGCGCAAACCGCCACCGAATCACGCCGCGCGACCGATCAAAGGCGACGAGGTTGTAGTCTCCCGCGACGACGACAGGCCCGGCGATGACGAGGGCAGAGCCAAACGTCGTGTCGCCGGGCTCACCCGTCGACTGCCTCCACCGAAGCGCGCCATTGTCGGCATTGATGGCAAGCACTTCATGCTGGGCCGAGAGGAAGTACGCCGTCGAGGCTTCAGCGGCTGGGAGTCCCCGTCCGTCACCAGCAACGTGCCAGATATTCGGTGGCAGGCGCGCCACGTCGGCACCGCGACCGTTCACCTGGGCCGCTGCGATCGCTCCTGAGACCACGCAGGCCATGACCACCGCAGCGAGTCTACACATGTGAATCACTCACCATCTCGTAGGACGGACAACCACATTGTTGGCCGCTCTGTCAGCCGATCACTCACAGCTTGCACACTTCTCGAGCGTCCCGCCATTATTTTTCTTGAATGGCGTGGACCCGATCCCTACACTCTGCCGCAAATGGAGTGAAAAAAACATGCGCACACGACACCTTAGGTCCGCGGCTCTTGTGTTGGCTCTCGTTTCGGGCGCGCTCATCGTCGGAGGCATGACGTATCTCAGTGCAGCCACTCAGGTGTCCAAGCGTGCGATCCCACCAGACGAAACCGGCGCGACGCCGGATGACTGGGACACGTTTAGCGCCGACATCACGGTTCGACACAGCCGAGTACAAGCTGACGGCACGCCGTTCGACGCGGCCGCGTCGCCCACGCAGTATCACTGGGAACGATCGCGAACGGCCAACGGCTGGAAGACGACGGTGACGACGTCAACTGCGGCACGAGTCACGCTCAATGCGAGCGACGGCGCCGTGATTCAGGACAACCGGTTCTCGGTCGCGCGGATCGAGGATGACGAGGATGGTTCGCCGGTCCGCCTCTACAACCAGCGCGGCGAGCAGGTTCCAGTCCCGCCGCCCGTCCGCAGCGCGGCCCCTCGGTCCGATGCGAAGGGGCTCCCCGAATTCCGGCGGCCTTCACTGCGGACCGGCGACGCTCCACAACGACCTGCCGTCGACGGCGGTCGGGCTTGGCTTGAAGGGATCATCGCAAGCTCATCGGCAAAGGCCACTCGACGACAAGGGCTCGAACGGCAACTCGGGAGTCCGACCAGTCGCGTCCGCGGCGCCGACCGTTTCGTCGTCACGCGCGGTGAGACGACGCAAGAGGTGCTGGCCGATCCGGAATCCGCCGTCCCAGTTGAGATGAATGTCGTCCGCAGCGGCCGACTGGTGACGCACAGCACATTCGGCTATGTGCCAGGCGCCGGCGGATCGCTCGTCAGGCACACCATTCATACCGAGCAGCTCGCCTCCAACAAGGGCGACCGTCTCGTGACCGACATTGAGTACACCAACATTCGGACAGAGCGAAGGGGGTCGCGATGAGCCGCCACCTCCTACGCATCGTCAGTCTGGCCGGGCTCGCCGTGCTCCTCCACGGTGCTCCAGCGAGCGCCGACGACCGGCCCGTCGTGTTCGTCCATGGATTCCTGGGAAACGCAGGGACCTGGCAGGATGCCGCTGGCCGCCTGCAAGGGTTGCTCTTGATCGATCCTCACAGGCCGGAAACCTCTTGGACGAATCACTTCGACGCCCAGGCCGACCAGCTCCAGTCCCAGCTCTCGACGCTCCCGAGTACGACGATCGCGGTCGGCCACAGTTTCGGCGGACTTGTCGCGCGCCAATGGAACAGGACGCATCCGCTTGCAGGCATTGTCACCGTCGGTACGCCGCATCTCGGCGCGCCGCTCGCGTACTACGGCAACCTTGGCGCCTGGCTGAGCTTCAACTTTTCGGCAGCTGACCTGTTCAACGCGGTCTCCGACGCTCTCAGCGATTCAGAAGAGTGGCAATGGGTGTCTTCCTACGTGTTGCCCTATCTCGACTGGGCGTTCTACAGCTTCGCCGACCCCGTCTTCAGCGGCATCGCCGGGACACTCGGCTTCCAAGTCGGTCTTCCCGTTCTTGGCGATTCCTATCCGTATGCGCCTTACATGCTGGACCTGAATAGTGCGACGAACTTGAGTCGAGAAGCGGCGGCGATTCCCAGCCGCGTGGGCATTGTGAGCTGGGACCCCAACAACTATTATGCCGGTCCGGCCCACGCTCTCAGTCCCGACAACGCGAACACGATTGCGGGTCTCCTGTATGGCGGCGCTGCTGCGCTCGAGTATTGGGCGGACTACGTCTTTTTCAGCGATCCTGGCAATCCAGACTCGGTCCATCTGGCAAACACGTTGTACGGAGTGGTGGACTGGATCTTGGATGTCGACCCGATCTGGTGCAAAGCGATCTCATCGACATCGTTCAACTCGTGTTGGGTCAGCGACGGGGTCATACCTCAATACAGTCAGGTGTACCAGGGCGGGAATTTCCAAATCAACTGGCCCGGCGGGCCCGCGCATCTGCAGGAAGCCAAGCAGAGTGACTACGCAATATACCTGGCCCTCACCAACCTCATGAACGTACCTCCGCGGCCAGGCAGCGTGCCCCCTTCCGGCGTCGTCGTCTCCTGGTGCGATCCGACGCACCTCAGGTTCGGCGACTACAACGGCGACGGCAAGCTCGACTTGAGCTGTCACAACGACGCGGGGCAGCACCTTGTGGCGTTCTCGAATGGCGACGGCACCTTCCTATCGTCGCCCTCGTGGACCGACGCCTGGTGCGATCCGACGCACCTCAGGTCCGGCGACTATAACGGCGACGGCAAGCTCGACTTGAGCTGCCACAACGACGCGGGGCAACACGTCATTGCGTTCTCGAATGGCGACGGCACCTTCACCTCGACGAGCTGGACCGCCCCCTGGTGCGATCCGACCCACCTCAAGTTCGGCGACTACAACGGAGACGGCAAGCTCGACTTGAGCTGCCACGACGACTACGGACACCACATCATCAATTTCTCGAATGGCGACGGCACGTTCTCCTCGCCGGGTTGGTGGAACTTGAACGCCCCGTGGTGCGATCCGACGCATCTCAAATTCGGCGACTACAACGGCGACCACAAGCTCGACTTGAGCTGCCACGACGACGACGGGCACCACATCATCGCGTTCTCGAATGGCGACGGCACGTTCACGTCGCCGGGCTGGTGGAACCTGAACGCCCCCTGGTGCGATCCGACGCACCTCAAGTTCGGCGACTACAACGGCGATGGCAAAACCGACCTGAGCTGCCATCACCCAGATGGCTACCACATCATCGCCTTCTCGAATGGCGACGGCACGTTCACCTCGCCGGGCTGGTGGAACTGGGGCGCGCCGTGGTGCGATCCCTCACACTTGAAGTTCGGCGACTATAACGGCGACGGAAAGCTCGACCTGAGCTGCCACGACGACTCGGGGCATCACATCATCGCGTTCTCGAATGGCAACGGCACGTTCACCTCGCCGGGCTGGTGGAACTTGAACGCCCCGTGGTGCGATCCGACGCACCTCCAGTTCGGTGATTACAACGGCGACGGCAAGCTCGATATGTCATGCCACCACCCGTACGGCATCCACGCCGTGGCCTTCTCCAACGGTGACGGCACGTTCAGCCCGAAGAACTGGTGGCCCTGGCCCTACTGAGACTAGAGGAATTTATGAGTGCATACCGCGTCGCCGACACGCCGAGAAAGTGGTTGGTGCTGGTCGCGCTTGGGCTTGGGGGCTTCAGCGCGCTTCCGGCCGCCAGCATGCTCCAGGAACGCGGACTCACCGTGGCGCAGCCTGGGCCTCAGGTGAAGTTTCGTCGGAGTCAACGACGTGTTCCCAATCAGTACCTCGTCCGACTGGATGACGATACGCTTCGCCGGTCCGCGGCTGCCAGACCCGGGAGCACCATGGCGCTCGAGGTGGATTTCAAGACGACTGAACTGGTGCGACGCTACGGCGGCCGGCTGAGAAGCGTGTTCCGGTGGGCCGGCAGAGGCTTCTCCGTAGAGATGAACGAAGCGCAAGCGACGGCCCTCAGCGGCGCTCCTGATGTGGCGTTTGTCGAAGAGGACGGAGTCGTGTCCCCCACGTTCACGCAAAGCAATGCCCCGTGGGGACTTGATCGCATCGATCAGCGCAACCGGCCGACCGACGGCCTCTACAACTACGAGATGACGGGACAGGGCGTCCACGTCTATGTCATCGATTCAGGCATTCGCGCCACGCATCAGGACTTTGGTGGCCGTGCCACATTGGATGCGGACTTCATTGGTGATGGTCAAGGGGGTAACGACTGCTTTGGCCACGGCACACACGTGGCGGGCATCATCGGCGGGACTACCTATGGTGTTGCCAAGAGTGTGCGACTTCACGCGGTCAGAGTCTTCAATTGCGTTGGGGCCGGTGGAACCTTTGAGACCGTCACCAACGCCGTCAACTGGGTCACGGCCAACCACCTCAGTCCGGCGGTCGCCAATATGAGCCTCGGTGGACCAGCCAATTCGATGCTTGACGACGCGATCCGGGACTCCATCTCGAGTGGCGTGACCTACGTCGTCGCTGCGGGGAACGACGGTGTTGATGCCAGCAATACTTCGCCAGCGCGCGTCGCCGAGGCTATCACTGTTGGTGCGGTGGACAGCGTTGACAACAAAGCTGGGTTTTCAAACTTTGGCGCGGTGGTGGATGTGTTTGCGCCGGGTGTCAGTATCCTTTCTGCGTACATTGGTAGTGATACCTCAACCGCCACGCTTTCAGGCACGTCGATGGCGACACCGCACGTGGCTGGCGTTGCCGCACTCAACCTACAAGCGTTCCCGACCGCCAAGCCAAGCGACATCCAGCAGATCATTACCGTGACTGCAACGGCCGGGCTCGTCGGGAATTCAGGATCCGGGTCGCCCAACAGGCTGCTATATTTTCTGCATCCGACGCTCGTCGCCTGGTGCGATCCCGCGCACCTCACGTTCGGCGACTACAATGGCGACGGCAAGCTCGACTTGAGCTGCCACGACGACTCAGGGCGCCACATCATCGCGTTCTCGAATGGCGACGGCACCTTTGCCTCGTCGGACTGGACCTCCTCCTGGTGCGATCCGTCGCACCTCAGGTTCGGCGACTACAACGGCGACGGGAGGCTCGACTTGAGCTGCCACAACGACTCGGGGCAGCACATCATCAATTTCTCGAATGGCAACGGCACCTTCACCTCGACGAGCTGGACCGCCCCGTGGTGCGATCCGGCGCACCTCAAGTTCGGCCACTACAACGGCGACGCCAAGCTCGACTTGAGTTGCCACAGCGACACCGGATACCACATCGTGAATTTCTCGAACGGCGACGGCACGTTCTCGTCGCCGGGCTGGTGGGGCGCGCAGTGGTGCGACCCCTTACATCTGCAGTTCGGCGACTATAACGGCGACGGCAAGACCGACTTAAGCTGCCATCACCCAGATGGCTACCACATCGTGGCCTTCTCGAACGGCGACGGTACGTTCTCCTCGCCCGGCTGGTGGAACTGGGGCTCGCCGTGGTGCGATCCGTCGCACCTCAGGTTCGGCGACTACAACGGCGACGGGAAGCTCGACTTGAGCTGCCACGACGACTCGGGGCATCACATCATCGCGTTCTCGAATGGCGACGGGACGTTCACGTCGCCAGGCTGGTGGAACTTGAACGCCCCGTGGTGCGATCCGACGCACCTCAGGTCCGGCGACTTCAACGGCGACGGGAAGCTCGACTTGAGCTGCCACGACGACTACGGGCACCACATCATCGCGTTCTCGAACGGCGACGGCACGTTCGGCTCGACGGCGTGGTGGCCCTGGCCGCCCAACTGAAGGTCGAGCTCCGGCGGGATCTCCGTGGCGTCACGCGTCGCGAGAGGCACCCTTGGCAAGTGTCTTTATCATCCGGGACGACTGACAGAGGAAGAGCTCGAGGCCGCCATTCGAACGTTGCTGGCCGGCTCTTTGGGTCGATCCGGTGTCTAAACGCTGAAGTCCGTCCCCGGGTCCGGCGGCGCACGGTTCACGCTTGACAGTCCCTCGGCGGTCCCCATAATCAGGCAGGAACGCTCAGTGTCCGCGACAGACCGCTTATCCGCGGTAGCCGGCATGGCGCTATTGGCCGGCACACTCGCCTGCGGAGGCTCGCCGCGCGGCGCCCAGCCCGCCCCGGCGAAATCGATGGATCGAGAGGCCGGAGCGGGAATCCTTCGGCTCACAGGCACGGTCGAGGCGGTTCAGGTCCGCACCGTCTCCGTGCCGAGGCTCCTTGGTCCGCAGACGCCACTCCTCATCATCGGCCTCGTGCCCGCGGGCAGCCGCGTCAAGCCGGGCGAGCTCGTGGTTGAGTTCGATCCGCAGCAGCAGGAGCGCAATGCCTTCGACCGTCGCGCCGAGGCCGTGAACCTCGACGGCCAGATCGACAAGAAGCGCGCCGGACAGACCGCAGACGAAGCCAAGGACAAGACCGAGCTCACGGCGGCCGAGAACGACGTGGAGCGCGCCGGCCTCGAAATGCGCAAGAACGGGCTTCTTCCCCGAAACGACGCCGAGAAAAATACGCTGGCGCTCCAGCAGGCCACGGCCCGCTTCGACCAGCTGAAGATCACGTACGATCTCAAGCGCAAGGCGGCGGCGGCCGAAATTCGCATCCTCGAAATTCAGCGCGAACGGGCCGATCGCGCGCTCCGCTACGCGCAGCAGAATGCCGCCCTCATGCAGACCAAGGCGCCCTTCAGCGGGCTGGTCGTCATCAAGCGCAACTACCGGAATGGTGCCTTCGTCGAGATCGCCGAAGGCGACGAAGTCCGTCCCAACACCCCGATCCTCGACCTCGTGGATACGTCCGTGATGCGCGTCCGCGTCCGGCTGAACCAGGCCGACGCGCGGCTGGTCCACGCGGGGCAGCGCGCCAAGATTGGTCTCGATGGCTTTCCGGATCTGAAGTTCGACGGCCAGGTCACGACGGTGACGCCGCTCGCGTCGCCGAGTCAGCTCTCGCGAACGGTGCGATCGTTTGCGGCCATTGTGTCCATCGAAGGCTCCCATCCCCAGCTTCTGCCCGATCTGACGGCCTCGGTGGACATCGTCCCCGACCGCGTCCCGGTCGTACCCGTTCAGGCGGCGCTCGAGGGAGGACGCTGACGTGCGCAGTTTCGTCGTCGCCGGCGTCCTCATCGCGGCGGGCGCAGGCGCGTACACGTTCTACAGAGGCAGCGTCGCTGGCAGTACCGACACCATTGCCGTCACGCGCGGCGAGTATTCGGACATCGTCGAGATCCGCGGTCAGATTCAGCCGGTGAAGTCCACCTACGTGACGGCCCCACTGAGCGCGGGCGAGCTACAGATTTTGACGATGGCCGCCAATGGCACCACGGTGAAGGCCGGCGACGTCGTGGCGGAGTTCGACGCGGTGGCGCTCAGACGCACCATTCAGGAGAAGCAGGTGGAGCTCAGGAGCGTGACGGCTGAGCTTGGACAGGGCCAGGCCCAATCGGCCATCGCGACGGAAGCGCGGCAGGCGGCGGTGAAGAAGGCCGAGTTCGATGTGCTCAAGGCCAAGCTGGGGCTCGGCGACATTGCCTTCGTCGCGGCCATCGACGCCGAGAAAGCCAAGCTGGCGGTGGCGGATGCCGAACAGCGGCTCCGCGAAGCGCAGGCGTCAGTCGAGTCGGCCAAAGCCGACGCGCGGGCCGATCGCGAGATCCGCGAACGGAAGATCGCCAAGACCCAAGGGGACCTCGAGCTGGCCCAACGGCAAGTCGCGGCCTTGCGCGTGACGGCGCCGACCGACGGCACGGTGAGCATCCAGCCCAACTACAGGTCGACGACGCCGATGGGCACGCCGCAGGAGTACCGCGCCGGCGACCGCGCGTTTCCGGGCGCCAATATTCTCGAATTGCCGGACCTCTCGTCTGTGTACCTCACGGCGCGGATAGACGAAGCCGACCGCGGCAAGCTGACGACGGCCCAGACCGCGGTGATTCGGGTGGATGCGATCGCCGATCGCGACTACAAGGCCGACGTCAGCGACATCTCGGTGCTCGCGCGGACTGATTTCACGAGCGGCTGGCCGCCGCCCAAGCAGTTCGACTTGAAGTTGACGATCCAGGATCCGGACGCGCGCCTGCGGCCGGGGATGAGCGCAGCGGCGCGCATTACCGTCGGACGGATCCCGAACGTCTTGCTCGTGCCGTCAGGATCCGTTTTCTACGAAGAAGGTCGAACGGTGGTCTATCGGCTGGCGCGGCAGGGATTCGAGGCGGCGCCCATTGCGGTGGTCCGCCGGGGCCGCGATCAGGCTGCCGTCTCCGGCGGGATCAAAGAAGGCGATCGCATCGCTCGCACGCGCCCCGTTGAAACCCAGAAGTAGTGTCCGCCTTGAGGCGGACCGTGACTGAAGACTTCAGGCGGACCGTGAGATGAAGACACGTCGCGTCATTGTGATCTCGGCAGTCGTCGTCATCGCCGCCCTCGCGGCGGCCGGCGTCGTCGTCGCGCGCTCGACCATCACGAAGGCCGCAGACAACGCGTCGCCCACCGTGCCGACGACCCGCGTCGCGCGCGGATCGCTCGAGCTGACCGTCCACATGGACGGCGAGCTTCGGGCGTCGCATCAGCAGCAGATCCTGGCGCCCACGGTCGGCGGTGCGCTCCGCCTCCTGTCATTGGTCGACACCGGCGCCGAAGTCAAAAACGGCGACACCGTCGTCGAGTTCGATCCCGCTGACCAGCAGTTTGCGCTCGAGCAGGCCGAGTCCGAGCTGCTCGAGGCTGAGCAGGAGATCATCAAGAGCAAGGCAGACACCAACGTCCAGGCGGCGGGGGACAAGGTGAAGCTGCTCACGGCTCAGTTCGACGTCCGTCGCGCGGAGCTCGATGCTCTGGTCAAGGAAGACCTCGTGTCGGCCAACGACTTCAAGATCCGTCTGGCCTCCCTCGACGAGGCGCGGCGCACGCTGGCGCAGACCGAGCGGGATGTGGCGAGCCAGGCAGCGCTCAACAACGCCGGTTTGTCGGTGCTCGAAGAGAAGCGCGCGAAGGCGAAGCTCTCGGCCGATCGGGCGCGCCAGAATATTGAGAGCCTGGTCATCAAGGCGCCGATGGACGGTGTCGTCTCCGTGCGTGAGAATCAGGATGCCGCCGGCGGGTTCTTCTTTGGCGGGATGACGCTGCCGGTCTATCGCGTCGGCGACAGCGCCAATCCCGGCCGCGTCATCCAGGACATCTTCGACCTCTCCACATTGGAGATCCGCGCGACAGTGAACGAGCAGGACCGCGCGAATCTCTCGCCGGGCCAGACCGTTCAAGTGACGTCGAGCGCCATACCCGGTCAGACGCTGTCGGCGACGATCAAGAGCATTTCCGGTCTCGGCCGATCCGATCGACAGGCCGGCCCGCTGCGCCTGTTCGACGTCACGCTGGTCCTTAATAAGGTGGACCGCGAGCTGCGGCCAGGGACCGCGGTGACGCTCGTCGCGCAGGGCCAGAAGATCGACAACGTGCTGGTGCTGCCCCGACAGGCGGTCTTCGAGGTTGACGGCAAGCCGGTCGTCTACGAACGGACGCAGACGGGATTCACGCCCCGCTCGGTCAAGGTCGTCCAACGCACCGAAAGCCGGGTGGCCATCGACGGCGTGCCGCAAGGCACCGATGTCGCGCTCGTCAATCCCGACATCGCCGCTACGGGCG
The DNA here is from genome assembly GCA_041484265.1 of Vicinamibacteria bacterium. Classification (GTDB taxonomy): domain Bacteria; phylum Acidobacteriota; class Vicinamibacteria; order Vicinamibacterales; family CAVVIG01; genus 2-12-FULL-65-11. The sequence goes on from JBGPHH010000002.1 coordinate 16,664, forward strand.
CGAGCGGGGCCAAGCCCACGGCGTCCGCGCCGGTCCCTGGGGCCGGACGATGAGCGAGCCGTCACCATCCCCAACACCCGCTTTCGGAACGGCTCGAGTCCGTCGCCGGCTCGATTTCGTGCCCGAGCTCAAGCAGGGCTTCGACAACCTGCGTGCGCACAAACTGCGGTCGATCCTGACGATGTTCGGGATGATCTTCGGTGTGGCGGCGGTCATTGCGATGCTCTCGATTGGCGCGGGCGCGCAACAGCAGGTGGTGGCCTTCATCGAGCAGCTCGGCGTCCGGAACATCATCGTCGAAGCGAGAGAGTCGGCGGACAACCAGACGTGGCAGCGCGTGCGGGCGATGTCGGCCGGTCTCTCGTTTCGCGACCTGCGTGCGATTGAGGCGAGCCTGCCCGGTGTCAAGGCGATGTCGGCGAGAAAGCGATTCGTCCCGCGGAAGGTCCTGCCCAAGCCTCAAGGCGATACGCCGACCGTATTCGGCGTCGGGTCCGTGTACTTGAGGGACATCGGCGGGCTTCGTCTCTCACGTGGGCGTTTCTTTGGCGACGCCGAGGATCAAGCGGCCGCGGCGGTGGCCGTGCTGGGCCAGTCGGCGGCGACGGGCCTGTTCGGCGCCGACGATCCCGTCGGGCGGTTCGTGAAATTGAACGAAGAATGGTTCGAGGTCGTGGGCGTCGTCACGCCGAGGCTGGCCGTGCAGGGCGACGTCGGAGGTCTTCCGGCCCAGGACAGCAACAACATCATCTACGTGCCCATCCAGGCCGCCATCCTGCGCATCGAGGACGCGCAGTCCTACTTGAAAGACGAGATCGACGCGATCTATCTGAACCTTGCCGTCGAGGATCAGATTACGACGGCAGGCGTACTCGTGCGGGGGCTGCTCAAGACGACGCACCGCGAAGCCGACGACTTCACGGTGATTGTGCCGGCAGAGCTTCTGGCGCAGCAGCAGCAGACGCGGCGGCTCTTTCTCTATGTCATGGTAGCCATCGCGTCTATTTCACTGCTGGTTGGCGGCATTGGCATCATGAACATCATGCTGGCGAGCGTGATGGAACGGACGCGCGAGATTGGCGTGCGCCGTGCGATTGGCGCCACCCGCAGGGACATCATCCGGCAGTTCCTGGTCGAGACGACGCTCATCACGGTGAGCGGCGGAGTGGCGGGAGTGGTCGTCGGGATCGCGCTGTCTCGGCTGGTGGCGTATCTGGCCGGTTGGTCCACCGTCGTCACCGTCACGTCCGTCGTCGTGGCCTGCGCGGTGTCGGTGACGGTCGGCATTGTTTTCGGTTTGTACCCCGCCGCCCGCGCCGCCCGGCTCGATCCGGTGTACGCGCTGCATTACGAATAGCGTCAAACGGACGCCGATCCCCTGTGTCGAAGTCTGCTCACGATGTAGATGCCCCAACAGAGCATGCCGCCCATCCAGACCAGCGCGGCGTATGCCAGATGCGCGAAATATGTGGTGACGGCGAATGGCGCGCCGATTCTGGCCAGCATGGCCGTCAGGCCCATCGTCAGGCCGATCCGAAGCGGCCACGAACGGCGCTCCTGCACGAGGTCGTGCCCACCGTGTGAGAGCGTCACACGCGTGCCGACGGCAAGGATCAGGAGGGAGAATCCGCCGATGAACAAGACGTGGAGAAAATCCACGCGATAGCGAGGGGCCCAGGCGACGAGCCACACCGCCGTCATGATCAGCCAGTGCGCCACCCAGACGCACCATGAGAGCGTGGTTCGAACCATGGGCAAGCGCCAGGGCTGGATTGTGCCGAAAATCACCGCCGAGACGACGATCGCGCGCACAACGGCCATCCATTCGACATCAAAGCCGTATTCGGCCACGAGCGAGAACAGAATGGCCGCGCCGGCCACGGCCCACAGCAGCTCGACGCGACCGATGGGACTCGCCGGCCGCGACGGCCGTGCCGCTGGCACGAGTGGGACGGCGAACCTCGGCAGTTCGGCGAAGCCGAGCAATCTGGGGCCGAGAAATCCACCGACGCCCAGGACAAGGAGCAGCACCATGCCTTCGGTCAGCAACCGCTTGCCGAGCATGTCCCAGAACGCCGGGATGAGCTCCCAGGCGACCGCGCCATTGATGAGCGCGCCCAGCAACCCGCCGAGCAGCCCGAGTCCGACCAGGACGAACGTCGGCGGCGGATTCTGCTGTCTGCGCGTGAACCGGCGCGCGACGAGCGAAAGCAGCGTGAGGTGGGCCACGACGAACGCAGCCGTGCCGACCGCGAACGCCTGGAACTCTGAGGCCGCGGCCGACACGACGAGCGTGGCGGCAAGGAAATACTGAGCGACACGCGAGGGCGTCTCGGTGCCCGTGAAGCGCGGAACGGCGGTGAGCAGAAACCCCGCGATGAATGCGTACAGGAAACCATTCGTTTGCACGAGTGCATGTGCGCGTCCGGAGAAGCCGGCCGTCACGCCGAAATAGTACAGAGGCCAGATGGACACGCCGGCAAGGCCCAACGAGATGCCGAGCGGGAAGAAGAGGCGGTAAGGATCGGGCTTCACCTCGCGGCGGGGCCCCTGGTCAGCCTGTGGCGGCGCATGATCTTCAGCAGGCTCGAGTGATCCGCGAGGCCCAGCGCCTCGGCGGTCTCGGTGATGCGCCAGTCGTGTTTGTCGAGGGCGGTGAGCACGATCTGCCGTTCGGCTTGGGCCTTCAGCGCCCTAAATGTCCCGGGCGGCGCCGTCGGATCGGAGCCGTCGCCCTCGGCTTCATTTCCAAGGCCTCGAATCTCCGGCGGCGCGTCCGCAGCGCCGATTATCTCGGCGTCGGACGCAATCATCATCCGCTCCAGGCAGTTTCTGAGCTCGCGGACATTGTTCTTCCGCCAGTCGTAGGCGGCCAGCAATTCGACCGCGTCGGGCGCGATCGTCTTCGGCCGCACACGGAGATGCGAGGCGATCGTCCGAAGCAGACTCTCGACGAGAGCGGGGAGGTCCGATAACCGCTCCCGCAGCGGCGGAACCCGCAGTACGTGGACGTTGAGGCGATAGTAGAGGTCCTGCCGAAAGCGACCCGCGGCGACCTCGCGCTCGAGGTCGCGGTTGGTGGCCGCGACCACGCGCGCCGCGATCGGAACCGCGCGGCTTCCCCCGACGCGCATCACCTGGTGCTCCTCGAGCACGCGGAGCAGCTTGGCCTGTGCCGCAAGCGGGAGCTCGCCGATCTCGTCGAGGAACAATGTGCCGCTGCCGGCATTCTCGAAGGCGCCGGTGCGCAGGCGGTCGGCGCCGGTAAAGGCGCCGCGCTCGTGGCCGAAGAGCTCGCTCTCGACCAGCTGTTCCGGGAGCGCCGCGCTGTTCACGGCGACGAGCGGCGTCTTGGAGCCGGGTCCGAGCCGGTGGAGCTCGCGCGCCACGAGCTCCTTGCCCGACCCGCTCTCTCCGACGATCAGCACGCTGCTCTTAATCGGCGCGACGCGCGCGATCGCCTCACGGAGATCCCGCATGGGCTTGCTGTCGCCGATGAGCGACGTGTCACCGTCGAACCGCGACCGCAGCGACCGCAGTTCCGTCGCCATGCGCCCGCGCGAGACGGCGCTCTCGATCTCGTGCACGACTCGCTCGACCGGCTCGGCCTTGTCGATGAATCCGTACGCGCCGAGGCGCACGGCCTGAATGCAGCGGTCGTAGCTGCCGGTGCCGGTGTACACGATGACGGGTGTCTCGATCCCGCGCTGTTTCAGGAGGCGCAGCACCTCGAAGCCGTCGGTCCCCGGCATCTCGAGATCGAGGACGACGCAGTCGATCAGCTCACGGCCCAGGATGTCGAGCGCCTCGTCTCCACCGGCGGCCACGATCGTGTCGTATTTTCCGACCCGCTTCAGGTCGTACGCGTACTGCTCGGCCATTGCCGCGACGTCGTCCACCACAAGCACGTGTGTCATCGGTTGCGCTTTGGAAGGCCGGCTGGCATGTCGACGATCATGCGCGTCCCCGCGCCAGGTTCGCTCTCGACGTGGAGCGTACCGTGGAGGTCCATCACGAGTCGCCGCACGATGGAGAGCCCGAGCCCGGTGCCGCCCGCCTTCGTCGTATAGAAGTCGTTGAAGATCTTGCTCGCTTCTTCCTTGGACATCCCGCAGCCCGTATCAGCAACCGTCAGCCGGATTGCCGGCGGCTCGCCGTCCTGTGCGGTCAGTTCGGTCGAGACCGTGATGCGGCCAGGCTTCCCCTGCAGGCTATCCACGGCGTTTGCCGTGAGGTTTTCGAGGATGCGCCGCAAGGCGACCGGATCGCCCACGACACGTGGAAGAGTTGCCGCGAGCTCGGTCCGCAGTTCGATGTGATCGTGCCCGCTGCGGACTGCCTCCGAGATCAGCGCATTCAGATCACAATCACGTCGGTCTGGCGTCGGCGACAGCCGCTCGTAGTTGGTGGCCAGCGTCTCGAGGTACGCGATGCTCGAATCGACGGTCTGGCGTCGCTCGGCCAGGACCGTTGGGAGTGCGCCGGGGTCCTCGCGCCCGACCTGCGCCAGATGGCGCATGACGTTCCTGAGCGGGATGAGGCCATTCTTGATGTCGTGATTGATCTGACGGGCGAGGTCGCCGACCGTCGCCCGCCGTTCGGCCTCCCGCACGCGGGCGGTGCTCGTCCGCAGGCGAGCGGCAAGGTCGCCGAGGAGCCGCGACAGCGTGCCAACCTCATCGGTCCGGCCTTCGTCAAAGTCAACGTCGAGCCGATCGAGATCGAGGACGGCCGTCTTTTCCGCCAGGGCGGTCAGAGGTTGGCTGATGCGGGACGACACCCACACCGCCAGCAGCAGCGCGGTGACCCCAGTGACCGCGGCGACTGCCACGAACCACGCGTCTGTGTCGCTGAGGAGTGTCCTCAGCGGCGTCAGCGGTTGAGTGACCCGCAGCGTGGCCTGAACAACCTCGATCGGTGCTCCCGCGGCGGTCTTGATCAGGGGAATCTGCAGCTCGCCGATGAAGGCATCGCCGGGGTTCGCGAGGTTCACAGGGTTCAGGGGGTTCCCAAGGTTCTCAGACGACAGGGCACCTCCTGGATAGATGAGCGACACGCTGATCGCGCGATCGCGGGTCAGCCGCCTGAGGAACAGTTCGTCAACGGCGACGCCGCCGACCAGGGTGAACGGCCGGTCGCCGATGCGGAGCGACTCGCCGCGCGCCAGCGCGAGAAAATCATGTTCGGCCCCGTGCGCCGTCACGAGCGCGACTCCCGCCTTCGCTCTTCGCGCTTCGGCGAGGGCCGCGGCGAGCGCGGGCTCGACACCGCCATGCTCGTTCCTGAAGTGACCCGAGCTGATGATTCGGCCGTCGCCATCCTGGACTTGCAGCATCGAGAGACCGGTCAGCCGCATGGCGGTACCGGCATAGTCGAGGAGATACCCCCGTTCCAGCTCGACGCCGGCAACCGCCGCTAGACGGAAACGGTTATCGTTGAGGAGCGCGCTCTTGAGAGACGTGAGCCGCTCGTCGATCGCGGCGCTGTCGAGCTTGAGATCTTCGTCGATCACCTCGACCACCGCGTCGAGCCGCTGCTGGTAATCGCCCGACAGACGGTTCGTCATCTCCCGTCGGAGGCCGAACGCCAACAGGGCGATCGGGATGAAGACAACTGCGGCAAAGGCCAGGAGGAGGCGGGTGCGCAGACTCATCTAATGACCAGCCCCCCGTCCCATTCGGCCGTCACGCCAGAACGCCCGCGCCGCACGATCGCCCGCAGCCGCGTGTCAACCAGTGGAACGATGGTCTCCGCGCCCAACCATTTGAGGCGATCGACCACGGCCCGCAATTCTTGGCACGGGTCGGGCGGACGGCGGTCGAACGACATGATGTAGCCGGCCTCGGTCCCACGCGCCTGTGCCAACGCGAGCGCGTCACCAGTCAATCCGATCGACCGCTGAAAGGTCCCGAGACCGACGAAGCGCTCGGCCAGATCCCGCGCCGCTTCGTCGCCCCGCTCGTACACGATTCGCCGCGTCGCGGGCGCCGGCTGGTTTGGCGGTTGCGGAGCGGTGACCTCGCAGGTCGGCAACGCCTGCCACCAGAACGGACCCTCGGCGCCTCGCGCCTCTCCTCGCACGGCTTCGTCGGCAAGAGTCTGGCGGGCCTCGGCCGACAGCGGGCTTACGTATCGGGCGCCCCAGGGGGAGAGGAGCACGAACGTCTTCTGCCACGCCAGCGGCACCAAGAGAAACTGGGGAAGCGTGGTCGCGTAGTCGAGCGCCGCGGGCTCCCTCGTGATCAGGAGATCGACGCCTTCGTCCAGGAAGTCCCGCGCGTCGCGACCGGGAGCGACGAGGAACCGCACCGACCACGCGCTGTCGCTGGTAAGAGTAATGACAGAACGACCGCCGGAGCCCGGCGACTCCTGATCCGGCGCGATTCGAGCAGGGCGCGTGCCGAGCGGCCAAAGCGAACCGGGTACGCGTCTCGCAATGGCGAGCTCGGTGTCGGCGAGCACCAACGGCGGGTCCCGATTGTCGCCGCGCAACGTGATCGCGAGCCCCCGATCGTCAACGGCAGCGATCGACTGGACGTAACGGCTCACCTCCGGCCGCAGTTCTCCAGCGCCGCTGCCGGCCCAGCTCGACACCACGTCCGCCGTCGTCACCGGCGTGCCGTCCGAGAACCGGGCGTTCTCTCGCAGGGTGACGATCCAGGTGCGCGTGCGTGTGTCGAGCCGCCACGAGGCGGCCAGCCCGGGACGCACGCGTCCTTCGCAGTCAACTCGGACGAGCGTCTCGAACAGCTGACGGAACAGGAGTCGCTCGCTGTCGTTTGTCGAATGAGGCGCGTTCGCCGGATCGACCTTTTCGCCGAGCGCGACGGTTGCAATCCGTTCGCCGGGATCTGCAACGAGGCCGCAATCTGCAGCGTCGCTATCGGGAGGCCGCGCCGTGACAACCGCCGGCGGCGAGAGCGGCTCAGGCGCGCGAGGCGGTGAGATCGGGGCTGCGGACGGATCGGCTGCCCGGGGCGCGAGCACTTGCGGGGGCAGGGCCCGCGAGGCGCATCCGCCTGCGAGCGCTGCGAAGCAGGCGATGAACCCGAGGCCGGCGAAGCTGTGCGACATCGTTCCCCGCACACTCATCATAGCCGCGCTCCACGCCCTACGCCTGGATCTTCGAGAAGGAGTCGGCCCCCAACAGGAGAAAGCATGACGCGACCACACCGAGCACGGCGAGGTCGGTCACGACGCCGAACTGCGACAGGTCGATAAAGGCCGTGCGCAGGCCGTCGATCCCGTACGACAACGGGTCGAGCCGGGTGGCGACCGCGAGGACTGCCGGGAGATTCGACAGCGGGAAGAGCGCGCCTGATAAGAAGAAGATCGGCATCACCAGAAAGTTCATGATCAGCTGGAACCCTTGCATGTCGCGCAATGTCGAACCAATCACCGTGCCGAGGGCACCAAACACAATCGCAATCAACGCCATGAAGACGAGCGCCAGCGGCAGACTGCTGAGGTGCTGCGGGCGAAATCCGGCGATGAGGCACACGGTCAGCACGAGCGTGCCCTGGATGAGGGCAATCGAGGCGCCGCCAAGCGTGCGGCCGGCCATGATCTGCAGGCGCGGGACTGGCGCGACGAGCGTTTCCTTCAGGAACCCGAACTGCCGATCCCAGAGCAGACCGATCCCGGAAAAAATGGACGTGAAGAGAATGCCCATACCGATCACGCCTGGCGCCACAAACTGCAGGTAGCTGCCTCGCCCGGCCTGCTGGAACACGGGCCCGAGACCGAAGCCGAGCACCACCAGGTAGAGCAGGGGTTGCCCGAGTGACGCGATGATCTGCGCCCGCGATCGCGAGTACCGCTTCAGCTCTCTCAGCCACAGGATGTAGACAACCCCCACGGCGTCATCGCCTCCACATGCGCGCCATCTGGCGCAGCTGATCGCCGCCCGCGTCGGCTCGTTCGTCACGGATCGTGTTACCGGTGAGCGCGAGAAACGCCGCTTCGAGCGAATCGGTCTTCGTCTGTTGCTTGAGCTCCTGCGGCGAACCCTGCGCGACAATGCGGCCGTGGTCGATGACCGCGATGCGCGTGGCGACGCGCTCGGCCTCGTCCATGTAGTGGGTCGTCAGGAACACCGTCACCCCTTCGGTGTCGTTCAAATTTTTCACTTGCGTCCACATCTGATTGCGGCTTTGAGGGTCGAGCCCCAGCGTCGGCTCGTCGAGGAAGAGAATCTTCGGCGTGTGCAGCAGGCCCCGGGCAATCTCGAGCCGCCGTTTCATCCCGCCCGAGAACTGCTTGACCGGCGTGTCACGCCGGTCCCACAGCTCGAACAGCTTGAGCAGCATCTCGATGCGATCGGTGCGCACGCGGCGCGGCACGTGGTAGAGCACGCCATGCAGGTCCAGATTCTCGGAGCCGGTCAGCTCGTTGTCCAGGCTGGGATCCTGAAAGACGATGCCGAACCGAGAGCGCACGTCGTAGGGCCTCGCCACCGGGTCCAGACCGTCGACACGGATACTGCCGCTCGTCGGCTGGAGCAGCGTCGTCAGCATCTGGATCGTGGTGGTCTTGCCGGCGCCGTTTGGGCCAAGGAAGGCGAAGATCTCGCCGGCCCGGACGTCGAACGTGATGCCGTCGACGGCCGCAACGTCACCGAAGCGCTTGACGAGCTCCCGCGCCTCGATGACTCGGTTGCTCCGTGTCGTCGCACGCGGCCATCTTACCCCGGGGCCAACCCACGAACTACACGGCTTCCCAGGAGACGCCGGCGTCGGTCAAGACTCTTCGGGCCATCGCGTGGCCCGCCGTGACTTCCCGGCTGCGGGCATAGGCGATGAGGCGCTGGACGAGCTGCTCGTCAGCCGATCGTGCTTCGATCTGCTGCGTAAGGGCCTTGACGTAGCTCGGGTCCTCGACGAGGGCCCGAACCGTCTCGGCAAAGGAATCCGGCTCGCGCATCAATCGCTGACCGGCGCTTACCGGACGGGCACCGTCGTGGCCGACGCCACGATCGGATTCGCGATCGCCGCCGTCGAATCCTGGAAGATCGCGCTGCGCGTATCGGTCGCGAAAAATCGAGAGCCAGTGCTTCCGAAGCTGACCGGATCGGCTTTCCCAAAATAGGCACTGGCCGGATCGTTGGCCGAGGCGTTACACGTTGACGCCGCCGTGCCGAGGTCGTTGGTCGATGGCGACTGGTCTTTCGCGATCGCCAGGGCGTAGCCGCTCTTCACGACGCCATTGATGTTGAGGTCGGGGCCGATGAACGGGAGCCCGCTCCCGGGCGGCTTCGCCAGGTCGTCCAGCGAGATGGCAAATCCACCTTGCGCGCAGGAGGCCGAGTAGGCCACCTCGCTGCTGTTGATGGCGCGCAGCGTCGCTATGGCCGCCGCCTCGTTGCCAGCCATCCGCGCGCGCTGGACGCCGGCGATGGACATCGCCGCCAACGTGGCCACGAGCGCCACTACCACGAGCAACTCGACCAACGTAAAGCCGTTGTCAGATCGCACCACCGGACCTTATCAGAAAGGCGGGGCCCGCCGGTGGGAATCGATGGCCGGGCGACCCACCTCACGACTGCACGCCGTTGCGCATTAGCCGCGGGCAATCGACCCAGGCGGGCAAAGTGTCGCGCATGCGTGCCGATAGATTGGGCGGAGCAGAGATGCCGACCAAACGAATCTCCCACATGCATCGTTTTCGCAGCCGTCCCGCAGCATTTGAAGAGACCCGCTCCGGGTTCGACGCCTGGCAACGACAGCCGACGGGCGCCGGCGTGCTGCTGCTGACCGGCACCTCTGGGGCGCCCGGAGACACGGCCACCCGGGCAAGGTCCCTCGTCATCCCTCTGTTCAGCGACACCGATCTTGACGGCCTGATCGAGGTTCTCTCTGAGCCGACGGAGGAGTCCGACCGCCCATGAGAACGCTCACGCTGTCCGGCTGTGCGCTCGCGTTGATGCTCGTCCTGACCGGGTGCGCTCCCGTCTATTACGTACCCAACGTCCAAAACGTGCCGATGCTTCAGGGTAAGGGCGATGGCACATTCGCTGTACATGCGGCCAACCTCGGGGGCGACATTCAGGGTGCCTACGCGGTCGCCGAGCACGTCGGTGTCATGGTGAACGCCGCCGTCTGGCACCCGAAGGACGACAAAGACGGTGACGGCGCAAGCGGCGGGCTGTTTGAAGTCGGCGTCGGCTATCACCGCAACCTCACCGGAAACCTGGCGTGGGAGAACTATCTTTTGATTGGCGGCGGAAGTCTGGAGAATCATTTTCCGTCAACCGTTGCGCAGTACCCCACCACGACGGGCAAGCTCGACGCAAAATTCACGAGGTACGGCGTTCAACCCTCGCTGAGCCTCCACTCACGCGTGTTCGACTCGGCCGTGTCGCTCCGACTCATGGGGCTGCACTACTCCGACGTCTCAGGCAATCTGACGTACTTGAATCAGGACCAAGTGGCCTATCTCAACGGTCTGAGCAGCCAATTTCTGGTTGAGCCGGCGTTTACGTTCAAGGCCGGCTGGGATCCGATCAAGCTGCAACTGCAGTTGGGTTTCAGTAAGAACGTAACCACGCAGGATTTCCGCATGCGGAACGGCTAGGTGTCGCTGGGGTTGGTCTACGACCTGAGACGCGATCACTCTCCAGGCGGAGTGAAGACTAAGTAGCCGGACACACCTGGTTGACGAAGGCTTCGATATCGGCGGCCGGGCGCGCGCCGGTCGTTCGCGACACTTCCTTGCCGCCCGCGAACACCGACATCGTGGGAATCGATCGGATGCCGAAGCGGTCCCCGAGCTCGGGCAGCGCGTCGGTGTTGATCTTCACGACGATCAGCCGGCCCGCCTGACGCGCCGCGACCTTGGCGATCTCAGGCGCGACCATCCGGCAGGGCCCGCACCACGGCGCCCAGAAATCGACGACAACCGGCAGCGACGCGTTGGCGACGAGCCGATCGAAATCAGCCGCGCTCGCGACTTCCAGGGGCGCAGTGAGCGAGGGCAGGTCCTGCTTGCAGCGGCCGCAGCGCTGCACCACGTCCAGATGGCCGTACGCGAGCCTGTTCTTCTGCCCACACGCCGCACAGGGTGCGAGGATTCCGCGATCGTCGGTTTCGAGTGCTGACATATTCCTCGTCATTGTACGCCGCTATGCCAGTCGTAGTGTCCGGCTTCAGCCGGACCTGACCTTGAGCCCTGAGCCTTGAGCCCTATATAATTCACAACCATGTGGACCAAGATGATGGGCGGGGCGCGGAAGAAGGCCCCGAAAACGATTGCGGTCATTGATCCCGATCGCTGCTTTGGCGCGTTTGCGTGCTCGATCTGTCAGGCTGCCTGCCCGGTCGCCAACTGCATCGTCGAGGAGCCGGATCGCGACGGCCGGATGGTCTGCGCGGTGCGCGCGGATTTGTGCATCGGCTGCGGTTTGTGCGTGACGCTTGGCAACCCGACCGCGCCTCAGCAGCGCGAGTTCGGCTGCCCGCCCGACTACGACGCGATCAACATGATGCCGTTCGAAGAAGTGGTCAAGATCCTGAAGGAAAGTGAAAAGGTAGAAGTTAGAACTTAAAAGGAGACCCCTTCTTCTCACTACTTTTACCTTCTAAGTTTTAAGTTTTAACTTTAGCTTCCGCGTCCCGGCCTCGGCTTGCGCGAAGCGGGAGGGCAGCGGCCGGTCCAGCCGCGAGCCGATGAACGCCGACGCCTCGCTCAGGGTCGGCAGCGACACGCCGGTTTCAATTCCCAGCCCATTCAGCATGTAGATCAGATCGTCGGTGGCGAGATTGCCAGCGGCGCCAGGCGCGTACGGGCAGCCGCCGAGTCCGCCGGCCGAGGCGTCGAAGGTCGTCACGCCGAAATGCAATGCCGTGAGGACGTTGGCGAGAGCCGTGCCTCGCGTGTCGTGAAAATGAAGCGCAATGTGCTCGATCGGGGCGTATTCGAGGACGGCCTCGAGCACCTGTGGGACCTGGCCGGGGTGCGCGACGCCAATCGTGTCGCTGATCGCCACCTCGAAGACCCCAAGCTCGAAGAGACGCGCCGCTACCTCGGCCACCTGCGTGGGCGAGACCTCGCCTTCGTATGGGCAGCCAAACGCCGTGGACAGATAGCCGCGCACGCGCATACCGGCCTCTCGCGCGCGGTCGCACACCTCTTTATATGTGGCCAACGACTCGTCGATGCTCTGATTGATGTTCTTCCTGCTGAACGTTTCGGTTGATGCGGCAAAGATCGCGATGTCGGTGACGCCCGATCTGGCCGCCCGGTCGAGGCCTGCGAGATTTGGCACGAGCGCAGCGTAGCGAGTGCCCGGCCGACGCGTGATGCCGGCGAACACCTCGGCCGCGTCCGCCATCTGCGGCACCCATTTCGGACTGACGAAGGCCGAAACTTCGATGACCGGCAGGTTGGCGGCGCTCAGGCGGTTGACGAACTCGATCTTGTCGGCGGTCGACACGAGCGCCTGTTCATTCTGCAGCCCGTCCCGCGGTCCGACCTCGACGATGGTTACGTGTGCCATGAGGGCTTCCGCTTTTCCAGGAACGCCTTGAGTCCCTCCTGGCCCTCGGGTGACACGCGTCGCGCGGAGATCGTGCGCGCGGTCACTTCCGTCACGTCCTCGACCGGGCGGCCCGCGACATCGCGAATGAGCGCCTTGACGGCAGCAATGGCTTGCGGCCCCGCAGCCAGGATTTCGCTCACGTAGCGCGCGACCGTCGCGTCGAGGGCAGACGCCGAGGCGACTGCGTGGACAAGGCCAATCTCTCGGGCACGCGCGGCCGAAAAACGCGCGCCGGTCACGAACAGTTCGCGCGCCGCCGATCGGCCGATCTTGGCCAGCACGAACGGCGAGATGACGGCCGGCACAATGCCGAGCTTCACCTCGGTAAAGCCGAACTGCGTCTGATCGTCGGCGATCGCGACGTCGCAGACGGCGACCAGACCGGCGCCGCCTCCAAGCGCTGCGCCATGGATCCGGCCAACAAGGGCGACAGGCAGAGCGTCGAGCGCGCCGAACATCTTCGACGCCGCGGTCGCATCGCGCAGATTCTCTGCCTCCGTGTAGCGCACCGTCTTGGCCATCCACGCCGCGTCGGCGCCGGCCGAGAATGCTTTGCCCGCGCCGGCCAGGACCACGACGCGTACGGCATTGTTCCCTGCGCGCGCGGCGTCTTCGCCAGCCCGTGCCGCCCAGTCGGTGAGTTCGGCGACGACCTCCTCATTGAAGGCGTTGCGGACGTTGGGACGATTGAGGGTGAGGTATTCGACCGGGCCGTCTCGCTTTGTCGCCAGAAACTGATACATGCTCTTCATCACGAAGACACGAAGACACGAAAACCTAAGAGTTGAACTTCGTGCCTTCGTGATGGCATTTCATTACATGCGAAAAATGCCGAATTTCGGTTCCTGGATGGGTGCGTTTCGCGCGGCCGAGAGCCCGAGCGCGAGCGCCTGGCGCGTCTTTGCCGGATCGAGAATCCCGTCGTCCCACAATCGGGCCGTCGAGTAGTACGGCGACCCTTCGTGCTCGTACTTGTCGAGGATGGGCTGGCGAATCGCGTCCTCTTCCTTGGGTGTCAACGACTTGCCTTCGCGGATGAGCTGTTCGCGCTTGACCGTGGCGAGCACGCCGGCCGCCTGCGGGCCGCCCATCACGGAGATGCGCGCGTTCGGCCACATCCAGAGCAGACGCGGGTCATACGCCCGCCCGCACATGCCGTAGTTACCCGCGCCGAACGAGCCGCCGATGACCACCGTAAACCTTGGCACGACGGAGTTGGCCACCGCATGCACCATCTTGGCGCCGTCTTTGGCGATGCCGCCCCGCTCGTACTGACGGCCGACCATGAAGCCGGTGATGTTCTGCAGGAAGAGGAGCGGGATGCCGCGCAGGTTGCACAGCTCGATGAAGTGCGTCGCCTTGAGCGCAGACTCAGAAAACAGGACGCCATTGCTCGCGACGATGCCGACGAGGTACCCCTCGAGGCGCGCAAAGCCGGTGACGAGCGTCGTACCGTAGCGTGCCTTGAACGCGTCGAAACGCGATCCGTCAACCAGGCGCGCGATGATCTCGTGGACATCGTACGGCTTTCGGATGTCAGCGTTGACGATGCCGTAGATTTCGGCCGGGTCGTACTTGGGGTCCTCCGGCGTAATTCTGTCGGCAGGCGCAGGCTTGACGGTATTGAGCGTCGATACCACCGTGCGACAGAGCGCCAGCGCGTGCTCGTCGCTGTCCGCGAGATAGTCGGCCACGCCAGAGAAACGGGTGTGGACGTCGGCGCCGCCGAGATCTTCGGCCGTCACTTCTTCGCCGGTCGCGGCCTTGACGAGCGGGGGGCCGGCGAGAAAGATGGTGCCGGTGCCCTTGACGATGATCGTCTCGTCGGACATCGCGGGCACGTAGGCGCCGCCGGCAGTGCAGGAGCCCATCACGACCGCGATCTGCGGGATCCGCTCGGCTGACATCCGCGCTTGATTGAAGAAGATGCGGCCGAAGTGCTCGCGATCCGGGAACACGTCGGCCTGGAGCGGGAGAAACGCGCCGCCCGAATCCACGAGGTAGATGCACGGCAGGCGATTCTCGAGCGCGACCTGCTGGGCGCGCAGGTGCTTCTTTACCGTCATCGGGTAGTAAGTGCCGCCCTTGACGGTCGCGTCGTTGGCGACGATGACGACGTCCTGATCGGCGACGCGGGCGATGCCGGTGACGAGACCAGCCGCCGGCGGGCCATCATCGTACATGCCGAAGGCGGCGAGCGGCGACAGCTCGAGAAAGGATGATCCGGCATCGCGCAGTCGATCGATCCGATCGCGGACCGGCAGCTTGCCTTGCTCGCGGTGGCGTTGAAGGTATTTGGGGCCTCCGCCTTCGCGCGCGCGGCTGACGTGCCCGTTGAGCTCGGTGACGAGCTGCTGCATGCGGTCGCGATTGGCGATGAACGTCGCGTCGGTGGTGCTGATGCCGGACTCAAGAACTTCCATGGTTTATCGACTGGGGACTGGTGACTGGGGACTGAGGACTACCATCCGCAGCAGTCGGTTTTGAAACCGCAGGCCGAGCAGCGCCACACGGCGTGCATGCGGTACATTTCGGCGCCGCAGCGCTCGCACGACATCTTGTCGTCGCTCGTCGACGGCGACCCGGGACCGGGAGCAATAGTCTTGAGCGGCGTGATGGGGCGAATGCCAGGACCAGGCGGGTTCGGATCCGACATGCGTGCGATTATCGCATATGGCCAATCTTGAGCGACCAGGCCCGGTCGGCGGCGGGGCGACGGACATCGCGCGACGGACCGGCCTGTCCGCGTGGCGCGGCCTGGTCGGGTTCTATGAGAGCGACAATCTGACGCACGCGGCCGCGATCGCGTACTACGCGCTGCTGTCGCTCTTTCCGTTCTTCCTGCTGGTGTTCTCGTTCTTCGGCTGGGCGGCGGCCGATGTGGATAACCGCAACGCCGTCCTCTCGTTCGCGCTCCAGTATTTCCCCGCCCAATTCGCGTTCATCACCACGCAACTCGACAGCCTCCGCAGCAGCCGGCTGACGATGAGCGCGGCCGGGACGCTCGCGCTCGTCTGGGGCGCGCTCGGCGTGTTCGGCGCCATCAGCACGGCCGTCGATCATGCGTGGGGCGTCCGCGTGCAGCGCAGCTTCTGGGGGCACAAGCTGTTTTCGTTCTTCATGCTGCTCGTGGCCGGCCTTCTTGTGCTGGCGGCGCTGCTGCTCGTTAGCGCGTCGCACGTGGTGGGCACGACCTGGTTCGCGGACGTCCTCATGCGGTTTCCGGGTCTGGCCGTTCTTCGCAGCTTCACGCTTCGGAACCTGACGACGGCCCTCTTCGTCGTGGGCGTCGGCTTCATCTATTACTTCGTGCCGAACACCAAGGTGCGCTTCCGGGACGTGTGGATGGGCGCCTTGGTCACGGGGCTGCTGTGGAAAGGCGCGTTCGAGCTCTTTTCCTGGTACATCAGCGACATGACGCGCCTCAGGCAGGTCAACGGGTCGATTGCCGCGGTCGTCGTCTTTCTCGTGTGGGTGTACGTGCAGGCCGCGATTCTGCTCTACGGCGTCGAGTTCACGGCCGCCTACGCGCGGCTCCGGCGTGGGGCTACACCTGCACGCGGCAGAGCGCCCGGATAATCGCCTCGCAAAAGACCGGCACATCGTCCGGCTTGCGGGAGGTGATGAGGTTGCCGTCCTCGACGACGGGCTTGTCGACGTAGAGGCCTCCGGCGTTCTTGACGTCGATGGCGATCGAGGGCCAGCACGTGAGTGTCCGTCCGCGAAGCGCGTTGGCCGAGATGAGGAGCTGCGGGCCGTGGCAGATCGACGCGACGGTCTTACTGGCCTCCATCGCGTCGCGCGCGAAATCGACCATCGCATGGCGCATCCGCATCTTGTCGGGCGCGTAGCCGCCCGGGATGACGAGCGCGTCGAAATCCTTCATGCGCGCGGCGCTCGCAGCGAGCCCGGCTGTGACGATGGCCTGGCCGTGCTTGCCGCGGTACTCGCGACCCTCCACCGGGCCTACGAGCACGACCGTCGCACCAGCGGCCGCAAGGACCTCGAGCGGGCCCGTCAGCTCTCGATCCTCGAACTCATCCTCGACGAGGATCGCCACACGTTTACCGGACAGGTCGATCATGGAGGCGATTCTATATGCATTTCAGATTGTAGATTTCAGATTTCAGATTGGAAGACAGCACCGCTGCTCAGAAGACCCCACTATTGCTGCTGCGGTCGCCGCGCTGTTATGGACGACGCGGCGAGAATCGCGCTCAGCTCGTTGGCCTCTATCAGCAATCGTGTCACCTCCCGACCCCGGCTGATGCCTGCGTCGATCAATAACTCGAGCCACAGGCCGGATTCATCCGCCTCCTCAAGAGCCACGCCGATTCGAGGGGCGAACTCGGGCCGCGACCGCGAACGGCACGCAGCGCGGTAGTTGGATGCCACACCCGAACAAGATCGGAGAAGCTGCCGTCCAACCGTCTTCGCCTCGTCTGTCGCCGGTAGCGTCCGGAGCAGAGCGATGACATCTAACGCAAATTGCTTTGTTCGACGCTTCAGTTCGTCTGCCTGTTCACTCACGCGCAAGTGCGGTGCATGTACCGATCCTTGCTCTCGCCATCAGAAATATTGGCCTATCCGCATGCCGAAGTTGGCTGTGAGGCAGAATCTTCAATCGTCAATCTGCAATCCAATCTGAATTCTGCAATCTGCAATCTGCAATCTGCAATGCGATAATCACGTCCGTGAACCGTCTTGCCCGTGAGCGCAGCCCCTACCTTTTGCAGCACGCGAACAATCCGGTCGAGTGGTTTCCATGGGGAAACGAGGCGTTCGCGGCGGCGCGAGCGGCCGACAAACCGATCTTTCTGTCCGTCGGGTACTCCACGTGCCACTGGTGTCACGTGATGGAGCGCGAGTCGTTCGAGAACGACTCGGTCGCCGATGTACTCAACGATCGCTTCGTCGCCATCAAGGTGGACCGCGAAGAGCGGCCGGATGTCGATCGCGTCTACATGGCGTTCGTCCAGGCGACGACCGGATCCGGCGGCTGGCCGATGAGCGTCTGGCTGACGCCGGAGCTCAAGCCGTTCTACGGCGGCACCTACTTTCCCCCTTCGTCACGATGGGGCCGGCCGGGATTTGTCGAGATCCTGCAGGAGATTGCGCGCGCCTGGCAGGCCGAGCGCGGCAAGGTGGAGGCGTCGGCCGAGGCGATGACGGCCCGATTGCGTGGGCTCGAGAGCACGGCGGCGGCGGCGAGCGTGCCGGGAGCGGCCGCGCTCGATCGCACGGTCCGGCAGTTCCAGCAGTCCTTCGACACGCGCAACGGCGGGTTTGGTGACTCGCCGAAGTTTCCCCGACCATCGGAGCTGCTGCTCCTGCTCAGGGAGCACGTGCGGGTGGGGAGCGCGAGGGGCAACAATACTGCGCTCGACATGGTATTGCGCACGCTGCGGGCCATGGCGACCGGCGGTATGCGCGATCACATTGGCGGCGGGTTTCATCGGTATTCGGTCGATGCCGCGTGGCGCGTGCCGCACTTCGAGAAGATGCTCTACGACCAGGCGCAGATTGTCATCGCGAACATCGAAGCCGCGCAGGCGTCGGGCGATCCGTTCTATCTCGAGGTCGCCGAAGACACGTTGCGCTACGTGATGCGAGAGATGACTGATGCCGACGGCGGCTTCTATTCAGCCGAAGACGCCGACAGCATTCCGCCCGAAGGGGTCGGCCAGGCGGGCGCGCACAAAGCCGAGGGAGCCTTCTACCTCTGGCGCGCCGAGGAGATCGATGCGCTGGCTGGAGATGATGCGGCGATCGTCAAGGCGCGGTTCGGGATCGAGTCGGGCGGCAACGCACCCGTCGATCCGCAGCAGGAGTTTGTGGGCAAGAATCTGCTGTACGTCGCGCGGTCGATTGACGACATCGCAGACGAAACGGGGAAGTCCGCGGCCGACATCGTCCAGATGCTCGGCGGCGCGCGCGTGGCGATGTTCGAGCATCGGCTCGGGCGGCCTCGGCCCCAGCGTGACGACAAGATCCTGACCGCGTGGAACGGGCTGATGATTGCGGCCTTCGCGCGCATGGCGCGGGTCCGGCGTGGTCTTGGCGACGACGGGCACGAGGCGGCAGCGCCGTATCTTGTGGCCGCGCGCCGGGCCGCTGGCTTCCTGCGCGACCGCATGTGGAACGGCGACACCCGAACGCTGCTGCGGCGCTATCGAGACGGTGATGCGGAGATTGAGGCTTACGCCGAGGACTACGCCGGTGTTGTGTTCGGCCTGCTCGAGCTCGTGCAGGCCGACGCCGATCCGGCCTGGCTGGAGTGGGCCATCGCCCTGCAGAGACGGCAGGACGAGTTGTTCTGGGACGAAGCGGGCGGCGCGTGGTTCAGCACGACGGGACGCGATCCGAGCATCCTGATGCGAATGAAGGAAGACTACGACGGAGCCGAGCCGTCGGCGAGCTCCTTATCGGTGATGAATCTGCTTGTGCTGTCGCATCTGACGGACGACCGCGGCTGGACCGATCGGATCGAACGGACGCTCAAGTCTTTTGGCGAGCGATTAGAGCAACTGGGCCGCGGCGTGCCGATGATGTCGGCCGCCTTGTCCACCCACATCGCCGGCATGCAGCAGATCATCGTCAGCGTGGGGGCGAGCGGCGGCGAGGCGATCGAGCAGGCCGTGGCGGGCCGCTATCTGCCGTTTGCGATCGTCCTCTCGGTCACGAGCGACAGGCGGCGCCAGTTGGCCGGCGTCCTCCCATTCATTCGGTCGATGGAACCAGTGGACGGTCGGACCGCGGCCTATGTGTGCCGAAATTTCTCGTGTCGCCAGCCGGCGACCACCGTGCAGGAGCTGGAAGGGGCGCTCGCTTCATGAAGTTTCCCGTCGACATCTGGCTGAGAGGCACCGACGTGGCCACCACGTCCACGATAGACAGGGTCGAACGCGAGCCGAGCGCGTGGACCGAGTCCGACGTTCGTCTGGTGCTCGAAGGGATGCTCCGCGCCATGGATCGGCGCACCCGCCCGGACGGCAAGGATCGGCCGGTCGCGCTCCGAGGCCTGAGCTGGATCGTGAATCCGTACGAAGAAGGCGGCGTCGTGATCGCCATTGAGATTACATTGGGCGCCGCCGTGGCCGGTCCGTTCGACATCGACAAACGCGCGCTCGAGCGGATGATTGCCCGGGTGCTGGCGGAGCCCCCGACCTCGATGAGCGTGCATTAGAATGGCCGGTATCAAGACTATCCTGATCGTGGACGACGACAGTACGGTGCTGGATGTGTTGACGAGGGCCTTGGAGGGTTATCGGGTCTGGGCCGCGCGCGATCCTGACGAAGGGCTGAGGATGGCGAGGGGACTGACGTCGATCGACCTGCTCATCACCGATTTCATGATGCCGGAAATGACGGGCGACGAGCTGCTCGCGCGGGTGCGGGCGCTCAGGCCGAGTGTGAAGGTGATGATTCTCACCGGACACAGCGATCTGCTCGATACGGAAGGCCCGTCGTGGTGGACGAGCGAGGCCCATCTGGCCAAGCCCGTCGAGCTCCGGGCCGTGCGGACGATGGTCGCAAACCTGATTGGGCCGCCGGCTGTCCCTGATGAAAAATATCCTGATCGTTGACGACGATCGTGCGGTGCTCGAGGTGCTCGGTCGAGCACTGGTCGGCTACCGGGTCCGGCTCGCGTTCGATCCCGAAGAAGCGCTGCGGATAGCCGTCGGCCTGGTATCCCTCGACCTGCTGATCACCGATTTCATGATGCCGGAGATGATGGGTGACGAACTGTCGGGCCGGTTGCGAGCTGTCCGACCGAACCTCAAAGTGCTGATTCTCACCGGGCACAGCGACCTGCTCGAGCGCGAGAAACCGCCGTGGTGGACGACCGAGCCGCACCTGGCCAAACCCGTCGAACTCGGCCGCCTGCAGGCCGTCGTCGCTGAATTGATTGGGCCGCCAGAGGAGGCATGATGAATCCACGCCCGCACCGCGTTCCGCCGGAAGAACCGGAGAACGATCCTGGACCAGGCCAGATGGGATTCCTGGAGCATCTGGACGAGCTGCGGAAGCGCATCGTCCGATCGTGCATCGCCATCGGCGTCGGGATGCTGGTGGCGTTCGCGTTCGTCGACCCGCTTTCCGACTTCGTCCTCGCGCCGACCTTCCGCGCGCTGCCTCCCGGGACCCAGCTGATCTTCATCAGGCCTGGTGAAGCGTTCTCCTTCTACATGGATATCGCGCTCATCGGCGGCGTCGTGCTCGCCGCGCCGCTTGTGATGTATCAGGTCTGGCGCTTCGTCGCGCCGGCTCTGTATGCGAAGGAGAAGCGATTCGTCGTGCCGTTCGTCGTCCTGACGACAATCGGGACCATCATGGGAGCCCTCTTCAGCCATTACGTCTTGTTTCCCGCGACAATCAGCTTTTTCGGAACCTTCCACTCGTCGAAGTTGAAATTCATGCCGAGCGTCGAGTACACGTTCGAGCTCTACAAGAACCTGTTGCTCGGGATGGTCGTCGTCTTTCAGCTGCCGACGCTGGTGTTCTTCCTGGCGAAGATGCGCCTCGTGACCGCACGATTCCTCTGGCGCAACTTCAAGTACGCGATCCTCGGTATCTTCATCGTGGCGGCCGTCCTCACGCCATCACCCGATCCCTGGGACCAGACGATCTTTGCGTTGCCCATGATCGGTCTGTACCTGATCAGTATCCTCATCGCCTGGATTGTGGGACCGAAGCGCGATCAGGAGACCGCCGCTCAGGTAGACACGAAGCTTCGCCTCGTCATCGGGGCCATGGTGCTCGATCAGGCTCGACGACGAACGTAAGGTCCGCCGGGATGGGACTCATCGGTCTTTTCTATCCGTGGGGATTCATCCTGCAGGCGGCGGCCTTGCTCCATTTCGTCCGGCGCCGGCCCGACACCTACTGGCTCTGGATCATTCTCATCGGCGGCGGGCTCGGGGCGCTGGTCTACATGGCGGCGGAAGTCGTGCCCGATGTGGAGTTCCTGCGTGGTTCGCTGAACACGTTTGCTCGTCGTCGAAGAGTCCGCGAACTGGAAACGATCATTCTCGACAATCCGTCAATCGGCAACCGCGAGGAGCTCGCCGATCTTTATCTCGAGGAGGGCGAATTCGCTCGCGCACGCGAGCTCTACAATCAGATTCTCGCTAAGCGAACCGACTCGCTCGATCCGTTCTATCGACGTGGACTCGCGGCCCTGGAGATGGGCGATATGACGTCCGCGCTCGCGGATCTCGAACGGGTCGTCTCGAAGGATCCGAAGTACGATTTCTATCGGGCGATTGGGCTGCTCGGAGAGGTCTACGGCCGGACCGATCAGCCCGAGAAGGCGGAGGCCGCGTTCAAGAGCGCCACCGATATTTCCACGCTGTCGGAGACGTACTACAACTACGCATCGTTTCTCGCAGCCCACCAGCGCACGGCCGAGGCCAGGGAGTGGGCCGAACGGATTCTGGCCAAGAAACCGACCATGCCGCGGTATCTCCGCAGGCGTGAGCGGCCGTGGTTTTGGAAGGCTAGCGCGCTGCTGAAACGACTTCCCGCGCGCGTATAATCCAGCCGGAGGAAGTGAATATATGAGGCGCATGCTGTGGCGTTCGGTTTCGTTGACCCTGGCGGCGGCGGCGTGCCTCGCGGCGAGCCCGCCGGCCATGCCGTTTCAGCAGGCCCCGGCGCCGGCGGGGCCCTCGGCGCCGGTCAGTTCCAAAGTCTGGATTGGTCGCAACGCGGAGTACGAGGCGTTTCTCCGGACCGTAGAGATTACACGGACGGAAGGCTTCAAGAAGGGTGTGACCGGGAAGACCAAGCATGCCTTCTTCAAGCCCGGCGGGCTGGCCGCCGAAGGGGCGCTCAGAACGGCGCGTCCGGGTTTCTACGACGGCTTCTTCGAAAGCCACCAGTCCGAGCCTGCCGCGTACCGGCTCGATCGGTTGCTCGAGCTCGACATGGTGCCACCGGCCGTGGAGCGTCAGTACAACGGTGAGGCGGTGTCGCTGCAGATCTTCATCGGGAATACGAGGGATCTGAGAGATATCACCGTCCAGAAGTTGCACGCCCCAGATCCTACCAGATGGAACTATGAGCTCCATCGCGCGTACATGTTCGATGACCTCGTGGCGAATATCGACGATAACGCGACCAACCTGATGTTCGATCCGCAGTGGAATCTGATCAAGATCGATTGCTCGCGCTGCTTCACGAACATGCTGGTGCAGCCGTTCGAGATCGGCACGAAGCTCAGTCAAATCGATCGACCGTTCTTCGATCGCGTGAAGGCGCTCGACAAGGCCACGGTCGCGCGTGAAATCGGCGATTTGGTCGAAGGGGGCGCGGTCGATGCGCTCTTTGCGCGGCGTAACGCCATCATCAAAGCCTTCGAGAAGTTGGCGATGCAGAAGGGCGCGAGCCAGGTCTTTGTTCCCTGATCTCCGACGTCAGACCCCGGACCCCGCTCTGCAGCAGGTCGTCGACCGGTTCTATCCGATGGAGCGGCTGCACCCGACGAACGACGGGGAGCGCTATGCCTGCTACCAGGTGCTTCGCACCACTCCGACCAACGAGCCCGCGCTGGTGATCGCGGCGTATACGGACCGATCGGCGGGGGCCATCCGCGTGCTGAGGCGGACCGACAGCGGCACGTTCGAGGTCGCCGACGACAGCCCCGACAGCTGGGCGTTCTCCGGCACCGACTGTCGAATCCGCATCCAGGACCTGGACTTCGACGGCCAGCCGGAAGCGATCGTCTACTTCGTGGGGGTAAGGGCCTCTCCCGGATGGGTTCTCCGATGGGACGGCACGAAACTCCTGAACCTCACGCCGACCAAGATTGACCGCGGCCGCGAGTCGTCGCTCCTGCTGAGTCCGGCGGTGTATGACCTCGAGCACACGGGATCGTTGCGCATCATCGCGGCCAGAGAGATCGAGCCGCCTGGTTCAGGGCTGTCTCGCAGCCCGGCGTTCGTGTACCGCCTGGGGCCGGCACGATACGAGATGGAGAAAGGGATCCTGGCTGTCATGGGATTCCGGGCCGACGTCGACCCGCGCGGCAACGTTCGCGTCTTCGGGCTCGTTCAGGACTCAGTCCCGCCGTGGAGGCTGCGGATCATCAACGGCGATCGATCGGGCAGGAACCGCGTGACCGGCGCTACCATCCGCATCAACGACCAGGAGGTGACCGGACCGTGGATTGTGAACGAGCGAACCGAGTTCACGACCACAACGATCCCGTCGCTGACCACCGTGAATCATCTGACGGCGACACTGACCGGACCGGATGAGGCGTTCATCACCGTGCTCGTCGAGGACAGCACGCAGCGCTAGCGCCGCCTTAGGCGACTGCCGGCTCGGTGATGCGCCGGCGCGAGCGGAGCGCCTTGAACGAGGCCATGTAGGTGTAGACGACGGGCGTCAGATAGAGCGTGATGAGCTGCGAGACCACGAGCCCGCCAATCACGGCGAGACCCAGCGGACGCCGCGCTTCGCCGCCGGCCCCGAGGCCCAGAGCGATCGGCAGCGCCCCGAAGAGTGCGGCGGCGGTCGTCATCATGATCGGCCGGAAGCGAATCAAGCAGCCTTCGAGAATCGCCTCGGCCGGCGTGCAGCCGCGCTGACGCTCCGCCTCGAGCGCGAAGTCCACCTGCATAATCGCGTTCTTCTTGACGAGTCCGATGAGCATGATCAGGCCGACGAACGAGTAGATATTCAACTCGTTGCCGAAGAGCCAGAGGGTGACGAGCGCGCCCAATCCGGCCGACGGCAGCCCGGAGAGAATGGTGAGCGGCTGCGTGTAGCTTTCGTACAACATGCCCAAAACGATGTAGACGACGCCGATCGCGATGAAGAGCAATAACCCCATGTTCTCCATCGCGGCTTCGAACACTTTGGCTGAGCCCTGGAACTGGGTCGTGACGGTCGGCGGCAAGACCTGTTTGGCAACGGTCTTAATGGCGTCGGTGGCGGTGCCGAGCGCCACGCCGGGCCGCAGCCCGAACGAGATGCTGACCGCGGGAAGCTGACCGGAGTGGTTCACCGCCTGCGGTCCAACGGTCTCCTGGAAATGCACGACCGACTCGAGCGGCACGAGCGCGCCCTTCGTCGTCTTGAACGCGATTCTCTGCAGCGAGTCGGCGTACTCCTGATACTTGGGATCGATCTCGAGCAGCACACGATATTGCGTCTTCGCGCCGTAGATGGTCGAGGACCATTTGGGGCCCAGGCCGTCGTTGAGCGCCGTGGAGACTTCCGTGGCGTTCAAACCGATAGAGGCGGCTTTGTCGCGGTCGATCACCAGATTGACGCGCGGACTCTTGATCTCCATGTCGTCGGAGACATCCTGTAATTGCGGCAGCTCGGCGATCGCCTTCTCGAGCCGTGGCGCCCACGCATAGAGTTCGTCGGTGTTCGCGCTCTGCACCGTCAGAGTGTAGCTGCTGTTGCTCGTCCTCGCGCCGATGTTGAGGGCGGCGGGGACCGTGACGGACGTGCGGAATCCGGGGAAGCGCGCGAGCGCCGGCCGCAGCTGCGCCGCAATCTGCGTGGAGGTCAGCGTCCGCGCCTGACGCGGCGTCAAGACCACGGCGATATTCGCGGTATTCCCGCCGCCAATGTTCAAGAAGAAGTTACTGACGTTGGGATTCTGGATGACGACGTCGGCGACTTTTCTCGCCGAGGTGACCATCTCCTGGAACGCCGTGCCCTGCGCGGCTCGCACCGACACGCTGATCTGGTCGTTGTCCTGCTCGGGGATGAAACCCTTGGGCACGATGCCGAACATCTCGACCGTCGCGACGAGTACCGCCACAAACACGACGAGCATCGCCATTCGGTGTCGTAAGACCAGGCCGAGGCTCCACTTGTAGGCGCCAAACATCCCGTCGAAGAGCCGTTCCATCAAACCGGCGAGCCCGCGCTTCGAATGCAGATTCGCCACCCGCAGGAACCGGCTGCACAACATCGGCGTCAGCGTGACGGACACGACGCCGGAGATGATGATCGCCGTCATGATCGTGACGGCGAACTCGCGGAAGAGCCGGCCCAGGATGCCGCTCATGAACAGAATCGGGATGAACACGGCGGCGAGCGATGTCGTCATCGTGACGATCGTGAAGAGGATCTCCTTGGAGCCTTTCAGTGCCGCCTGGAGCGGCGGCTCGCCGTTCTCCATATGCCGCACGATGTTCTCGAGCATCACGATCGCATCGTCCACGATGAAGCCGATCGAGAGGATGAGCGCCATCATCGAGAGGTTGTTGAGGCTGAAGTGCAGCAGCTCCATGACGGCGAACGTGCCCAGGATGGTAAACGGCAGCGCGAGGGCGGGAATCAGCGTCGCCGATCCGTTCCTGAGAAACACGAAGATGACGCCGACCACGAGGACGAACGTGACGAGCATCGTCAGCCGGATATCCGAGAACGCCTTGCGGATGTTCTGGGAATAGTCGCGGGTGATGAGCAGATGCGCCGCCGGCGGCAGTTCCGCGTCGAACACGGGCAGCACGCGACGAATCGCGTCGGTCACCTCGATGGTATTGGTGCCGGGCTGCTTGGTGACTTGCACGAACACTTCGCGCTTCGGCTCGAGGTTCTTCCTGTACATCCACGCGGCTGTCCTGGTGTTCTCCACGCTGTCGATGACGGTCGCCAGGTCGCCGAGCCGCACGGGCGCGCCATGCCGGTACGCGACGACGAGCGGCCGAAAGGCGTCGGCGCTGCCAAGTTGACCGCCCACTCTGATGGTGTGAGTGGCCGTCGGGCCAAACAGCTGGCCGGTCGGGAGGTTGACGTTCCCGGCCTGCAGCGCCTGGTCGATTTCGTTGAGACCGATCTGCTGGGCCTTGAGCTTGTCGGGATCGACCTGCACGCGCACGGCGTACTTCTGCTGGCCGCCGACCGTCACTAGGCCGACGCCGCTGACCATCGAGATGCGCGGCACGATCAGGGTTTCGAGGTAATCGTTGAGCACCGAGAGCGGCATCGTGCTCGAGAGCAGCCCGATGGTCATAATCGACGAATCCGCCGGATTCGTTTTCCTGAACGAGGGCGGCGACGTCATGCCGGTCGGCAGAAGGGGCATCGCGGCGGCGATCTGCGTCTGAACATCAACCGAGGCGCCTTCGATGTTCCGGTCCAGCGCGAACTGCAGGGTGACGTTCGAGTTGCCGGAGGTACTAGCGGAGGTCATGTCCTCGAGACCGGCAATCGAGGTGAACTGCCGCTCGAGCGGGCTAGCGACGGTCGAGGCCATCGCGCCGGGGTCGCTCCCCGGCAGGCCGGCGCTGAC
This sequence comes from Vicinamibacteria bacterium, assembly GCA_041484265.1. Lineage (GTDB taxonomy): Bacteria > Acidobacteriota > Vicinamibacteria > Vicinamibacterales > CAVVIG01 > 2-12-FULL-65-11. The sequence goes on from JBGPHH010000002.1 coordinate 43,462, forward strand.
GCTGATGGTGGGATAGTCGACGTTCGGCAGATCGCTGACCGGGAGCGCCCGGTAGGCCACCGCGCCGAAGAGCGCAATGCCCAGCATGAGGAGGCTCGTCGCGATAGGCCGCCGGATGAACGTCTCGGAGATGTTCACTGCTTTCACCCCCCCCGTTGCCTGACCGATTCCGGCATTGTAGGGGTTTCGCCCGGCCAATGCGAGGTGAATCAGGCGACCGCCGGCGTGCGCGTTTGCGGTCAGTGCAGGGGGATCCGGAATAGATTGCGTTGCATGTCTGTCTTGGTGAACACGTATGTCGAAGGGTCGGGCCCGGTCGACAGAGAAGCGTGTTCGATCACCCGGGCGCCGGGGAGTTGAGCCCCCGTCGCCACGTCGATTCCAGAAGCGGGCAAGTCCGGCAACGATTTGCCGGCCGGCACGGGAATCGCGAGCGCCTTCCCCGGAGAGGTCGCCGACGTAGTCAGATCCATCGCGACATAGAAGAATGTTCCGTCGGAAGACCACCCTGCCAGGCAGCCTGGGGCACAGATTGTCTTGGGCGCGCCGCCGTGGATGGGTACGGCGAGCGCCGCACCAGTGCCCACGCCAGCCCCAGGTGAGAGCACGACCACCCACTCGCCGTCGGGCGACACACCGAGCTTGTCCAGAACCGACGCGGACGTGATTCGTTCTCGTCCCGTTCCGTCCTTCTTGATTCGGACCAGCGCGTTGTTCTCCGCCGGCGATCGGAAGACCAGCGCTCCGTCGCCGCCGAAGGACACCTGATCGCCGTCGGCGATCTCACGAGGAGGTGAGCGCCGGTCGAGGGGCGCCAGCCAGACATGCGATTCTCCGCCGCTGCTCGTTGTCGCGAAGGCCACTTCCTTGTCGTCACGCGAAATGTCGAAATCGGTGACTGAGACACCCGACAGCACACTGTCGCTCTTCCCGGAAGCGAGGTCCAACGAGCGCAATTCGGCAGACGCGGCCACCCAGCCGAACCGCGATAACCACCAATCCCGGACAAGGAGATAGAACACGTGTGTGCCGTCCCGGGAAAGGCGCGGAGCCGCGGCGTAACCTTCCGACGAGATCGCCCGCTCGCCGGTCGCGTCGTGCATCCAGATCGCACTCCGGCGCGTCCCGACCGAGGTCACCAACGACCGGCCGTCCGGCGCCAGCGCAACGCCTTCCTCTTCGAGCGGGCCGAAGGTGACCTGCTCCGGTACTCCGTTAGGAAACTTCTGGCGCCAGAGGTGCGAGCTGCCTCTAACCGTCGCGCCAAAGTACATCCACCGTCCGTCCGGCGACCAGGCGGTTGAGGTGCACGTGCCCGGAGGTCCAACCTGCCGGCCCGCAGAGCTCCCGTCGAACGGCACCAGCCGGCACGGTTGAGTGAACGCGTGGGCGCTGGTCATTTCGACCACGAGCATCCACTGACGGTCCGGTGACGCATAGGAGTAGTGCGCCATCGCGTGCTCGTCGGGCTGAATATAGATCTCCCGCGCGTCCGCCCGGCCTTCCGTCGCGGTCACAATCCCCATGTGGAGGCCGGTCTTGATCTCGGAAAACAGCACCCGATGATCGGTGATCCAGGTGAGTCCGGAGGCGTTGGGCAGGAGCAGCGTCGGCTGGCCTCCGAGCACCGGAACAGTCCACGTGTCCCAGTGACCGGTCGTCCACTGCGTGAACGTGATACGTGAGCCGTCTGGGGTAAAGACCGGTCCGAACTTGGAAATTGCGGAGTTGGTGAGCGGTACCGATTCGCCATTCGGGAGCAGCTTGACGTAGATCTGACCGCTGCTCAAGAAAGCGTCATTGCCGCGCTTGAATGTCAGCATTCGTCCATCCGGCGACAAGCTGGGCGCCGTCGCCGAATCAGTGAAGTTCGTCAGCTGCGTGTACTCGGATGGTGAGGTCACGGGTCGTGAAGATTTCGCCACATAGAACAAGCCCGCACCGGCGGCGACCGCGAGCGGCAGCACCACGAGCCCGACCGCACGGTACATCGGACGTCGAGCTGCGGGCCGAGGCGTGACGATCGCAACCTCGCTGCTGTCTCGCTCCGCCCGCTTCAGGTCGGCGCGCACATCGGCGGCCGACTGGTAGCGCGTCTCTCGGTCCTTTTCAAGTAGCCGGCCGATGATCCGCTCCAGCGCCGGCGAGATCTTCGGATTCCGCTCGCGCACCGGCACCGGGGCCTTCCCAAGGAGCGCCTCAAAGGTGACCGCGGACGTCGAGCCGTCAAACGGTCGCACGCCCGTCGCCATCTCATAGAGGACGACACCGAACGACCAGAGGTCAGTGCGGGCGTCCGCGGTTTCCCCGCGGGCTTGCTCGGGCGACATGTAGGCGACCGTCCCCATGGTGGTGCCCGGATCCGTGACGGCTTCGGTCCGCTGGTCAATGGTGGCTTCCATGGCTCCACGGATGATCATGGCGAGGCCGAAGTCGAGGATCTTCACCTGGTCGTTGCGGGTGACGAGGATGTTGCCAGGTTTCAAGTCGCGATGGACGATGCCCGCGGCGTGCGCGGCCGTCAGGCCGTCGGCGATTTGCCCCGCTAACTCGAGGAGCCGCTGAGGGCTGTCCGTGGGCCGAATGGGCACGCCGTCCACAAATTCCATGACCAGGTAGTTCGGCCCGATATCGTACAGCTGGCAGACGTGCGGATGGTTGAGCGCGGCCACAGCCCGAGCTTCACGCTCGAAGCGATCGGAGAACTGCTCCTTGGAGACTTTGATCGCGACGAGGCGGTCCAGCCGCGTGTCGCGTGCCTTATAGACGTCGCCCATGCCGCCCGCGCCAAGCGGGGCCAGAATCTCGTACGGTCCGAGGCGGGTGCCGGCAGTGAGGCTCATGGTGCCACCCTTCGTGAATGTCGACTGTGAGGCGCGTCACGCGCGCTCGACACGGGACCAAAGTTGGGCCGGTCGGCGCGCCCCCAACAACGGGCTTGGGGAGGGGGCGCTACTCGAACGCTGGCAGGCTCAGTTCTGGATGACGGTTTCCACTATACAGGATCGAGGTAGGCGCAGGCCGAACGTGGAAGGCTCGCGCGCTGCTCAGGCGACGGCGGGCTCGGTGACGCGGCGGCGCGGGCGGAGGGCATTGAAGGCCGCCATGTAGGTGTAGAGGACTGGCGTGAGGTACAGCGTAATCAGCTGCGAAACCATCGGACCACCGATGACTGCGAGACCGAGCGGCCGCCGCGCTTCGCCGCCAGCCCCGAGTCCCAAGGCGATCGGAAGCGCGCCAAAGCGCGCCGCCGCCGTGGTCATCATGATCGGCCTGAAGCGAATCAGACATCCTTCGAGAATGGCCTCGGCCGGCGTGCAGTTGCGCTGGCGCTCCGTTTCGAGGGCGAAATCTACTTGCATGATCGCGTTCTTCTTGACGAGCCCGACGAGCATGATCAGGCCGACAAACGAGTAGATGTTCAACTCGTTGCCGAAGAGCCACAGCGTGATGAGCGCACCCAGGCCGGCCGACGGGAGCCCGGACAGAATCGTCAGCGGCTGCGTGTAACTTTCGTAGAGCATGCCCAGCACGATGTAGACGACGCCGATGGCGATGAAGAGCAGCAAGCCCAGGTTCTGCATCGACGCTTCGAACACCTTGGCCGATCCCTGGAACTGCGTCGTCACCGTGGCCGGCAGCACGCGCTTCGCCAACTGGTTGATGGCGGTCGTGGCGGCGCCGAGCGACACGCGTGGACGCAAGGCGAAGGAGATCGTCACCGACGGCAGTTGTCCGGAATGATTGATGGTTTGCGGTCCGACGGTCTCTTGAAAGTGCACGACCGATTCGAGCGGTACGAGTGTGCCCTTGGCCGTCTTGAATGAAACCTGCCGGAGCGAGTCTGTGTACTCCTGATAGCGCGGATCGAGCTCGAGCAGCACGCGGTACTGCGTCTTGGCGCCGTAAATCGTGGACGACCACTTGGGACCGAGGCCTTCATTGAGAGCGCCCGCGATTTCCGACGCGTTCAGCCCGACGGCGGCGGCTTTATCGCGATCGAACACTAAGTTCACGCGCGGGCTCTTGATCTCCATGTCGTTGGTGACGTCCTGGATTTCCGGCAGCTCGGTCATCGCCTGATCGAGCTGGTTCGCCCACGAGTAGAGATCGGCCGTGTTCGCGCTCTGGACGCTCAGGTTGTAGCTGCTGTTGCTGGTCCTCGCGCCAATTTGCAGGGCGGCCGGCACGGTGACCGTCGCCCGCACGTTAGGGAAGCGCGCGAGCTGCGGCCGAAGCTGCTGTGCGATCTGCGCGGCCGTCACCGGCCGCTCCTGCCGCGGCGTCAGTCTCACGGCCAAAGACGACGAGTTCATCGCGCCGCCACCGACGTTCATGAAGAAGTCGTATACGTACGGATTCTTGATGACCACTTCGGAGACCTTCTTCGAAGAGTCCACCATCTCCTGGAACGACGTGCCCTGGGCCGCGCGGATGTTGACGTTCAGCGTGTCGTTATCCTGATCGGGAATGAAGCCCTTGGGCACGATGCCGAACATCTCGACCGTCGCGATGGGCACGGCCAGAAAGACGACGAGCATCGCCATCCGGTGCCGCAGAACGAGCGAGAGGCTCCACTTGTAGGCGCTGAACATCCCGTCAAAGAGGCGCTCCATCAAACCGGTGAGCCCGCGCTTGCTGTGCAGACTCGCCACGCGCAGGAACCGGCTGCATAACATCGGCGTCAGCGTGACGGACACGACGCCGGAGATGACGATGGCCGTCATGATGGTGACGGCGAACTCTCGGAAGAGCCGGCCCAGGATGCCGCTCATGAAGAGAATCGGGATGAACACGGCCGCGAGCGACGTCGTCATCGTGACGATCGTGAAGAGGATCTCTTTTGATCCGCTCAGTGCTGCCTGGAGCGGCGGCTCGCCGTTCTCCATGTGGCGCACGATGTTCTCGAGCATCACGATCGCATCGTCCACGATGAAGCCGATCGAGAGGATGAGCGCCATCATCGAAAGGTTGTTGAGGCTGAAGTGCAACAGCTCCATGACGGCGAACGTGCCCAGGATGGTAAACGGCAGCGCGAGCGCGGGAATCAACGTGGCCGAACCGTTCCTGAGGAACGCGAAGATGACCAGGACCACGAGCACGAAGGTGACGAGCATCGTGAGCTGGATCTCGGAGAACGCCTGCCGGATGTTCTTGGACGCATCGCGGCGGACCGACAGGTGCACCGACGGCGGGAGCGAGGCGTCCAGGGCCGGCAGCACCTGCCGGATGGCGTCCATCACCTGGATGGTGTTCGTGCCGGGTTGGCGCGTCACCGTCATGAAGATCTCGCGCCGCGTTTCCTCTTTGCTGTAGAGCCAGGCGCCGGTCCTCGTGTTCTCAACGCTGTCGATAACGTTGGCGATGTTGTCGAGCCGCACGGGCGCGCCGTTGCGGTAGGCCACGACCACCGGGCGGAACGCCTCGGCATTCGGCAGCTGGCCAATCGTGCGAATGCTGAACGTTTGCGTGGGGCCGAACAACTGACCGGTGGGGATGTTGACGTTCCAGCTCTGCAGGGCCTGATCGACCTCGTTCAGCCCGATATGCAGGTTCCTCAGCTTGTTCGGATCCACCTGCACGCGCACGGCGTACTTCTGCTGGCCGTTGACCGTCACCTGCGCGACGCCGCTCACCATGGAGATGCGCGGCGCGATCAGGTTTTCCGCGTAGTCGTCGAGCGCCGACAGCGGCACGCCATTCGACACGATGCCCAACGTGAGAATCGAGCCCTCCGCAGGATTGACTTTCTTGAACGACGGTGGCGCCGGCATGCCCGACGGCAGGAGCGGCATCGCCGCCGCAATTTGTGTTTGCACGTCAACGGCCGCGCCCTCTATGTCGCGGCTCAGGTCGAACTGCAGCGTGACCGTGGACGTGCCGGCCGAGCTTGCGGCCGTCATGTCCTCAAGGCCGGAGATCGCGGTGAACTGCCGTTCGAGGGGACTCGCGACGGCCGAGGCCATCGTGTTCGGATCGCCGCCCGGCAACGCCGCGCTGACCGTGACCGTGGGGAAGTCGATGCTGGGCAGATCGCTGACCGGGAGCGCCCGGTACGCGAGCACACCGAAGAGCGCGAGCGCCAGCATGAGGAGGCTGGTCGCGATGGGCCGCCGGATGAACGTCTCGGAGATGTTCACGACTTACACCCCCTCAGGAACCGACTCGCGGCATTGTAGGGGTTCGCTGGGGCCAATGCGAGGCGAATCCCCGTCGATATTGTTTCCTTACGACGGCGGGGCCAGGGCTCCGGCTGCCTCTAACGAGCGGGCGCCGGCGCGACCTCGGCGCCCGCGATCTTGCCGCGCTCGAGAGACGCCTTCACGAAGCCGGATCCACGCACGTCCTCGATGGACCGGTTGATCGCGCGGCGACCGCTTCCATGCGAGCGCGGTTGGCGGCGAACACGTCGAGCCGGCCGCTGACCAGCATCTCTTCAATTTCGGCGGAAGGCGGCGTGAGGGGCAGGACGTCCACGTGTGCCTTCTTCAGATTGGCGCTGACGTAGATCTCCTGCGATTGCCCTTTGACGGCGCCCACCTTCGTGCCGGCGCGATCCACGTTGCCCGACGTGCGGATCGTCGAATCGGCACGGACGAGGTAGGCGTTCTGCATGAGCGCGTACGGCGCGGAGAACTCGACCTCGGTGGCGCGTGCGGCCTCGTAGGCGAGAATTCCGATGTCGGCCCGGTGCGCCTTGACGCTGTCGATCACGGCCGAGGCGTTCGGCAGGGGATCGACCCGCCCTTGTACCGGGTTGTCGCCGAGGAACGTGGCGCGCAGGGTCCCGGTGGGCGCGAGGCTCGGCGCGGTGAGTTGCAGGGCCACGACGGCTGCCGGAAGCAGGTTCAGCACTCCGTTCATGCGGCCATTATAGGAACGCGTCGCCGTGCGCGCGTATAATTCGCTGCCCATGAGTCGTGAACCGGAAAGCGAGCTGTCGCAAGGAGGCATGCGTGCCGCTGTCGTTGCAGAGCCGTCGGGTCGGTGACATCACCGTCGTGAAATGCCGCGGCCGGATCGTCGAGGGCGCCGAGTCTGCCGCACTGTCACAGCATCTGACCGATCGGCTCTCCGACGGCCCGCACATCGTCCTCGACCTGGGCGATGTGGCGTTTCTCGACAGCGCCGGCCTCGGGCTGCTCGTCTTGTGGCTCAGCCGGGTCCAGGCGGCGCGCGGACGCTTCACCCTGTGTGCGCTCCCGCCCCACATCGTTGAGGTGTTGCGGGTCACGAAGCTCCGGACCGTCCTCGAATCGTACGCGTCCGAGGAGGAGGCCATCGCCGCGTGTTATCGGTCGGGCCGGTCACCTGACGCGGTCTATCGGTTCACGACCGACATCCTGTGCGTGGAACCTTCCGACGAGGTGTTGGCGTATGTCCGGCAGCTGTTGGGCCAGGCCGGCTACGGCGTCGTCACGGCGAGCAATCTGCCCGACGGGCTCGTGCTCCTGATGGCCACGCAGCCGAAGGTCGTGGTGATGGGCGCCGCCCTGCGCGCGCAGCGCGGCACGCAAACCGCCGACAAATTCACCAGGCTCGCGGAGGCGCGGGCCGTGGTCGAGTTGCCCGTGGGGTTTTCGACGCGCGATGCGGGCGACGCGGGCCGACACCTGCTCGATCAGGTGCGTGCGCTGACGGGTGGACGTTCATGACACGCACGGAGATGGCCGCGCTCGTCGCCCGCCGGGAGGACGCGTGGAATCGGCACGACATCGCAGAACTGAGTCGCTTGAACGCGCCGGATTGTCGCGTCGAGAGTCCGACGGCCGGGAGGATCGTGATAGGCCTGCAGGCCGTCGAGGACATCAACCGGGCGTGGGTGACCGGCTTCCCGGACGTCGTGTTTGCCACGACGGATGTGTTGATTGATGGTGACGAGTTTGCGTGGATCCTCACGGCCACCGGCACCGACACGGGTGGGTTCATGGGCCTGCCGCCGACCGGCCGGTTCTTCGAGCTCCCGATGGTGATCCTGGCCACGGTGCGCGACGGCCAGATCGTGGAGGAGCGGCGCATCTACGATTTCACGGGCATGCTGCTGCAGGTCGGGATTCTCTCGGCGAAGGCGAGTCCCGCGACGGCGGCCCGCGTCCGAGCGGCGAGTCCGCCCATCGACATCGCTGCGGGGCACGTGAGCCCGGCGATTCCGTCTGTGCCGCGGGCAGAGGTCCTCACGCTCCTGGAGCAACGCCACGTGGCGTTGGCGCGCCGTGACATTCATGCGCTAGCGGCACAGCACACGGCGGACTGTGTCATGGACAGTCACGTGGCAGGACGGGTCGAAGGGCACGCGGCGATCGCGGAGGTCTACGACGCGTGGTTTCGCGCGTTTCCTGACAACGTGCTGACTGTCGAGCGCGCCATCGTGGACGATAACCGTGTCGCCGAGATGGTCATCCAGTCCGGCACCGACACGGGCGGGTTCCTGGGCACGCCTCCCACCGGCAAGCCGTTCCGCATCCCCATGGTGTGGCTCTTAACGATCGAGAAGGGCCGCTTCAGCTACGTGCGCCCGCTCTACGACTTTACCGGCCTGCTGGTGCAGATCGGCGTGCTGAAAGCGAAGCCGGTGTAATCAACCCGCCGCTGCGCGCGTATAATTCGCCCATTCCCGCGCGATGGCGCCGACCATCCGGCGACACCGGCGAGCACGATTGAAGTGATGCACGAAGGACTCGTAGAGCGGACGATCTTAGAACTTGGGCGACCGCTGAGGCTGGGGCAGGTGTGCCCAGCCTCGATTCACGCGCAGCAGCTCTCGCCCCGCCGAAGTCCCGTATCAAAGCCACTCGAGGCCGTATGATCCAAGCACCCTTTTCATCATGCCCTTGACGCCGGGCAGTCGCGTCGGTCCGTACGAAATCCTCTCCCTGTTGGGTCAAGGCGGGATGGGCGAAGTGTATCGCGCCCGTGACACCAAGCTCAGCCGCGATGTCGCTATCAAGTTGCTGCCTAATGAACTTGCGGATATTCCCGCGAGACGCCGCTTTCAACGAGAAGCCCAAATGGCTTCTTCGCTCAACCATCCGCACATCGTGACGGTGCACGACGCCGGCGAATTCGAGGGCCGTCAGTACTTGGTGACCGAGTTCATTGATGGTGGCACGCTGCGTGGGTGGGTGCCTGAAGCCAAGCACTCGTGGCACGAAACGCTCGACCTGCTGACGGGCGTGGCCGATGGACTCGCGGCGGCGCACCAGGCCGGAATTCTGCATCGCGACA
>JBGPHH010000003.1:0-38699 GCA_041484265.1 Vicinamibacteria bacterium
GTCGATCGAGGTGTCGATCATCGAGCGCGCCTTTGACGAAGGCTGGGTGACGGCGAGGCCGCCCGCGTCCCGCACGGGCAAACGCGTCGCCGTGGTCGGATCGGGACCGGCAGGTCTCTCAGCCGCCGATCAGCTGAACCGCGCCGGCCACACGGTGACCGTGTTCGAGCGTGCCGATCGTATCGGCGGGCTGCTGCGGTACGGCATCCCCGAGTTCAAGATGGAGAAGCGGTTTCTCGACCGCCGGCTCGCTCTGATGCGCGAAGAAGGCGTCATGTTCCGCATCAACTGCAACGTGGGCGTGAGCATCACGCTCGACGAGCTCCATCGCGAACACGACGCGATCGTGATTGCGGGCGGCGCGACGGCCCCACGCGACCTGCCGGTGCCGGGCCGCGATCTCAGGGGCATCCATTTCGCGATGGACTACCTGACCGAGTCGAACCAGCGGTGCGAGGGCGACGCCGTGCCGGCGCTGGACGATGACCGCGCGCTTACGGCGAGGGACAAGCACGTGATCATCATCGGCGGCGGCGACACGGGCGCCGACTGTCTGGGCACGGCTCATCGTCAGGGCGCCAGCGCCATTCATCAGCTCGAGCTCCTGTCGCGCCCGCCCGACGAGCGGGCGTCCGACAACCCGTGGCCGACGTGGCCGAATATCTTTCGCGTGTCCGGAGCGCACGAGGAGGGCGGCCAGCGTCTCTTTTCGATCTCCACGCAGCGGTTCTCTGGCGATGCGAACGGTCGAGTCGCGGCGCTGCATGCGGTCAAAGTGGAGATGGTCAGAAGGAACGGCCGACTCTCGTTCGAGCCGCTTCCGGCCAGCGAGCTCGAGCTGAAGGCGGACCTGGTCCTGCTCGCGATGGGCTTCCTCGGACCCGAGCGCAACGGGATGCTCGAACTGCTGGGCGTCAAGCTGACCGATCGCGGCAACGTGTGGCGCGATGAGAACTGGATGACCAGCGTCCCCGGCGTCTTCACCGCCGGCGACATGCAGCGCGGCCAGTCGCTCATCGTGTGGGCGATCGCCGAAGGCCGAAGCGCTGCCCGCGGTGTCGACACGTACCTGATGGGCCGATCAGATCTGCCGGCCCCACTCTAGTAAAGTCGGGAGGACGCTTGAGGAAGGGTGTGCTGATTAGCTCGTAAGGCGAAGTCCGTCCGCCGAGCGCTGCTGACGATCACTTGCTCAGCGAGGCCATGTCGATTACAAAGCGATACTTCACGTCGCTTCGGAGCATTCTCTCGTAGGCCGCGTCGATCGTCTGGATCGGGATCTGCTCGATATCCGAAATAATATTGCGTTCGGCGCAGAAGTCCAGCATCTCCTGTGTCTCGGGAATGCCGCCGATGATCGAGCCGGCGATCCGGCGCCGCTTGAGGAGCAGGTTGAAGATGGCGGGAGACGGGTGCGGCTGTGCCGGCGCGCCAACGAGCACAAGCGTTCCGTCGCGCTTGAGGAGCGACGTGTACGCGTCGAGGTTGTGCGACGCTGCGACCGTGTCGAGGATGAGGTCGAAACTGTTCGCGTGCTTCGCCATCGCCTCGGCGTCCTTCGAGATGACGACCTGGTCTGCGCCCAGTCGCTTCGCGTCCGCCGCCTTGCCGGGTGAGGTGGTGAACAGCACCGTGTGGGCGCCGAAGGCGTGAGAGAACTTGACGCCCATGTGTCCGAGGCCGCCGAGCCCGACGATGCCGACCTTCGTTCCTTTGGCCGCGCCCCAGTGTTTGAGTGGCGAGTAGGTCGTGATCCCTGCGCACAGCAGTGGTGCGGCCCCGGCCAGATCGAGCTTTTCGGAAACGCGCAGGCAGAATCCCTCCTCAACAACGATCTGGCTGGAGTAGCCGCCGTAAGTCACCTTGCCCGGCAGGTGTTTGTCGGGGCTGTTATAGGTGAGGGTCATCCCGTTATCGCAGTACTGCTCGAGGCCGGCCCGACAATCCCCGCAGCTTCCGCACGAATCAACCATGCAGCCGACCGCCGCACGGTCGCCGACCTTGAAGCGCGTCACCTCCAGACCGACCTTCGTCACTCGACCGACGATCTCGTGCCCGGGCACGCAGGGGTAGACGGTACCCGGCCACTCGCTGCGAGCGGTGTGCAGGTCGGAGTGGCAGACGCCGCAAAAGAGAATGTCGAACTGGACGTCGCGCGGCCCGGGTTCCCGGCGCTCGAGGCGGAATGGGCCAAGGGGCGACGTCGGGTCGAAGGCGGCGTACGCGCGTGATTGCATCGGGGCGCCGATTCTATCAGAACCGATCGCGCCCTTCTAACCAGCCACGAGCTGCGGCCGAGCCTTGTCGGACCTGGCCGCGGCGTTCAGGCCGCAGCGGTTGATACGATCGCCGAGCGTCGATCGCTTGATCTTCAACAGCTCGGCAGCGCGCGACTTGTTGCCGCCGCTCGCGTTGAGCGCCCAGCTGATGAGACTGGCCTCGACCTCCCGCAGTCGATCGTCGAGCGAGATGGGCGCGGCGTCCTTGAAGGGGAGCACCGTCGGCGCGGCATCAGCCGCCCGCGCTCCCGCGGAAAACAGAATACTCGCCGACAGGCAGCCGACTCGCACCGTCCCGCAGGAGCAGGTCTGCGCGATCCGCTCGCACGCGTTTTCGAGCTCGCGTACATTGCCCGGCCACGGGTAGCGCATGAAGGCCTGCTTCACGGAGTCCGAGACCGCGGGCACGTCCTCATTGCGGCGCCGGAAGTACCGTTCGAGAAAATGATTCATGAGTACCGGCACATCCTCGGGCCGTTCGCGCAGGGGCGGCAGTGTGACCGGCAGGACGTTGAGCCGATAATAGAGATCCTCCCGAAACTTCCCTTCCGACACCAACTGCTTCAGATCCCGTTTGCTCCCGGCGACGACGCGGACGTCAACGGGCACCGTGCGGGTGCCGCCCAGCCGCTCGATCGTGCGGTTCTGCAGGACGCGCAGCAGCTTGACCTGCATCGACAGCGGCACGTCGTCGATATCGTCAAGAAAGATGGTGCCGCCGTCGGCCATCTCGAAGCGGCCGGGGCGATCCTTGATCGCGCCCGTAAAAGCGCCGCGCTCGTGGCCGAAGAGCTCCGATTCGATCAGCGTTTCCGAGAAGAGCGCGCAGCTGACGGCCACGAACGGCTGATGCCGCCGCCGACTGTTCTGATGAATGAGGGTGGCCATCACTTCCTTGCCGGTACCGCTCTCGCCGGTCACGAGCACGATACTGTCGCTGTGGCCGATGACTCGCAGAAACTCGAAGACGCCGCGCATTCGTGCGCTCGTGCCAACGACGACCGAATCCATCGTGATCTGTGGTTGTGGTGTCATCACAGTGCCTCAAGCCTCGCGCAGTGTGTCGAACTCGGGAATCTCCTGCCGCAGCGCCGCCTCGACGCCCACGTGGAGCGTCATGTGAGCGCTTGGACAGCCGGCGCAGAGCCCGGTGAGTCGCACGTCCGCGGAATTGCCGTGGACCGCCACCAGGACAATGTCCCCTCCGTCGGCCTGCAGAAACGGCCGCACACGATTGAGCACCGCTTCGACCTGCTCTCTTGCGATCATTTGCGATCTCCTTGGTCACGGTCCGCCTCAAGGCGGACGCTACGGCGGCCCGTAGCGGCAACGGCCGTGCCGGCCGAAGATCGCCGAATTCCCGTAAATCTGGCGGGATTCCGACAGCACGCCGCAGGGAGCGATTAGGGGGAGGGGATTATTCCGCAGCGCGAGGGGAGAAACTCGCGTCCACGCCTACCAGTAGTAGGTGAGCCGGCCCGACAGCGTGTTGGCGGTGTACGGACGGGCAAGGTACCCCATCATCAGAAAGGACGGCTGCGCAAGGCTCGTCAGCGTCGACGCGCTCTGCGCGAAGTCATTGACGATATAGCGGTCGTACCAGTAGACGACGCCGGCAGCCAGCTTCGGAGTGAAATGGTATCGAACGTCCAGCGTGCCGCGCTGCAGCTCGTTCGACACCACTGGCAGCTGAACGACGGGCGCCAACGTGGTGTTGGGCGCCAACCCGTACAGGTACTGCGATTCCGCGCGGCTGTAGTCGTACGCCATCCTCACATCGGTCTTCGGCCACGCCTTGAGCAGATCGAGGGATGCCGACAGCGTTTGCACGGTGTCGGTGCTGTTGGTCGTCCAATCCCGCGTTGGATCGTTGAACTGCACCCCCGGATTCGCCTGCCTCGACGCTTGGAGCGCCGTATACCACTCTCGCTCGAACGTGATGCCCATCGACACGGCGTCGCGCGGCACGAAATCCACGCCGGCGGAGTACGCATGATTGTTGTTGCTTCGAAGACCGAATCCGGAACCGGGACGATCCTCGCTGCCGACTGACACAGAGGCGTTCACCGCAAGTTGCGAGAGAGGCGTCACCTGTGCAATGGCTGAGAATCGATCGGCCGTCCGGTCTGAAATATCGAACTGGCGCAGAGATACCTGCTCGCCTATCTCGTCGAGCGCCTGCTCGTCGAACCCCGAACCGACACGCTTGGCGTGCTCGTACACGCCCCTCAGCGTCAACCAGGTCACGGCCGTCGTGTCGGCCGATACACGGAACGTGTCTTCCGTCGTGGTATCGAAGTACCGGACGGTCTGATCAACTTGCTCGCGTGTATACCCGGCGCGGAACGACCCGTACTTGAATGGCATCAGCATCAGGTCGGCGTCGAACGTCCGCCGCGTGTAGCTGAGGGGACTCGTGCCGCCGCCCGCGAACGCGGCGACGGTTGTGTCGTACGACACGGTGGTCGGGACGTTAAAGACGGCCGTCCGGTTCTTGTAATCGTAAGACCGGTAGCGCGCGGTGTAGTACACGAGATCCGTCGGTCTCGAGTTGAAGCTGTAGTTCATGCTCGTGATCCGCGCGTCGGCATTCGCGGTCGGCCGATCGAGCGGAATCGTCGCGAGCGCGCTGTTGATGGTGAATGGGATCAGCGGATCGTTCTGGGACCAGTCGGCCACGGAAATGTACGCCGTCGCGTGGCTGCGCGCCGGCAGCGAAAGCGACCCCATGGCGCTGCCCGTGTGCATGTCGCTGTTGGGCCACAACGACATCCGACCCTGCAAGGGTCCCGCTGCCGCCGAATCGGTCGCCCGAAGCGGATTGTCCCAGACGAGCGTGCTGACGTTGTTGCTGAAGAACGATCCGTCGTACGCCAGACGCGCCATGGTCCGCCCGTTGGCCCACTCAATCCCCGCGCCGAGATCCGTCGTTCTCGTATCGACCGGCACGGGAAGCTCGACGGCGTCGCTGAAGCCGAAGGTGCCGGCCCACGGCTGATTCCCGGTTTTCGCCGTGCTCTTGAGCGATATCTTGAAATCGACGTGCTCGGTGGCGCTGTACGTCATCTTGAAATCTGCGACGTCGCGCCTGACGCGCAGATCAAACGGGTGCGCCTGAGAAACCGCCGAGCCGAGCGTGGTGGTGCCCCCCTGCAGGCCTGCCTGAATCGCGTCGTCGATGCGCAGCACGCCTCTCGAGGTCGAGAACAGGGTCTTAGTGTCCTCGTTGAAAAATAACGGGGTCTGATTCCAGTCGAAGGAGACCTTGAACCGGCCGAACTCGTTCCAGGCGGCGGCGTAGTGCTGGTCGAGGTACCCGACATGATCGGCCTGCAGGCTGAACCGGCGCATCTCGGTGTCTTTCCCGAACGTGAACGCGTCGAGCGTGAGCCCGTTGCGCGTGTCCCGATAGCGCTGGCTTCGCGCCTCGTCCGAACCAGCGGCAAACGCCGTCGCGCGGCCGCCGAAATCGACGGAGTTCGCCGGCAGGCCCTGCCCCAGCACACTTGCTGGGAGCAGGAGGAGCGCGGCAGCGATCAGACAAAGAGTGGTCCGCATGTGCATGCTCCTGCCGTTATCGAAGGAAGGCGTTCCCCGCCGGACTGTTCGACCCATGAATCTGAGCGTGGCAGTTCACGCAGCCACGTCCGATCAGCCGGCTGCTGCGGGCCACGAGCTGGGTGCCGTCGTAGATGGTCGAGGGATGTTTCGTGCCAATGTGGCATCGCTGACAGAGCATCGGCAGTTTCGCCACCAGCATTCGCTCGTTGTTCGATCCGTGCGGATCGTGGCAGGTATTGCACGCCTCGCGAACCGGCGCGTGGTCCCAGAGGTACGGACCGCGCTTCTCGGTGTGACAGCTGACGCACGCTTCATTCACCCAATTCCCCACCTTGAGCAAGCGGACGTTGGTGGATCCGTGCGGGTTGTGACACGCCGTGCAGTCCATCTTGCCTTCGCGAACCGGCATATGCCCGAAGCGCTGCAGCTTGGCGACTTCCGTCTTGTGGCACCCGGCGCAGGTCGCAATGACCGACACCGCCTTGAGCTGTGCCTTCGCAGCCTTCGGGCTATGGACCGAGTGACACGTCACGCACGACAGGTTACGGGCATCGTGCGTACTCCCATTCCAATTCGCGTGGTCCCCTCGGTTGTGGCAGGTCAGACAGGTCGCAGAGATGTCGCGGGCCGCCATCGCGGTAAATCGCTTGATCTTTTCTGGCTCCCCGCCGCTGTCAACGTGCGCCCGACCCGGCCCGTGACACGTTTCACACCCCTGGGTTGCCGCCGGAGAACGGGGATTCTCGGTCTTGCCGTGCAATGTCTTCCGGAGACTTTGGCCCTCGGTGTCATGGCATGTCACGCACACCGCCGTACCAACATAGTCGTTGGTCTGGGCCGCCGCTGGCCACCCGCCGCGCAGGCCGGCCGCGAGCGCCCATGCAAACCCACTGGCGATGAGCAACCGTAGAGGAATTCCGATGATGTGTCTTCGCATACGCGTCCGTAACAACTCGAACAGATTTGGAGCACTCATTTCAGAGCGCTGATGTAAGCCATGAGCAGCCTGAGATCGTCGTCCGGGATATCGAGCGGCATCATTCCACCGTCGGCCATCTTCTTGGTGGGCATCTTGAGGAGTCGCTGCAGCTCGTCGGCCGGGTGTTTGGCCGCGATGTCAATGAGCGCCGGGGCACCCTGCGTGCCTTGTCCGGCGTCGCCGTGACACGCGTCGCAGGATTGCGCGTTGTAGACGGCCTTGCCGCGCGTCATGGCGGGATCGACAAGAGCCGCTTTGGCCGTCTTGAGTGAGGCTGGCGACTCTTCCGGTGCGAACGGCTCCGCCGTAAACCGCCGATCGGCTTCCCGCTGCGCAGCCAGCTGTTCCGCGATCGCAGGGTCACGACGATCCTCCATCGCGCTCAGCACGCCCAGAAGCACGAGCGACAGCAGTACGGCCGCAAACGCGCCGACGGTGACGGGGCGTTTCGAGGGAGCCCGCTCCGGGCTCCGGTCGAAGAACGGCAGCCCCACGAACAGGAGGGCGAGCACGGCCGGGATAATCACAATCCCGACGACCGCGCTCGAGCCCTTCCAGTACTTGAGCCACTGGAACACTGGCACGTAGTACCACTCCGGCCGCGGCAGAAAACGCGTGTCGGCAGGATTGGCCTCGGGTCCAAGTTCGGCCGGCCACAACCAGGCGATCGCTCCGAGGCAGACGATGATCGTCAGCGCGAACCCGACGTCCATCAGCACCTGACGCGGATAGAACAGCTCGGTCCGCTGACGGCCTGCGTCGATCGACGGTGGGCCGGCAGCCCCGGCCTTCCGGAACAGGTACACGTGAAGTCCGACAAATGCGAAGATAGCCGCCGGAATGAGGAAAACGTGGGCCACGAAGAACCGCGAGACTGTCAGCGTGCCCATGTCGGCGCCGCCCCGGACCAGCCGTTGCAGCCCGGCACCAATAAGGGGCACTTCACCGAGGATGTTGGTGCCGACGGCGGTTGCGAAGTACGCCTTCTGATCCCAGGGCAGCAGGTAGCCGGTGAACGCCATGCCGAGCATGAGCGCGAGCAGCACGCATCCAGCCATCCAGAGGATCTCGCGGACCCCCTTATACGAGCCATAGATGACCGTCTGCGCCACGTGCAGCAGCATGACGATGATCATGGCGCTCGAGCCATAGGCGTGAAGACTTCGCAGAAAGGATCCCGACGAGACTTCCTTGACGATGTACGCGACCGTCACGTGGGCGTGATCCGCGGATGGGACGTAGTAGAGCGCGAGGAACACGCCCGTGATGACTTGGGAAATGAAGATCAGCAGCAGGCCGGACCCGAACACATAGGCGAACCGCGCCCCACCGGGAATGGGTTCGCCGAGCGCCTCGTGCAACAAGCGCCGGACGCCTGTGCGGCGATCCAGCCAGTCGACGAAGCGGCTCACGCGACGATCTCTCGCGTCGCGACCAGCTGGCGGAAGTACTGGTAGCGCACTTTCAGGCGCCCGGCATCGACTGTGCTGTCGAGCTCGTCCATCGCACGAGGTGGAGGTCCGGACACCAACGCGCCGTCTTCCCCGAAGACGCCAGCATGGCACGGACAGACAAACTGTTTTCGGCTCTCGTTCCAGGCCACGCTGCATCCGAGATGCGGGCATACGGCGGACAGCACTCGCAGACGGCCCTGCGCAGTTCGCATCACGTACACCGGTTTGGTGGATACCATCTTCCGCCAGCCGTCGCGCTGTTCGACCTCAACGAGTACTTTCATGGGCGCGGCCAGCGAGGCCATGTCGTTTGCAGACCCGACATCGGACCAGACAACGTCCCCCGTCTTGCGCCAGAGAGGATATGACACGAATCTGGCCAGCGGCGCGGCCAGCAACGCGCCGACGCTCGATGCGCCGAGTGCCAGGAGCGCACCGAGAAACGACCGCCGTTCAGCGCTCACCGCTCACTTCCCTGTGAGCGACTGCAGGTAAGCGACCAATGCGTCGACGTCGTCCTTCTTCAGGTCGAATTGCTTCATCGCAGGCGTGCGCGTCGCCTTGGTCTTCTCAGCCATCGTTTTCGCATCAATGATCCAATGGCGAATGTCTTCAGCCGACACCTTACGCCCGACGTCGTCCAGCGGACCTTTCTTATTGCCCTTGTCGCCAACCGAGTGGCAAAGGGTACATTTCTGGTCGACAAACACCTTTTCCCCTCTGGCCTTTGCGTCCTGAGCGGACGGTATTGCCACTGCCAGAGCCAAAAATCCGGCAGCGAGAAACCCCGTGCGAACCATGCAAGCCTCCTCAGTCACGTCGGGCTGAGCAATTTGACGGACCATGCTCAACCCGGGGTGGCAGACAGGATACACTGCCCACGATTCGATTGGGGGGCGGACTTTTCCCCGCGCATCCGCGAAATCGCCCACCTCGGACTTGTTGAACCACGGCGGTGTACGGTGTGCACCTCAGGTACGTGAATTGCTCAGGGAGCTGTGAAGATGGATACCGCGACCTCGTATCTCGGGTTACGTCTGCCCCATCCCTTTATCGCGGGCGCGTGTCCGCTCGGGTGGCACCTCGACACCATCAAACGGCTCGAAGACAGCGGAGCCGCGGCCATCGTGCTCCCGTCGCTGTTCGAAGAGCAAATCACGCTGGCGACGGAACGCCGCATCCGACATATGGACCCGTTTGAAGAGGAATTCGCAGGGGCCCTCGCGAGCTATCCGCCGGCCAGCGACTACACGCTGGCACCCGACCAGTATGCGGAACACATCACGCGTGCGAAGCAGGCCGTCAAGATCCCAATCATCGGCTCGCTCAACGGCACGTCGGCTGAGTCGTGGCTGCGGTTCTCCCGCATCATCCAGCAGGCGGGCGCCGACGCACTCGAGTTGAACATCTACGAAGTGGTCACCGATCTCGACATGCCGGGCTCCGTCGTCGAGCACCAGTTGTCTCACATCGTCAGGGACCTGAAAGACGCGATCAAGATCCCGGTTGCAGTCAAACTGGCACCATTCTTTGCGGCCTTCGGCAACGTGGCGCGGCAGCTCGATGACGCCGGCGCTGACGCGCTGGTGCTGTTCAACCGCTTCTACCAGCCCGATATCGACATCAAGACGATGACGGCGTCGCCGATGGTTGAGCTGTCGACCAGTGCCGAGCTCCTTTTGCGATTGCGATGGCTCGCCATTCTCCACGGCCGCGTTCGAGCGGGACTCGCCGTCACCGGCGGCGTGTCCACACCGAACGACGGCATCAAGGCGATCCTCGCGGGTGCCGACGCGGTACAAATGGTGTCGGCAATCCTGCGACACGGGCCCCCGTACCTGGCCGCCATGCGGCAAGGCCTTGAGCGCTGGATGGAATGGCACCGGCTGGCGAGCCTCAGCGAGGTGAAGGGTCGCGTGAGCCTGGCGCGCGCCGCCGATCCGGCCGCGTTCGAGCGTGCGAACTACATTCGGACGCTGCAGAGCTGGAAGTGCTGACCCCATGCAGGCGCGGCTTGTCGCGTCGCTCGCCAATCCGGCGATCTATCCGGGCGACGTCGCGCACGTCGACGTCATCGAAACGCACATCTCGTACATCCTGCTGACCGGGCGATACGCGTACAAGATCAAGAAATCGGTCAACCTGGAGTTCCTGGACTTCACGACGCTGGCCGCGCGCCGTCTCGATTGCGAGGATGAGCTGCGGCTCAACCGTCCTCTTGCACCGTCTATCTATCTCGGCGTCGTCGCGATCACGGGCACTGTGGGTGAGCCCGCCATTGACGGTGACGGCCCGGTGCTCGAGTACGCCGTCAAGATGCGCCAATTTCCGCAGGAGGTGCTCCTCTCTCACCTGATCTCGGCGGGCACGCTCACCCTCGCCGACATCGACGCGCTGGCGGCGGCCGTGGCGTCATTTCACGGCCGCGCGGACGTGGCTGGCCCGGACACCGCGTTTGGAACGGCCGCGCACGTGCTGGAGACGGCGCGGCAGAATTTCAGTCAGATCCGCCCACGCCTCGACGCTGGCATCGATCGGACGGAGCTCGAGGCGATCGCCGAGTGGACGGAGCGTGAACATGCCAGTCGAATTGCCGACTTTGACAAGCGGCGTCGCGACGGGTTCGTCCGGGAATGTCACGGCGACCTCCATCTGGACAACATCGTGCGGCTGGACGGGCAGATCACGCCCTTCGACCGCCTCGAATTCAATCCATCGATGCGCTGGATCGATGTCATGAGCGATGTGGCCTTTCTCGTGATGGACCTCCAGTACCGCGGGCGAACCGACATGGCATTTCGGGTGTTGAACGCGTACCTGGAGAAGACGGCAGACTACGGCGGGCTGAGCGTGCTTCGCTTCTATCTCGCCTATCGCGCGATGGTCCGGGCCAAGGTCGCGTCCTTCCGGGCCGGCCAGATCGGCTCGAGTGGCGGGGGGCAGGCGTCCGACGCCTGCATGACGGAGTACCGCGAATATGTGAAGCTGGCCGCCCGCTATTCCTGCCGGCCGCGGCCAGCCCTTGTCCTTATGCACGGCTTGTCGGGCTGTGGCAAGACCACCTTGTCGCAGGCGCTCGTCGAATCGGTTGGTGCCATTCGGGTGCGGACCGACGTCGAGCGCAAGCGCCTTCATGGGCTCGGTCCCGAAGCCGACAGCCATTCGTCAATCGATGCCGGCCTGTACGCACCGGACGGCACGCAGCAGACATACCTCCGCGTCCGGGAGCTGGCGCATCGTGTCCTGGCAGCCGGTTACATCGCTGTCGTCGACGGCGCGTTTCTTCAGCGCTGGCAGCGTGACCTGTTCTGCGACCTCGCCAACGAGCTCGGAATTCCGTTTGTGATTATCGATCTCACAGTGGACGCCGCGACCTTGCGAGAGCGCATCACGAAACGCCTCGCGGGCGGACATGACGCCTCGGAGGCGGGCCTCGCGGTTCTCGATCGCCAGATAGCGACCGAGCAGCCGATCGCGCCAGACGAGCAGCGATTTGCGGTCCAGTGCGATGCTGGGAAAGCGGCGGTCCTGCCGGAAATCCGTCGACTGAGGCCGGATCTCGGCTGGTAAATAGGCAAAAAAAGGGACTTCTACGACTTGGGAGCTCGGCACTGCGCTTGCGAAGGGCTACCTCACGACCGGAGGGCACCGGAAGTTCTGAGGAGCCAGGCATGAAGCAGACGCAAGTCGTGGCACGACGCCGCACCACCGAAGACGACATCACTGCAGAAGTGCTGCGCCGCCTCGACAGCGCCCAGGACGCTCGGCTCCGCCGGATCATGCTCAGCTTGATCCAGCACCTTCATCACTTCATCAAGGACGTGGAGTTGACTGAGGCCGAGTGGTTGCAAGGGATTCAGTTCCTGACCGACACCGGCAAGATGTCCTCGGACACTCGTCAGGAATTCATCCTGCTGTCGGATACGTTGGGCGTCTCCATGGTGGTGGATCTCATCAACCATCGCATGCCCGAGGGCGCCACCGAATCCACCGTCTTCGGGCCGTGTCACCACGACGGCGCGCCCGAACTGGCCACCGGCTCGAATCTGGCGCCGACCGACACCGCTGGCATGCCGACCGTCGTCAGCGGGCGGGTCCTCGATCTGCAGGGCCGGCCCATTGCCGGTGCGTTGCTCGACACCCGGCAATACGATTCGACGGGCCGCCACGACCAGCCATACGAGGACAAGAGCAGGATCCGCATGCGCGGTATGTACCACACCGGCAAGGACGGGCGGTTCGTCATCCGGACCTCCCGACCAGTGGCCTACGAGATCCCGAACGACGGCCCCGTGGGCAAGCTCCTACGGGCGACGGACCGGCATGCCTGGAGACCGGCCCATATCCACTTCGTTGTCTCCGCTGAGGGCTTCGCGCCGGTCACCACCCACATCTTCGATTCCGTCGACAAGTATCTGGAATCCGACGCCGTCTTTGCCGTCAAAGAGTCGCTCATCTGCACGTTCACCGAGCATCACACGCGCGACGAAGCCGCGAAGCAATTCAACATCGAGCCGCCGTTCTGTACGGCGGAATTCGACTTCGTGCTCAAACCGGCTCGCCGCTGAAGGCGGCAAAGGACCATAGGTCATGACATCGGTTCTGGAGTGGCTCGAGAGTACGTGGCTTTCCACGACGTTGCGCGATTCGCCCAACGTGTTCCTCTATCCGACGATTCTCGCCTTCCACACGCTTGGACTGGCGTTCTTCGTGGGGATCAGTTCGGCGATCGCGTTGCGGATCCTCGGCGTGGCGCCGACCGTGCCGCTGGCCCCACTCAAGAAGTTCTACCCCATCATGTGGATCGGCTTCCTCTTCAATGCCGTGTCCGGCACGCTGCTATTGATCATCGAGCCGACCAAGTTTCTGATGATGTTCGATTTCTATGTCAAGCTGCTGGCCATCGCGGGGGCCGTCTACTGCAATCGAGTGCTGTACATCAGGCGGTTCCGCCATCCGGCGGCTGTGGACCCCAACCCCCTGCCGGCGGGCGACAAGGCCTTGGCGGTCACGATCCTCATCTTGTGGGGCGCATCGATCACAGCGGGGCGGCTGACGGCGTATGACGACGCCAATACGCAGTGGCAGACGGCGCTTGGCACCCTTGGCGTGACGACAGCGCTCCTCGTCGTTGGGTACGTCTCGGTCAAACTCTTTGGATGGATCCGCCAAACTGTACAGGGGTGACGTTGTGGAACAGTTTCTTAGATATTGGATGCGCTGGCCCAGCGTTGAACACCTCATCTACAAGTACCTCTGGGCCTGGGGAGTCGCCCAGAGCCTGCATTTCGTCGGAATGGTCCTCCTCATCGGCACGGTTGGACTGTTGGACCTGCGCCTGTTGGGCATGGCCAAGCAATTGCCGGTCGCCGCCGTGAAGCGGCTCGTCCCTTGGGGCATCCTCGGATTCGTGATCTGTCTCGCCACCGGCATATTTTTCGTGACGGGGATCTGGGCGAACATCAACGTTCACCCATACGTGGTCCTGATGAGCGACGTCTTTCTTCAAATCAAGTTCGTCTTCATATTCCTCGCGGGACTCAATGTCCTGGCCTTCTATGTCACGGGTATGTCCAGCGTGGTCGACCGTCTGGGCCCTGGCGACGATGCACCGCCCTTGGCCAAAGTGTTCGCGGGCGCATCGCTGTTCTTCTGGATAGCCGTCATGTACTTTGCTCGGTTGATACCGTCCGGGAAATTCCAGCCTTAGGATACGGGGGCGATACGGCACCACGTGGCGCCCTTCCTCGTCATCCGTTGACTGTGTTACCTTCACGGCGCGGATGGACTCGAGATTCGATGTCGTGATTGCAGGCGGCGGGCTCGCCGGCCTGACGCTGGCCAGACAGCTGCACTTCGAGGCTCCCCACGCGCGGGTGCTCGTGTGCGAGAAGCGCCGACACCCGGTGCCGGAAGCGGCCTTCAAAGTCGGTGAGTCATCGGTCGAGATCGGCGCGCACTACTTCAAGACCATCGTCAAGCTCGACGCCCTGCTCGAGCGCGATCACCTGCCGAAACTGGGTCTGCGTTACTTCTTCCCGTACGAGCACAACCGCGATATCACCACGCGCGTCGAGCTCGGCACCAACGTCTTCCCGCCGGTGCCGTCGTTCCAGCTCGATCGCGGACGCCTCGAGAACTCGTTGCTGACGCTGGCCCGCGAGTCGGGCGCGTCCGTGCTCGACGGCTGTGCGGTGCGTGAGATCGATCTGGGCGACCGCGAGCACAGGGTAGTGGTCGACACCGCCGACGGTCCGCACACGGTCACCACGAGATGGATCATCGATTCGAGCGGACGCGCGGGTCTGCTGAAGAGGAAGCTCGGGCTAAGGCGTCCGTCTTCGCATGCCGCCAATGCCTGCTGGTTCCGCTTTCCAACCCGGCTCAAGGTGGACGACTGGTCGGACGATCCCGTCTGGTGCGCGCGCGTACCCGAACGTCAGCGCTGGCTGAGTACGAACCATTTGATGGGGGCGGGCTATTGGGTGTGGCTCATTCCCCTCGGGTCGGGCAGCACGAGCGTTGGGATCGTGGCCGACCCGGCGCTGCACCCGTTTCACCGACTCAGTCGTTTCGATCGCGCGGTCGACTGGCTGCGTGAGTTCGAACCGCAGTGCGCCGATGTCGTCGAGGCGCACGCACCGCAGCTCGAAGACTTTCTGGCGCTTCAACACTTCGCGCACGGCTGCGAGCGCGTCTTCTCCCCCAATCGCTGGGCCATGACCGGAGAGTCCGGCGTCTTCACAGACCCGTTCTATTCGCCAGGGTCCGACTTCATCGCGATCGGCAACGACTTCGCGACTGATCTGATCATCCGCGACCTCGGCGGCGAAGACGTGCGCGAGCGGGCCGAGATCTTCAACGCCACGCACCTGCGATTATTCGACGCCTTTCTGAAGCTGTACGACGGCCAGTATCCGCTGATGGGCAATGCACAGGTCATGACAGCCAAGGTGGCCTGGGACAACGCGTCGTACTGGAGCGTCACGGCCCTGCTCTTCTTCCAGCGCCGGCTGCGGCGTCCGGAGTTCATGGCGTCGATCGATCCGCTGATGCGCCGGTTCTTCGTGCTGCACGCGCGCATGCAGCAACTGTTCGCGGCGTGGGGCCGTACCGACCATGCCTCATATGGGTACTCGCGCGCCAACGTGATGGATGTCGAGCGGCTGCGGCACCTGCAGGCCAGTCTGGACGGCCCGATCATGGACGACGACGCGCTCCGCGAGCGGCTGGAGCGTAACTACCTCTGGCTGGAATCGATGGCACGCGCGTGGCAGCGGCTTGCGGCCGAGCACGACCCAGCGCTGACGCGGTTCGTCGCCCCTGGCGATGCCGAATACGTGGACCTGGAGCCGCTGAAGCTAACGCACTGCATAGCAGATTGAAGATGCCAGCGTCAGTTCCCGAAGGCTCGGATCACGAGCGCCGAGTCGTTCCCCCCGAATGCCAGCGAGGTCGAGACGCCACACCGCACGCGCTGTTCGCGTGCGGTGTTGGCCACGATGTCGATCGCGCAATCGGGATCGGTCTCGCCGTGATGGATCGTCGGCGGAATCACGCCGCGGGCAACCGTCAACGTCAGGGCCGCGGCCTCGACGGCTCCGGCTGCGCCAAGGCAGTGACCGATCATGGCCTTGAGAGAGGTCACCGGCACGCGTGCGATGCGCTCGCCGAAGATGCGCCGGAACGCGCGCGCCTCCGCCGCATCGTTCTGCGGCGTCGCCGTCCCATGCGCGTTCAGATGATCGACGTCGGCAGCGGCGAGGCCCGCGTCCTGCAGGGCCGCCGCAATCACGGCGGCCACGGGACGGCCTTCCGGCTCCGGAGCCGTCGGATGATAGGCCTCGCATCCCAGCGCAAATCCGGCGAGCTCGGCGTAAATCCGAGCGCCCCGGCGGCGGGCGCGATCGAGATCCTCGAGCACGAGAATCCCGGCGCCTTCGCCGATGTTCATGCCGGCGCGGGTCCGATCGAAGGGGCGACACGGCGCCTGATCCATCAGCTTCAGTTGATTGAATCCGCTGAACGTCAGGCGGGCGAGCGCGTCGGTGCCGCCGGCCAGGACGGCGTCGGCCCGGCCCTGCCGGATGGCGTCGGCGGCGCGTCCGATCGCGATCGTGCTCGACGAGCAGGCGGCCACGACGCAGGCACGAGGACCCTCGAAGCCGAAGCGTTCGGCGATCAGGTCAACCGGCGTGCTGAGAAAATGATTCCAGACATCGGACGGGCGCGCCCGCTCGATGCCCTCTGCCATCCACGTCTGGTAGAAGACCTCATTGCGCAGCAGGTCTGCGGTGCCTGCTCCCAGAAAAATCCCGACCCGCGCGGCGTCGACGCCCCCATCCTGTAATCCCGCGTCGTCTATCGCCTCGGCCGCTGCGTGCAGACCGATGCGATCGCCTCGGGATAGACGACGCCGCTCGAGCGCGGTGAGCGATGCGTCGATGTCCCGCATCGGGACTTGGGCCGCGATCCGGCTGCGATACCCCTCGGCATCGAACACCGTCGCCGGACCGATCCCGCACTCGCCCGCAACCATGCGGCGCCACGACTCTTCACGCGTGGCGCCGAGCGCGGTCACGAGACCGATGCCGGTGATGGCAACACGGGGCGTCATCGTTGCGCGTGCACGGTTATCGCAGGGGCTTCAGGATCAGAATCTGGAGATTATACGACCCGACCGTCTGATATCGGGCCGGCAGCAGGCTCCTGCCGAAGTCGGCACGGAGGATCGTATTCTTGGGCGCCCGGAAATTGACCGCGATGCCGAGCCCGGTAATCGGCTGCCAGCTGGCGTCGATCGAACGGTCACGGCCCCAGGCCCGCTCGAGGAAGAGGTCGAGCCGATACTGCTCGAGAATGTTCAGGGAGTAGGAGGCCCGCGCCATCGCCAGGTCGCCGAAGCGGACGCCGGACGCCGGCACGCCGTGGATGCGGGTGTCATCGAAGAGCCCGAACTGGTACTTGGAGAATCGATCGAGGTCGTTCCCGCCGAACCAGGCACCGTTCAGATGAATCTTCTGGAACACATTGAAATAAAAGTCGCGTGACAAACTGGCGCTGTACTTTTCATAGCTCTGCTGTTTCGAGCTGTCCGGGAGCGTACCGTCGGAGGCCGACGGCGTGCCCCACGCACGCCACGTGACCCGACCAAACCGGGTGCCGCTCAGGAGCAGGCTGTACCCGCCGCGCCGGTACTCCCACGACAGGCCGGTTCCGTTGGTCACGGTGCTCGACGGAAGCGTAAACGCGTCGCTCGTGGTCGTGTCGTGCACGAAGGCGTCGAAACGGAACTGATACTGCGCGGTCACCTTCTGAAACGGCGTGTACTGCCATCCGACGTTGAGGCCGGTCGACAGCGGCCAGGTCAGCACGCGCTCGCCCTGACGCTCGGCCGTCGCGTCGTAGATCCGATCGCTCGACGGCACGCCGATGCCAAAGAAGTCGACGCTGGCGTCAAACGGCGTCGACCCGAGCTTGGGCCGCTGAATATTCCCGGCGGCCAGCACGCCGGCAAAGAGCAGCGCGAGCTGCGAATTGGGCCCGCCGAAATTGAAGTCGAGGTAGTTGATCCCAAAGATAGGCAGCGGGAACGCGTACGAAGGATCGAGCGTCACGCCCATGGCCATCGCCCTGGCTCTTTGCGTGGCGCCGTCGCTCGTCACGCGCGCCCCGCCCTCCTTCACGTAGTAACGCAAACCTCGATCGGTCTCGCGGAACATGATCCGGTCGCTCGACCGCGCCGCGCCCCGTTGCGCCTCGAAGTCGGTCTCGTTCACGTGCACCTCCTCGAACGTGACGCTCTTCTCGACAAGCAGATTGCGCCCGGCAATCAGCATGATCTGTCGTGCGGTGAGACGGCTCAGCAGATGCACCGGCTGGCCGTTGACCATCACCGGCGGCGCGTACTCCTGAATCTCCTCATTCGAGACCACCGGGGCGGGCAGTCCACTCTGTACGGCTTGAACGCGGATGCGCGCGAAGGTCTGCCGATCGATCCAGACGGTGCCGCGGTAAAGCGACGGGTCGCTCCTGACCGGCTCGAACCGTACGACGTAGCAGTCGTATCCGGCGACGCGGTCGCTGCCGTCCAGGCGATACCGGTACCCCTCGTCGAACCGCAGCTGCAGGGGCAATGACAGCACCTTCTCCGGCTGCAGCAGCGGAAACGGCGGTCGATCGGCTCCCCAGCGCGACCCGTTGACCGAGAAGGACAGCTCCTCCCACTCCACCTCGGTCCCTGCCACGAAGTACCGGTTTTCGCTGACGACGTCGTAGCCGGGATCGGCGGCCGTGGGACGGAAATGCTGCTCCATCCGGGCGTGTGCGACGTAGTTCCGCACGAGCCCATCCTGCACGCGCTGACGCGCCTGGTGACGGGCGATGATCTCATCGACCGACAGGCCGCGGTCGGCCGTCACGCGGCTGCGCTCGCCGAACACGTCGATCGCACCGCGACTGAAATCAAACAGCATGGGTCCGCCGGAGAGCGGTGCACGCAGGCGCGTCGTGCGTGTCGAGGCATCACGGGAGAATCCCTCGACCGCTCGCTCGGCGCCGGCCATCAGGTCGTACACGACCGGCGTGCCCTCGATGGTGAGCCGAATCGAAACATCGAGCGGCTCAGCGCGCCCGTCTCCCCAGTACGCGAGCAAGGTACCGAACGTCTGGTTGTCGAAGAGTAGTCGGTGCGGGATCGTGCGGCTGGCATCGGCCCCATCCACCGACAACCGCAGGGCCGCGGCCGAATCTTCCAGGTCCGCGACGTCGTGTGTCAGCAGGATCGCGACCGGCGCCACCGCCTGAAGGGACGGGACCAGCGCCTCGTCGCCGACGCAGGCGAAGAGTGCGACCTTCGAGCCCGCGAACCGCAGGATCGCGTCCGTCACCGCCCGCTTGCTATCGGCGATACCCGGCCCGGTGGCCAGCGTCACGACCAGCGCGGCGGTCGGGTCCACCCGCGAGAGCCACGCGGCCGAACGCTCAGCCTCGGCGGCTGGAATTGACAACAGATCGACGTACGGCGCCAGATCGCCGGTGTAGATCTCGGAGCGACTGACTTCGCTCACCATCCGGTCGCCGCCGATGGCGACGCGGATCGCGGCCCCCGTCGTCGCGCGCGCTTCGGTGGACGCGAGCCGCACCGCGTACGTCGCAAGCGGCGCCGGCTGATCGCCGACGATGATTTCGAGGATCGTCAGCGCGGCTGCGTGGCGGGCCAGAATCTGACCGAGCGTAACGCGCCACGCTTCGACGTCTTCCACGCGGGCCGGGGCGGGCACAGCGAGCCAGATCGGTATCTGACGGCCGGCCAGTTCCGTCAACGACTCATCGAGCCCGGAGCCGGTCTCGAGTCCGGACGCCCCGGAAGCAACGACCCGGACGGCGACTCTGAAGGGTAATGTTCCCGCCTCCTCGAGAATCCGGGCGGCCGTTGTCGCAGCGCCGGCCTCAATGGCGATGCGCACGGGAACGGTCTCGCTGCCGGGCCCTCGCTGGCCGAACGCGAACGAGGCCGAGCCCGCAATCGCGCTCATCACGACCGTGAGCGCGAAGCAGGCGGCAGGACGGAGGCTCACGCTTCGGCCGAAGCAGCCGGCACAATTCGTCCAATGGGACCGAAGTGGCCGCCGGCAAGGATGGTGCGAAGCCGATCGGCGAATCCGCCGAGGCGGAAGTAGTGGGCGAAGTGGAGGCGGGCAGGCAGTCGCACGCGTGGCGGGTCGGGATCGACTTCCCACGGGTGCACCGTGAGCACGGCGGGCTGACCGTGCCGGTTCGCCCGTTCGATCGCGTCGAGCACCCGGCGTGGCGAGCTCATGCGCAGTCCCCAGCCCCAGCCGAGGGGCATCACCTGTCCGAACCGGTCGGCCACGAGCGGCGGCACCTCGACGATCGGCCCCGCTGCCGTCTGCCGCACGTGCGGATACCGCGGAAAGCGGAGCGATCCGACCATCGTCAACGGGGCCATACTCGCGTCGAGTCGAAAGCCCTCTTCAACGAGCACGTCGAGCGCCCAGAGCGAACGGTCGTTCAGGGACCATTCGGGCGCCCTGAACAAGGACACATTGCCGACGCCGGCGGCCCTGAGCGCCTGCACGCTCGCCCGGAGGTCGCGCCTGAACGCCTCACCGTCGAGCTCGTAAACCCGCTGGTGCCTGTGGCTATGCGATCCGATCTCGTGACCCGCGTCGCGCACCGCCTGCACGAGTTCTGGAAACCGCTCGGCGACCCATCCCACGACAAAGAACGTGGCGCAGACGTTGGCCCGATCGAGCGCGTCGAGCAGCCATCGCGTGGTCGACTCGACTCGCGAGGGGAGCGTCGCCCAACGTTCGAACCGGAGCGGCTCGACACCGCATACGTGGAACCACTCTTCGAGATCGACGGTGAAGGCGTTCTGCGGCTCGCCAGGTCCGGCCAGGGGCGGAGCCGGCGACGATTCCGCGGTCATGCGGGCTCTGTGCTGCCCTGCGCTCTAATGTACTCAGCGATGGCATCGACCGAGCGCAGCACCTTCATCCCGGTCTCTTCGTCTCGGATCGCGACGCCGAACGAACGCTCGATCTCCAGTACCAGTTCCAGCACGTCGATGGAGTCGAGCCCGAGGCCGCCCTCGAACAACGGGGTCGCATCGCCTATTTCTTCCCAGGCGATGGGAAGCCGGAGGCTGCGCACGATACCCTGTTTGATCTGCACCTTCAGCGGGTCAGCCGTTTCTGTCATCACGCGTTCCTATGTTACAGCAGCCCACCATCGACGCCGATGACCTGTCCGGTGATGTAGCTCGCCGCATCCGACGCCAGAAACGCCACCAGAGAGGCCACTTCGCGCGGCGTGCCGGTCCGCCCAAGCGGAACGGACGCGACGAGCGACGACCGCACCTCGGGCGTCACCTTCTTCAGCATGTCAGTCTCGATGAGTCCCGGCGACACGGCGTTCACCAGGATGCCCTTCGGCGCCAGATCGCGCGACAACGCACGCGTGAATCCCTCGAGCCCGGCCTTGGACGCCGCATACGCTGTCTGGCCCGGCAGCGGCATCTGCGCACTCGGCGAAGAGATGTTGAGGATGCGCCCCCAGCGGCGCAGCAGCATGCCGCGAACGACTGCTCGGACACACAGGTAGGCGGCGCGCAGGTTCACGTTGAGCACGCTGTCCCATCGTGCGGTGTCGAGAAACGCCACATGGACGTCGTGGACAATGCCGGCGTTGTTCACCAGAATGTCCACGGGTCCGAGCTCGGCCGCGACTCGAACAAAGAACTCGTTGACCGCCGCCTCATCTGCGACGTCACACTGCGCCGCCAGCGCCCTTCCGCCACGCTCTCGAATTGCGCCTTCGAGGGTCCGCGCCGGCGCTTCCTGCTGGTTGAACGCAAACCCGACGGCGGCGCCGCGCTCGGCCAGCAGGTCGACGATGCCGGCGCCGATGCCGCGGGAGCCGCCGGTGACGACGGCAACGCGGCCCTTCAGAGAAACGTCAGGAGAGTCGGACACGGAGCACCACGCTGAACAACGCGCCGCCGCTGGCGAAGCTGTTGACAAGGACGATCGGTCCAGGAGCCGCGACCGATGCTGACGCCAGGTTCAGCCCTGCCGCGGCCGGATCGGGAACCTCGAGACCCGCAATCGGCGGCACCCGCCCTGCGCGCCCGCACAGAAATGCCGCGGCACACGACGCGGCGCCCGAGACGCCAGACTCTCCGAGTGCACCCTTCACTGACGTGACCACCGTGCGTGATCCGGCGAAGAGGGCGTTCAACGCCGCTGCCTCGGTCGCGTCCAGCGTGCGCGTGGCGTTGGCGGATGCGTAGACCACGTCGACATCCGCCGCAGTCAATCCGGCATCCTCCAAGGCCAGCGTCATCGTCCGGACGAGCGCGTCCGGCTTGTCGGGCCAGGCGTTCAACGGCACGGCGGCACCGGCAGCGGCCGCCCCGAGTATCTGTCCGTGCCGGGAGACCGTGCCACAATCCCGCTCGAGCCACAGACCGAAGGCGCCCTCGCCGAGGACAAAGCCGGACCGTTCCACATCGAACGGTGCCACTCGACGGGAAAATGTCGGTTCGGCTGACATGACCTTGAAGCGATCGTACGCCTTGAAGAACGTCTCGTAGACGGCGTCGACGCCACCGGCGATCACGTGCGCGACACGCCCGGCACGCAGCAGCTCGACTCCGGCGACGATGGCGGCGAGACCCGATGCTTCCTTGTGGCTGACGGTGGCGTTCGGGCCTCGCAGCTTGAACTCCATGCCCGACAGGCTGGCCGCCGCGTTCCCGACGGTGCTTTCAAAAAGGAGCGCCGGCGCGTTGGCCGGGCCGCCGCTGAAGAGCGCCGCGAGGTACTGCTGTGTCGACTGTCCCCCGGCTGTCCACGTCCCGAGAACCACGCCAGATTGATCGTCGCCATCCGGCTGTGGCGCGCGTCCGCCATCTTCGAACGCGAGGCGCGTCAGCGCCACGGCATAGACACCCGTGCGGTCGAGCCGTCGCAGCTTCATGGGTGAGATCCACGCGGTGGGCTCGAAGCCACATGCCTGGGCGGCGATTCGTGTCCGGCAGCCGCCGGTGTCGAACCCGACAATCGGCGCGATCGCGCTGCGCCCTTCGAGAAGCGCGCTCACGAAGGCCGCGTGTGTGGTGCCGAACGCGGACACCACGCCGAGACCGGACACGCTGACGGGGGGCTGCACGGCCGCGTACGTTACCATGAGCCGATGAGGCCTCACACGACCGCACGATGGTCGGCCCGGCGGCGACGGACCGTCGCATCGGTCGTCATGGTGTTCGCGGCGGCGGCCCTCCTGACGGCGCAGCGGAAGTCCGCCGCGGATGATGCCTTCGACTCCCTCTATCGTCACGGATCCGAGATCAACGCGAGCCTCAAGACGCTCACCGCGCGGTTCACCGAGACGACGACCTCCTCGCTCCTGACGCGTCCGCTCGTCGCGCGTGGCACGCTCGCCGTCGTCCGGCCCTCGCGCGTGATCCTGCGCTACATCGAACCGGACACCCGCATCGTGCTGATCGATGGCAATCGGATGACGATGTCGTGGCCGAGCCGGAGCATCCGGCAAGTGACCGACATCGGCGCCGCGCAGGGACGCATTCAGAAGTACTTCGTGAACGGCTCGGTCGAGGACCTGCGGCACGAGTTCGAGATCGACGATCACGGGGCGAGCGACCGTCGCGGCACGTATCACGTGAGCCTGGTGCCGAAGCGGAAGCAGATTCGCGAGACGCTGGCGCGACTTGACCTGTGGGTGGGTCAATCATCGCTGCTGCTCGAGACGCTGCAGATGACGTTCGCCAACGGCGACACCAAAGAGATGGCGTTCGAGGACGTGGTGCCAAACGCGTCGATCGACCCGGCCGCGTTTAGCGTCGACCGATAACCTCTAGCGGGAGCGCGGCCGGTGAGACGGCCGGGCGCGCCAGGAGCGCGTGCGCCGACGGCGCGAGATCGTACTCGCGGAGATAGTGCTCCACGTCCATCAGCCGCTGGGTCCGGCGAAGCGCTCGGAGCAGGAACAGAGCATTCCGCCACTCGACTTCGCGCAGCCACTGGTCCAACCTCTTCCGGCCTTTCAGATTGAGCGCCGAGCGCCGCCACGTCTCGCAGTACAGCTCAAAAAACCGGCGCGCACCAAGGGCCGGTTCCCACAGCAGGTGGTGCATGTCGAAATGCGCCCAGCGTGTGGCGCGCAGCCTCGCCTTCATCTCCTCGAAATAGGCGGTGCCGGGCAGCGGTGTCAGGATCGTGAACCCGGCCTGAAAGAGCTGGTGCCGCTCCACAAAAGCCCAGAGGCGCTCAAAATCGGCTTCGTTCCACGACAGATCGATGACGAAGTTGCCGGTGACGCCGTACCCGTAGTGCCGCGCGATCTCCACGCCGCGCGCGGTCTCCTCGACCGTTTGGTCCTTCGTGAGTCCGTCAAGCCCTTCGTTGGTCGCCGCCTCGAGCCCGAAGAAGACGTCGAACGTCCGCGCGAGCGGGCGCCAGGCCTCGAGCAGTTCCGGGTGCCGCGCCACAAGGTCGACGCGGCTCTGCACCAACACCCACTCCTTCCCGATGCCGCGACGCCTGAGCTCGTGGGCCAGCTCCAGGCTCCGGGACGGATGGTGCCAGAACAGATCGTCGGCCACGAAGACGTGATCGCCCACCGACGCGAAGTCGCGGCACACCGCATCAACCGATCGTTCGCGTACGACGCGCGCGTGCAGTTGCCAAATGGAGCAGAACGAACAGCGGAACGGACAGCCGCGAGCCGTCTCGACGAGCCAGGCCGGGCGATGGGCGAAGCACGCGTACTCACGGCGCCACGGCGCGACCAGATGCCTCGCGGGGAGCGGCACTTCGTCGAGCGTTAAGGTCCCGGTCTCTCCTGCCGTGCGGACGACGGCGCCGCCTGGGTCTGCCAGCGCCAGCCCTGGCACCGTGCTCAGCGATCGGCCGCTCTCGAGCGCGTCGCAGATGCCCGGCAGCGCCCGCTCCCCGTCGTCGAGAACGACCGCGGCGACTTCAGGGACGAGGAATGGGTCTGGATACGCGGCCGCCGTGTGGCCGCCGACCACGATCGGCACGTCGGGAGAACGCTCACGCACGCGCCGCGCGAGCGCCACCACGTCGTCGGTCTCGAGCGCGTGCATCGCGGCAATGCCGACGAGCGCCGGTCGCTCCACGCGCATCATGGACTCGAGCGAGCGACTGAACCGCAAGTCGGCGATCGTCACCCGGTGTCCGCGGGCTTCGAGCGCCGCCGCGATGTACTCCATCCCGAGCGGCTCGATGCGAAAGAACGGCCCGAGGCCGAAGCGTTCGTTGCCGGGGACCGGACGAAGCAGCAACACGTTCATGGCGGGACGTGAATGTAACACACCCATGCGGCTGCTATACTTCGCGGCGCGAGGGCCCAGGGCTCCGCCATTCCGCTGTGGCTTTCTCGATGTCCGCAATCGTGGCCTGGGCGCATCGCCACCGCGCGCTCGTGGTCGGTCTGGTGCTCGGCGCGCTGGTCGGCGCTATCGCCGGCGCGCGGCGGCTGACCTTTGACGCCGACGTGCTGTCGCTACTGCCGCGCGACAGCGCCGTCGTTCAGTCCTTCCGCCAGTTTCTCGCCCGCTTCGGAAGCCTGGATCAACTGTACGTGGTGTTCACCGCGCCCGAAGGGCATGCGGTCTCGGAGTACAACACCGAGATCAACCTGTGGGTCGACCGCCTTCGATCGGCTCCTGAGATAGCCCGTGTCGATGCGGGCGTCGCCGACCGCACGCGTGACTTTGGCTGGCTCGCCGACCGTCAGCTGCTCGTGTTGCAGGGGCGCTCGCTCGACGAGGCGCTGCGGCGACTGCGACCGGAAGGCATGGGAAACGCCGTGGCCGCCAGGCGCGAGCTGCTGACCGTACCCTCGACGGACGTCGCCGAACTGATCCGTCAGGACCCGGCCGGACTCTTCGATGTCTTGCGCGACGCACTCGGGGGCGCACAGGCCGGCTCCATGCTCGGCGTGTCCGAGAACGGCTACGTGACGGCGGACGGCCACAGCCGGCTGGTGATCGCGCGGCCCAAGAGGCCGCCCTACGACGCGGCGTTTTCGCGAGCGCTCGACGCCCGGCTGCGCGAGATCCAAACGTCGATGCGCTCGAGCGGCGCGACGCCGCACGAGAGCGACGCCGACTCGTTGCCGCCGCTCACCGTGGTGTTCGCCGGCGGCCATCGCATCGCGGTCGAGACGGAAGCCTTCGTCCGGCGAGAGAGCATCATGAATACGGTTGGATCGCTCGCCATGATCCTGCCCCTCTTGTTTGTCGTCTTCCGGAGTTTCTGGCTGGTCGTGGTCGGCTCGCTCCCGTCGGCGCTCTCCCTCGTCATGACTCTTGGCGTGCTCGGATTCAGCGGCGCGCGGTTGTCGGCTGCGGCGACCGGCGCCGCCGCGATGCTCTTCGGTCTTGGTGTCGACGGCGTGGTGCTGCTGTACGTCGCCTATCGATCGGCGATTGCCGAGAACCCCTCGGCCGATGTGCCGGCAGCGATTTCCGGGCCATCCACCAGCATGCTCCTCGGGATGTGGACGACGGCCGCGACATTTTACGGATTGATCTTCGTCGACTTCCCCAGCCTGCAGCAGCTCGGTCTGCTCATCGGTCACAGCATGGTGTTCTGCGGCCTGCTGACGCTGGTGATGGTGCCGGCGCTCCTGCCGCGCCGCCCGCCCGTGCGACGCGTGCGGCCGTTGCGGATGCCAGGCGTCGCCGCGTGGA
Source organism: Vicinamibacteria bacterium (assembly GCA_041484265.1). GTDB lineage: Bacteria > Acidobacteriota > Vicinamibacteria > Vicinamibacterales > CAVVIG01 > 2-12-FULL-65-11. Next base: position 26,539 of record JBGPHH010000003.1, read on the forward strand.
TCGAGCGCCGCCACCGTGTTGTGCTCGTCGCCGCGCTCGTCTGCACCGCCGTCCTGGGCTATTTTGCGACGCGCATCCGGATCGATCCGACCCTTGATCGCCTCCGCTCCACAACCGAGGCCGCGCAGCTCGAAACGAAGATCGGCACGGCGTTCGGTCTTCCGGGCGATGTGTCCGTCGTGTTGGCGGAGGGGCCGCAACTCGAAACGCTGCTGCAGACTAGTGAAGAACTGGCGCGGAGGCTCGAGGGCGAGCTTCCCGGCCTTGCGTTTGCGTCGCCGAGCCGGCTGCTGCCGTCGGCCGCGATGCAGGCACGCACGGCCGCGCACATTGCGCGAGCGGGACTCTCGCCGGCGACCGTGCGTCAGACCCTCGAAGCCGCCCGAGTCGCCAACGGGTTCACGCCGGGCGCGTTCGATCCGTTCGCGGCGCGGCTGCCGCGCCTCCTTGACGGCGATGCGCGAATCACGTACGACGGCTATGTGTCGCACGGGTTGCAGGATGTGATCGACCGGTTCGTGGTCCACGACGGGGATCGCTGGACGCTCGCCACCTATATCTTTCCGTCCTCCGATGCACAAGCGACGCGCATTCACGCCATCGTTGACGCCGTCGACTCCACGCAGTCACTCACGGGGCTGGCCCTGGTCAACCGTGAGCTCTCCCGGCTCTTTCTCCCGCAATTCATCCGAGGTCTCGTCATTGGCAGCGTCATCGTCATCCTGCTTGTTGTCGCGGCGTTCCGGGATGTGAAGCTCTCGTTCTTCGCGCTGCTCCCGACAGCGATCGGCCTCGTCTGGACCGTCGGCGCACTGGCCATCGCCGGCGTCGAGCTGGATCTGTTCGCCGTTTTTGCAGTCGTCACCCTCGTCGGGATCGGGGTGGACTACGGCGTCCATCTGGTCCACCGGTACCAGGAGCGCGGCGACGCGACGAGCGCCACGGCGGAGCTCGCACCGGTCATTCTGATCGCGGCCGCAATTACGCTCCTTGGCTACGGCACGCTGGTCACGTCCTCGTACCCTCCGCTTCGGTCGATCGGCCTCGTGTCCACGGTCAGCGTGGTCGCGCTGGCGGTGGCGTCGGTGTGTGTGCTGCCGGCGTTGCTCCTCAGACACGCGCGGCACTGACCATGCGGGCAGTCGCACTGATCCCGGCCTTCAACGAAGCGCACGCGATCGCCGACGTCGTCACGGGGCTGCGCGGCATCGTCTCGCACGTCCTGGTCGTGGACGATGGGTCGACCGACCAGACGGCGGAGAGAGCGCGGGCGGCAGGGGCGGAGGTCGTGTCGCACGAGTCGAACTGCGGAAAGGGCCAGGCGGTGCGGACCGGCCTCGCGCATGTCTTCGACGGCGATTTTTCGCACGTGCTGCTCCTCGACGGAGACATGCAGCATCGGCCGAGCGAGGCCGCGCGGCTGCTCGACGCCGCGGATCGGACCGGCGCCGATCTGGTGCTTGGCGAGCGGCAGTTCAGTCGCGAGCGCATGCCGGCGGCCCGCTATCACGCGAATCGGATCGGCAGCCGGGCTCTGTCGTGGTTCGTCGGCGCTCCCGTGCAGGACTCCCAATGCGGGTTCCGCGTGTGCCGGCTCGACGCGCTGCGACACCTGCCGCTCAGGGCGCGCGGCTACGACATCGAAACAGAGATGCTCGTGAAGCTCCGTCGGAAAGGTGCGCGGCTGGAGCGCATCCCGATCACGGCGGTCTATGCCGCCGAGCGCAGCAACCTTCGTCCGGTCCGCGATACGACGCGGACCTGTTTTCTGGCGGTGTACTATCGGTTCCTCGAACGCATCTGACGAACCCGCGGGCACCGTGCCTGTGTCGCAGGAAGCGGCGCGTAGGACGATCGAGCCGCGCCGGTGGACGCTGCACGGCCTCAACAACGGCGCGATTTTCAGGACGACGTGCGCCGCCGTGCGCGTTCTGCCGAAAGCCGTGTCGTATGCGATCGGTGACGGCGCCACCTGGGTGGCGTTCGGTCTCATGCCGGCGACGCGCGCGGCGATCGCAGACAACCTGCGGGCGGTGTTTCCGGAGGACTCCCCCCGAGCGCTCGAGCGCCGCGCCCGGCGAACATTACAAGCCTACGCGCGCGATACGATCGATTTCCTTCGCGCGCTCTCGCTCGACGGCGAGCGCGCGACGGCGCTGTTCGAGCCGCCGCCTGAGTATCTGCCGCGAATCAACCAGGTGCTCGCGCAGGGTCGCGGCGCGATTCTCGTCACCGGTCACTACGGCAATTGGGAGATTGGCAGTGTGCTCATGAGCCGGGTGCTGCACCTGCCTCTGGCGATCGTCGCCATGGCCGAGGCGAGCGCGGACGTAAACCGGCGGCGACGGGAGATCCGCGATCGGCTGGGCGTCGATACCATCGAGGTCCGCCAATCCCTCGACACCGCCCTGCAGATCCGGCGGCGGCTCTCCGACAACGGCATCGTCGCGATGTTGATGGATCGGCACCTGGGTCGGGATCGCGTGCAGGTGACGCTGCTCGGGCGACCGGCCTGGTTCCTGCGGACGCCGGCACTGATGGGGTACCTGTGTGGCGCACCGCTGATGCCCTGCTTCATCCAACGCACGGAGGGCCACCCCCCCTTTTCGTGCCTTCTCGGAGATCCGATCGTGGTGGCGACCGATCGACCGCGCGACGAAGCCATTCAGCAGGCCACGCAGCAGTTTGCGGATCAGTTGAGCGCGCGCATCCGGCAGCACCCCGAGTACTGGTATCAGTTCTATCGATACTGGGATGCGCAGCAGGATTCGTACGAAGGGCTCGCCTGAGGGCGGACATCCGTCATGGACCCCATCTCACACGCGATCTTCGGACAAACGGTGGCGACGGCGCTCGGCCGACAGGCGTCGCCCCTCCGGGGCCGCGTGATGGCCGGTGTCCTCGGTGCCCTCGCGCCTGACGCGGATGCCGTGTTGATGCCGTTCGGCTGGGACATCTACCTTCGCGCCCACGAAGTCGGCACGCACTCCCTCGCCGGTAGCGTTGCCGTCGCAGCTGCCGCCGCGCTCATCGCCCGCGCCTTTGCCCGCGATAGCCGGTCGTCCGACCTGTTCGCCGCGGCGTGGCTCGGTTGTCTCAGCCACATCGCGCTCGACCTCGTGTCGGGTGCGCGCCTCCAGATTGCGTGGCCGTTCGTGACGGGGCACGTCGGCCTGCCGCTCGTCGCGATGGCAGAGCCGTGGCTCCTGGCCATCTTCGCGGTCGGCGCGGTCGCGCTGGCGATGATGCGGCATCGCCCCCGCGGGACCGCTTTCGGCGTTGTTGCCGGCGTCGCGGCATTCCTTGGCGTGAAGGCGGTGCTGCTGGCACGCGCGCTGCCCGATTCAAGCGTGGTTTCGCGCATCGAGCAGAGTCCGCTGCTCACGCGGATTGTCGAAGCGCGATGGGCGAGCCTGACCGAGTGGTACATGTTCGATCGCCGCGCGGACTCGTTGACCGAGTGGCAGATCGAGGCCGGACGGTCTCCGATCCTCCTGCTGTCATGGCCAGTGGTGGCGGACTCGCCCCTGGTCCACGACTCGCGCTCGCTCGGCACGGTGCGGAATTTTCTCGACGTGCACGAGGTCGCCTTCGCGGGCGAGATACCGGCTGGCGACGAGGGGTCGACGGTGCTCTGGTCCGATCTGCGATATTGCTGGCGGCCTGACGTGGCCGGCGGCGAGGCAAGCCCCGATCCGGTGTTCTCTGCGAGCACGCCGACTGGGCCGGCGCGAATCGCATGTGGGCTGTGGTTTGGCGGCGCCTTCGACCGGAAGGGCCGCGCGATTAGACAGCTTGTAAAGGTCGGTGGGTGGTGGCAGACGCGTGCGCCGGAACCGTAACCCGGAAGAGCACGTTGGCGAACGGCGTGCCCGCACCCATCGGCCGCACCTCTCCCGCCAATCCATGCGAGGCGAAACAGGCGAGCCACTCGTCGGGCGTGCGGAAATGAAACCGCTGTCGCCAGCGACCAAACGCTAGCGCCTTCACCCTGTTTCCAAGACGCAGGACGGCGAACCGCCAGCCGCCAGACGCGTCGGCTTCACGGATGAGCACCACACCGCCGGGTTCGAGCGCAGCAGAGACGGTCGCCAGGAGCGCTTCCTGCTCGTGGACCCGCAGCAAATGCAGCACGTCGAAAAGCAGCACGGCTCGGCACGGCCCGATATCCGCCGTGCGAGCGTCGCCATGCACGATGGTGGCGTCCGATCCAAGCGCCTCCCGTGCTACGGCGGCGGGACGCGACCGCGTTTCGATGCCGATCAGGCGGTCGAACTGAGGCGGCCGATTCCAGCCGGCTGGCCAGAACCCCTTGCTGTACCTCGCTCGTGCCTCGGCGAGCATTGCCAGCGCCAGTCCGCCGCCGCAGCCAATGTCCACGAGCGTGCCGCCAGAAGGCAGCAGCGCTCCGCAGACTGTCGCTCGATACAGTGGGTCGCCACGCAGTTTGCCGCGTGCGAACTCCCAGGCGGTAATGCTCGCCGTCGTATAGCGATCCGACGCGTCGTGCACCAGATCGAGGAACACGGCATCGTTCACGGTTCCCCGGATCGAGAGGTACGTGACCAGCCCGAGCGCCGCACCGAGCGTCGCGCCGAGCGCCAGGCTGCCGGCGAGAATGTCGAGGGCGAAAACGGACAGGTCGGTGGTCTTCGCGGTCTGCAGCGTCAGCGCGTGAAAGGCCCCGCGCCGGAGCCAGGCGCCGGTCTGCAATTCAGTGAAGAGCAGCGTAGGCGCGACGAGGGGATTCGAAATGTTTGCAGCGAGATAGGTCTTCAGCCGGTTCAATCCGAACAGCCAGCCGGTGATCCAGCACAGCAGCAGGTGGAAGCCGTAGAACGGCAGACACCCGATGAAGAACCCGACGCCGACGGCCGTGGCCTCGCGGCCAGCGCCCGCGCCCTCCGTGCGAAGGCCGTAAAACAACCGTCGAACGGTTGCGCGCATCGCGTCATTGTGCCATGCGCGTTAACTCGCGAGCGTCAGGCTGCCGGACGCGACGAGCCGACCGTCGGCGGTGACCTCGCCTTCGATCTTGATCAAACGTCCCAGCCTGCCGACGACGCGCGCGCGCGCCTCGAGGACTTCGCCGGGGCCCGCCGCAGCAGGGAACTTGCAGGGACCGATTCCCGCGATGTGCAGCGCCACCGGCGTGGCCTCGTCAAACGCGCTGGCCGCGGCGATGCCGCCGGCCTGTGCCAGCATTTCCACCAGAATCACGGCGGGCACCACGGGCCGGCCGGGAAAGTGGCCCTGAAAATAGAAGTCGTCTGCGGCGGCCGTTCGTCGTCCGACGGCGCTCACTCCGGGCGTGACGTCAGTCACAGCCTCCAGCAGCCGCATCGGCGGGTGATGCGGAAGTCGATCGAGCCATGTCATCGCGGGGCCACAGTATACTTTCCAGCTCGTGAAGGCCATCGTCGATCGGTTCGCCGGCGTCCGCCGCAGCGATCCTCAGCGACCCCTCATCCATCTGCCCACCACGAATCGGACGCTGACGGCATCCGACGTCGACGACCGCTGTCGGCAGTATCAGCATCTGCTCGCGTCGATGGGCATCGAGGCCGGCGACCTGGTGCTGTCTGCGAGCGGCAACCGCGCTGGAACCTTTCCCCTTCTGCTCGCCTGTTGGACGATCGGTGCCCCGGTTCTTCCGGTCGACGGCGCGACGCCCATCGCCGAGGTGCTCGAGCTCGCCGAGCAGTTCCATGCGTCAGCCGTCGTGGTGCCGACAAGGGTGGCCGACGGATCGAGTGTTCGACCGCTCGACCATGAGCTGTCGGTGCTTTCGCGGGATGCGTCGCCCGACCCGTCGTATCGCGGCGCGGCACTCCTGAAACTGACATCCGGATCGACCGGTGTGCCCAAGGCCGTGCTCGCGACGGAGGTGCAGCTGGTAGCCGACACCGAACACCTCGTGTCCGCGATGGGTATCACCGCCGCTGACGTGCAGCTGGCGGCCATTCCACTCTCGCATACATACGCGTTCGGGACGCTCGTGATGCCACTGCTGCTCCAAGGGACGTCGATCGTGCTCCGCGAGTCGTTCGTGCCGCAGGAGCTTGTGGCCGACGCCCGGCAGTATGGGGCGCGGGCGTTTCACGGCGTGCCATTCATGTATCAACACTACCTCGCGCATCCGCCGGCCGGCGGCTGGCCGCCCACGCTGACGCTCCTGGTATCTGCGGGCGCCCGCCTCGCACTCGAGACCGTCCGCGGCTTTTACGAGCGTTTTGGCCTGAAGATCCACTCGCTCTACGGCACGACTGAAACGGGCGGCATCACGTTCGACACCGACGACGATCGGGACGATGTGCCCACGGTCGGCCGGCCACTATCAGAAGTAACGATCGACCTGCGGCCGGACGCGGGCGTGCCCCCGGGGCACGGCCGCATCCACGTGCGCGGCCCGGCCGTGTGTCCACGATATGTCGGCGACGCCGCTGAGAGCGGCGAACTGAGCGTCGGAGGCTTTCTGACAGGCGACTACGGGCGCCTGCTCGCTGACGGCCGGCTCGTCCTGGCCGGCCGCGTGTCGTCGTTCATCAATGTCGCGGGACGCAAGGTGCAGCCGGGTGAGGTCGAGCGCGTCTTGCGAGAAATGGACGGCGTCGCCGATGCGCGAGTGTTGGCAGCCACCGACGTGGCGCGCGGGGAACAGGTCACGGCAGTCGTCGCCGGACCGCCCGGCCTGACACTCGCAGCGGTCCGGCAGCACTGCACCCGCCGGCTGGCGGCGTACAAGATCCCGAGAATCGTGGTGGTCGTCGACCGGTTGCCACTGACGTCCAGGGGGAAAACGGACTACCGCGCGCTCGATGCGCTCGTGAGAGCGCACCGGACAGTTCAATAGACGTAGGGGACAAGGCGCCAGCGCACGCGGACCGCATAGCGCGCGTACTCCTCACCGAACAGACCCGCGAGCGACCGTTCCTCCATCGGAACGGCCACCAACACGTAGACGGACGTGACGACCGCGAACAGCAGGCGGTCGGCGGTCATGAGCGGCGTTCCGAACACACAGAGCAACCAACCGAGGTACAGAGGATGGCGCACCCACCGGTACGGACCACCGACGTGCAGCGCTCTTGATAGATCCGCGGATCTGATGCCGGCCAGCTCGAGTCCGTCGAGCTTCGCGACCGAGAACACAATCAATCCCAGGCCGGCGAGTTGAATCCCGGCGTGGCCGACAGCGAGCCATCCGCTCACCTGATAGACATGGCCGCCTATCGGCTGCCAGAGCGCCAGCACGAGAAACAGGAGCAGACTCGCCGTCCACACGTACACCGATCGGAGAAGTCGGTCGGGGACGACACGCGCCATCTGCGCTTTCACCCGTGGACGCGCGAACACGCTGTGATGAAGCGCAAATAAGGCGAACAACAGGATGTCGCTCACTGCTGCCGTCATGTCGAAGGTCAGTCGTGTTGGCGTCTCCCACGTGACGAGATAGCGATAGACACAGGCGGAGAGAGAGCCGGCGAAGAGCCCGCCGCCAATCCACACAAACACCCACTCAAGCAATCGGATCATTTGGACGTGATGCGGCAAGATTGTAAGCCGAGAATCGCGGGGAGTCGCAATGCTCGGCCCAAAGTGATTGCCTACTCGGGACTCCTCCGCGGTGCTATCATGCCGCCGACTGATGTGGGAGTAGATGGCGTATGAGCCTTTGGAAGCCGGTCGAGCTCGCCCTGACGGGCGGCGCTCGGCTCGCGTGGCCGATATTTCAGGCAGTCAACAGGCGGTTCGAGGGTAAGTCGTTCCAGCCGCGGTGGTCCGACGCGCCGCTCATGAAGAGCCGCGAGCGGTCGAGCCCGTCGCTCGGATGGCCGCGAACGACCGACTCGCTCTGCCCCACCTGCGTGCGGGAGACGCGCGCACGCATCCTTTCGGGCGAACAGTCGATCGAGTCGCTGGTCAATCAGCACGTCGGCGAAATCCCGGCCTCCATCGTCGAACGGGACGGCAAGATCGTGGTCGAGAAGACCTGCCCGATTCACGGCACGTTTACCGACACGCTCGCGATCAATCCGGATTTCCTCAAGCGCATCGAGTCGCTCTTCCCCGGGCGCGACTTCGACGCGGTGACCGATCGCCTCCACAATCACGGCACCTCCTCGATCAAGCATGGCCGTGGCGCCGTGCTCACTATCGATCTCACGAACCGCTGCAACATGATGTGCGATCCGTGTTTCATGGACGCCAATCAGGTCGGGTACGTCCACGAGCTGACGTTGGACGAAGTCAAGCAGCTCCTCGACGACGCGGTGAGCATCAAGCCGCGCCGGCAGATGACCGTGCAGTTCTCGGGCGGCGAGCCGACGATCTCGCCGATCTTCCTCGACGCCGTCCGATACGCCAGACACGTCGGCTACTTCAGCGTGCAGGCGGCGACCAACGGTATCCGCTTTGCGCAGGAACCGGCGTTCGCGCAGGAGGCGCGCGAGGCGGGTCTCCGGATCGCTTACCTGCAGTTTGATGGCGTGTCGGAGCAGGCCAACGCGCACCGCAAGGTCGCCAATCTGTTCGACGTGAAGCTGCGCGCGATCGAGAATCTGCACGCGGCCGGCATCGACGTCTGCCTCGTGGTCACGATCGTGAACACGGTCAACGATCAGCAGGTCGGGCCGATCGTCAAGTTCGCCCTGCAGAACTGCGACAAGATCAGTTTCGTCTCGTTCCAGCCCGTCTCGTTCACGGGGCGCGACGAAGACATCTCAGACGAGGAGCGCCACGCCAAGCGCTACACCTTGTCGCACCTCGCAGAAGACCTAAAGCGACAGACAGGAGTGACCGAGCCGCTGCGCGACTGGTTCCCCCTCTCTGCCTCGAGCGTCCTGTCCGATGTCACCGACCTGCTGCAGGGTCCGGGCGCCGACTGGGGCACGCTCAAGTGCGGCTGCCATCCGGACTGCGGCGTGGGCATGGGGTTCATGGTCAGCAAGAAGACCAAGGAGTGGGCGCCAGTCTCGGCGTTCATCAACGTCGACCGCGTGCTGCAGGACGCCAAAGTGATCGCCGACACAGCGCGCGGCCGGTGGCTGACGACGGCGCAGACGGCGTTGAGCCTGCTGCGCAACTACTCTCCGCTGAGCGCGCCGAAAGGCTTCAATCTGATCGATCTGGTGCGCAAGTTCGACAAGCAGAGCGGTGGACAGCTCGGCGGGCGGCTCGGCGCGTGCGAGGACGGAAAACGGAAGAACGACGAGTGGCTGTTGATGTTCGTCGCCGGCATGTGGTTCCAGGATCTCTGGACCTACGACTTCCGGCGCACCGAAATGTGCATCATCCCCTACGCGACGCAAATGGGCGAGATCTCCTTCTGCGCCTACAACACGGGCGTCGGATGGCGACAGATCGTCGAACAAATGTACCAGAACGCGACCGTCGCCGACTGGTACCGCGAGCACGGCAAGCACCCGGTTTACGCGCACGCCCAGAAGGCCGTGCCGTTGCCGTCGATGGGGCAGCCCGTGACGCTGCAAATCCCGAAAAACGGCCGCCTCGTGGAATGGTCGCCCAAAGCGGCGCCGGTCGGTGTGCCCGACCTGGCGCTCGCGTGTGAAGCGTCGGGCCCGGAATAGCGGCCCGCCAGAGCCTTCCTTATTTGAAATACCAGTGAGCTAGCGCGACGAACCCGGGGCCGCCGACGCTGCCAACCCCGGCATACGGGTTATTGCTTGGTGTGAACTCGAGCTCGCCGCTCACCCCGAGCTTGGGCACCTGCGGGAAAAACATTTCAACGCCACCAAGAATCAGCACGTTGGTGTCGGTCGTGTCGGCAAAGCTGAAGTTCGCAAAGCCTGGATACGACGATTGAATGATGCTGAGGCCGCCACCCACGAAGGGGCGAATCGAGAGCGGCGCATCCACTTGAAGGGGTGCGAATTCGTAGAGGACGGCGGGCGTGAACTGGGTCGAGGAGTAACCGACGTACCCGTAGTGAGACAGGCCCACCTGAAATCCCCAGGGAGACTGGAACCAGGAGCGCAGCGACGCGCCAATGCCGAAGCCGAAGCCGCCGGTCCGGAGGCCGACCCCGAGCTTGCGTTCGTCGGTGGCCGCAGGCTTCGCGGTTCCCCGACGAACCTGAAAGAGAAACTCAGGGGTCGCCGCGGGCGGGACCACGAGGCTCTGAGCCACCTTTGAGGCATCGAAGGTGAAGACTTCCTGTGCCGAGGCTGGCGCGACCGCCGCACCGAGCACAACCATCAGGACGCTTCCACCGATCGCCGTCAGACGCATACACACGCTCCTTCAATTAATCCCATCCACGTTCGGCCCTCATCTGCCGCTCAGCCTATCCACCGCAAACCAAACCTGTCAATGACATTGAGAAACCGGGGATCGGCGGAAGAATGTGGTTAATAATCGATCTGCTGACTCACGGTCTTCCTGATGGAGCCCACATGAACACGTCTGCAACACGCACGGTTGTACTGCTCGCCTGTCTGCTGGTAGGCCTTTCGGCGAGATCCGCTCAGGCGCAAAGCCTCACGGAGATCGGCGGCCGGCTCGGTGTGAGCGGCGATCCGACGCAGTTTTACATCGGCGGTCACGGCGACTTCGGTCCGGTGATCGACAAGCTCTCGTTCCGTCCGAACCTCGAGCTCGGCGTCGGCGACAATGTCACGGAACTCGGATTCAACTTCGAGTTCGCGTACAAGATCCCCGTGCCGAACCGGCCGGTGACGGCCTACATCGGAGCCGGACCGGCGCTCGTGATAGCCCACACCACGAATAACACCGACACAGGAGGTGGATTCAACATCCTGTTCGGCGCGCAGCATTCCAATGGGCTCTTTAGTGAAATCAAGTTCGGGATCCACGCCAGCCCGACCTTCAAGTTCGGTATCGGCTATTCGTGGAAGCATTGAAATCCTGAGGTCAGTGCTCGCGCTCGATCTGCTGGCGCAGCGCCCGCATGAGAGGCTCGGACCCGGTAAAGAGGCCTTCCGGAAAGCGGCGGTACTTGATGATGTCGCCGTAGATCCGGTCGCTCTCGTACCGTTCTAAGCCCAGTCCCGCCAGGTACTGCAGCCGCAGATCGTTGTCGTGGTTGATCGAGGCATCCTTCATCCACTCGCTGAGGTCGGCCGCCCGGCCGGCGTACGTCGCAAAGAGATCAACGGCCGACGTGATGCCGATTTCGCGGAGTGATTGTGCGACGGCGGCGTACGCCGGCTGCTTGAGGCGCGCGTCCACGTCATCGAGGTCGATGCGCGTGGGCTCCGCCTGCCCCACCAGGACCATGTCGTACCCGACGCCCCTGAACGTGTTACCCGCGATGACCCCGTTCGGAAAGACGTCAAAGAAGGTTGCGACCTCGCTCTTGACGGCTTCTGGCGTGCTCTCGTAGAGCTGGACGAACAACGTGACGATGCCGCCGGGGTTGAGGTGCGCTTTGGCCGCTTCGAAGAACTCCTTGGTGTAGAGCGTCGCCGCACCCTTCACCCAGGGATCGAGTGGATCGGACGTGATCCCATCAAACTTTTCCCGGCTGGTGAGCAGGAAGTGCCGCGCATCATCAATCTGCACGTGCACCTTGGGGTTGCCGACGACGTTGTAGTTGTGTTCGCCGAAGTACTTTGAGACGACCTGCGGGACGAGCGGCTCAATTTCGGCGATCGTGACGCGTTCGACCTGCGGGCTGATGCTGACCGCGCCGGCTGTCACGCCGGCGCCGCATCCGATGACGAGCACAGACCGCGGACTCTTCGGCACAAGGGTCGTCAGGTGCCCGAGCATCCGCTGCAGTCGCATGTCTTCGGGCTCGCTCGAGGCCTGAATCTTGCCGGCGTTGTGATAGCCGAGCCTGCCGCTCGGCAGACGCGAGACGGCGACTGAAGAATTGAGTCCCTCGCCCACGTAGAAGATGTCGCCCGTCTGACCGAGAACGGTGGCGGCGTACCGGCCGTAGGCGACGAGAATACCCGGCACTGGCCGCACGCTTCCGACGAGAACGCCCGTGGCGCCGAGCGCGACGAGGACGACCAGGACGCCGGCCCATTGGAATCGGGCGGGGCGTTGAGGCGGATTGGCGTCGTGTGCCGCTTCAGCCCGACCATTCACGAAAGCCGGCCCCAGGCTAAATGCGCCGGCGAGCGCCGACACCACCAAAAAACCCAGCAGCGCATGCAGCGAGCCGACCCACA
>JBGPHH010000004.1:0-36798 GCA_041484265.1 Vicinamibacteria bacterium
ACCGACGCCCAGGAGTTCGCCAAGCGCCGCGTCCGGCGCATGGGCGCGGCGGAGAAGCGCGGCCGAAACGGCCGGTGCGGCGGCGGTGGCGCCGGCCGTCAGTAACGTCGGCGCCTGCGAGAGATCGTATGGCGTGCCGAGTGGCCATCGCGCCACGAGCGCTCCCTTCGCCGCGCCGCCGTAATGGACCGGCGCGCCCGCTTCGAGTCGGCCGTTGCACAGATGCGGCGCGATTGTGAGGCCCGCTGCCACGATGCGCTCGGCCAGTTCCGTGTCGAGGCGCGCGCCATCAGCCGCAATGGTGCAGTACGACGCACCTTCGACCCCGACGAACGCGACGGCCCCAGCGCGTAGCTCCCGCCGGATGCTCGCGCAGACCTCTGTGAGGAGGCGTGTCTCTTCCTCGGCGGTCTGACAGATGCGCAGGATCCCCGCAACGGCGTCGCCGAGCGGGTCGAGCGATCGTCGCGACCTTCCGCCTGAATTGGCGCTCGGAAAGTACAACCCCAGCGCTTCGAGTCCAGTTCGCGCTCGATGCCGCGACGTGACGTCCTCGATCGCCGCCGAACCTGAGGTGGCCTCCGCGATCACGTCACAACGAGCTCGCACAATGATCGGCAGGCACGATTGATCAAGACGCCGCAGACGTGCGACCAGCGCCTCTGCGGCCGATCGGCGGCCGCGGCGCCGGTTGGCCTCGGCCAAGATCAGTCGGGCGCGGATGGCTCGAAGAGGAAGCCGAGCTTGTCGAGCGGCGACGAGGCAGAGCCGGACATCGTCGTCGACAGCGTCCAGGTCGTTGACCGCGAGGTGGACGAACGCCGCAGAGCAGGCGGCCCCTGCGGCCAACGCCGAATCGTCGGCGCGTTTTGCCTGTTCGGCCGCTTCGCGAGCCAAGGATACGGCGCGCGCCAGATCACCTAAGCCCACGGCCACACGAGCTGCTGCCGCGTTGAGTGGGACGAGGAGGCGCGGCGGCAACAACGCACAGCCGGGAGGACTCAAGGTCACATTCGCCTCGCCATACCGGCCACGCCAGAACAGGCACCGGCCAAGTGCCAGCGACGCCGCGGCCATCCGCGTCCCGTTGTTTGTGCCACGAGCGGCGGCCAGTGCCGCGCAGAGAACGCTCTCCGCTTCGTCGAGCCGTGCCAGATCGATCCAGGCATGTCCCTTCAGCACAGCGATGTCGATAAGCACTCCGTCGTCGCCGCTCCGGTCCGCGTAGCGGCGCGCCTCGTCCAGCACGTCCAGCGCTTCGCGTGGTCGCCCTCGACCAACAAGTGACGCCGCAAGAGCGATGGCGCCGTCTGCTGCGTACGCCCAGTCGTCTCGACGGACGAGGCCTCCAAGTGCCTGGCGCAACTGACGCAGACCCGAAGCATGTCGCCCCTGGGCGAGGAGTACTTTCGCCGCGGCCACGCGGCGACGCAGCCCCGCCAGTTCGCCTGGCGCCGGCCAAGGCCGTGCTTCGCGGGCCTGGTGACCATCGCCCACTTCCTGCAGGTTGGCTCCGTACACGGCCTCCTGCTCAGCGGCATGCGAGAGCCCAGCACGTCGGCGGCCTTTCCTGCCATCGGCGACAACCAGATTGCCCCACAACAACTCCGCGAATCGCCCCGGCAGCCCCTGCGCCAGCCGGGCCGCACGGGTGACTCGCTCCGTGGCAACACGCGGGAGCGCCTGCGGTCTGACGGCCGCAACCAACATGTTGGGCGAGACCTGATCGATGCACACACCGCCAACGCCGCGCATCTCCTCCTCTCCTGTCAGCAGCAACACGTGGGCGCGGGGCGACCGAAGGGCGGCGACGAGCAGCGTTTGCCATCGATCGCTATGCGCCTCATCGTCGATCAGGCAGAGGCTTCGATCTCTCAGGAGCTCGGGATCGAGCACGCGGAGAAGATCGAGGGCGATGGGAATGAACCCATTCTGTCGCGCGACGCGCGCCAGTTCGAGCGCTGTCTCGGTCCTGCCCGACCCCGATCTGCCCCAGATCTGCACGACCGAAGGGCGAGGGCCCGCGAGCCATTCGAAAATGTCCGCGATGGCGCGTACTGCAGCGCGCTCGATGCTCTGAAGGCCACAGGCTTCGAGGAACGCCTGACCATCCGGCAGGGCCGGAGGCGGCTCTTCGCTTGTGTATCCGGCCTCGCTGCTCGGCAAGATGACGGCTCGTCCACGCAAGGCGTGGACATCGCTCCGGTCCCCGCGGCCTGTCGTCAGCCTGCACGCGTGCAAGAAGAGCGACGCGGCGGCCGATATGCGATCCGCCTCGCACGCCGCGCCGGTCCAAACCGATTCACACTGCCATGCCTCGAATCTCTGCCTCTGGCCCGCCGCGCCGTAATCGCCGTAATCAATGAGTGGGGCGATGGCTCGGTGGCGTAGTCGGGCCAACGAGTCGCACCGGAGTGCCCACCGCACCCGCTCGGCCGGATCGCCACCGCTCGCGAGCCGGAGGACGACCTGTTTGCCGGTTGCGAGATCGAAGGCGGCGTTGTCGGTCTTAACCACGAACCGATCCGCGATGAGCTGCACGCGACCTCCTTGTTATGGGCATCGAACACGTCGAGACGATGAGGACCTTGAGGACGGTGTGCAAGAACATCGCCTTTGCGAATAGCCCGAGAAACGCCCGGTCGACGCCAGGACCTCGCAATAATTTCGGATAGAATGAAACGCCAATGCTGAGATTTCTGACTGCCGGCGAATCGCATGGCAAGGCACTCGTCGCGATTCTCGAGGGCATTCCTGCCGGCCTTCCCGTCGATTTCTCGGCGATCACCACCGAGCTGCGCCGCCGCCAAGGCGGCTATGGCCGTGGGCGACGGATGGCAATCGAATCCGATCGTGCCGAGGCGCTCTCTGGCATTCGCCACGGCCTCTCGACCGGCGCGCCGATTGCCCTCCTCATCCCCAACAAGGACTGGGAAAACTGGCAGCGCACGATGGCTGTGGAGTCCGAGCGACCGGCGGACACGCCTGGAGCCGATCGTCCGGCAGTCACGAGGCCTCGACCCGGCCACGCCGACCTCTCGGGGTTCGTTAAGTACGGCCACGACGACATGCGTAACGTGTTGGAACGGGCGAGTGCCCGCGAGACGGCCGCCCGCGTCGCCATTGGAGCCGTCGCGCGGCAGTTGTTGCGTCAGCTCGGCACCGACGTCGTCAGCCATGTCGTTTCAATCGGTTCGATCTCACTCCCGGACCCGCTCGCCGTTTCTTATGATCAAGTGCTCGGCATTTCAGCCGAGGCGCCCCTCCACTGCGTGGACGGAGCGCTCGAGCGCCAAATGACCGCCGAAATTGATCGGGCACGGGATGCCGGAGACACCATGGGGGGGAGTTTCGAGGTGATCGTTCACGATGTTCCGCCTGGCCTCGGCAGCTACGTGCAGTGGGATCGAAAGCTCGATGGCCGTCTGGGCCAGGCCTTGATGTCGATCCCCGCCATCAAGGCCGTCGGATTCGGCCGGGGTGCGGCCGTCGCCGCCTTGCCAGGCTCCCGCGTGCACGACGAGATCCTTCCGATGGCCGGCATCAACCCGGCTCCAGCGGTCGGGGTGTCTCGGCCTACTAACAACGCGGGCGGTCTCGAGGGGGGAGTAACCAACGGCCAAGATCTTCGCATCACGGGCTACATGAAGCCGATTGCGACGCTGATGAAGCCGCTGCGGTCGGTCGATCTTGCAACGATGACCGAGAGCCCCGCGGCCATCGAGCGCAGCGATGTCTGCGCAGTCCCGGCCGCTGCGGTTGTGGCCGAGGCGATGGTGGCGTTTGTCCTAGCCGATGCGGCGATCGAAAAGTTCGGAGGCGACTCGATCGACGAGTTCGTCGCCAACTGGCGGGCGTTCCGCGAGCGCACGTCGGCCCGGTTCCGCAGGTCCGGGTGAAGCCGGGGACGACGCGCTCCACGCGACGCGCGTTCATAGCTGGATGATTCGGCCGATTCTGAAGTACGGCGACGATCAGTTGCACGAGCCTGCTCTGCCGGTCGGCGCGCTCACGCCGAATATCGACAGCCTCATCGACGACATGATCGAAACGATGTACGCGGCCTCGGGCATCGGCCTGGCGGCGCCGCAGGTCGGCGTTCCCCTTCGGATCTTCGTCATCGATCTCTCAGTCGGAAGAGATCCGTCCGGGTTGCTCGTCGTGGTCAACCCTCATTTCGTCGAACGCGACGGCGTGCAGCTCGAAGAAGAAGGCTGCCTCAGCGTGCCGGGCTTTAACGCCACAGTCGTCCGGCCAGTCCGCGCCATCGTCCAAGGGCTGGATCGTGCGGGCACGGAGCAGACGTGGGAGGGCTCGGGATTGCTGGCTCGCGCCCTGCAGCACGAGATGGACCATCTCGATGGCACGTTGTTTGTCGATCGGCTTCGTGGGATCAAGCGCGATCTGATCGTCCGCAGGATTCGCAAACTGTCGCGCGCAGGTAAATGGTAGCCGCCGACACTCTCCGGATCGTGTTCTTCGGCACGCCCCAGTTCGCGGTTCCGACGTTGGACGCCCTCCTTCGATCACGTCACGTTGTTGTGGGCGTCGTGTCGCAGCCCGATCGCCCACGCGGCCGTGGCCAGCGGACCGTCGACGCCCCAGTCAAGGCGTCGGCGCTCTCAGCAGGCCTGCCCCTCTTGCAGCCCGAGCACGTCAGAGGTCCGGCGTTTCTCGATCAATTTCGCGCGCTCGGCGCCGATCTCGCGGTGGTGGCCGCATACGGACGGCTGATCCCGGAGACCCTGCTGACTCTTCCTCGGTTCGGCATGATCAACGTCCACGCGTCGCTCTTACCCAGTTACCGGGGCGCCGCGCCGGTCCATCGGGCCGTCATGGCCGGCGAACGTCTCACGGGCGTGACGATCATGCGACTCGTGAAGGAGATGGATGCCGGGCCACTACTATCGACCGTCACGCGGCCGATTGGTCCGAACGAAACGAGCGAAGAGGTTGATCGCGATCTGGCGCGCCTCGGCGCTGACCTGCTCGTCTCGACGATCGACGACATCGTCGCAGGCCGCGCTCAAGAGACCCCGCAAGACGATCGGCTCGCCACGTTCGCGCCACGGCTCACCAAGGAGGACGGCGTGATCGACTGGGGCTGGCCGGCCGAGCGCATTCACAATCAGATCCGCGGTTTGCATCCATGGCCGCACGCCTTCACATTTCTGGGCGACGCTCGATTCATCCTCCTTCGATCGACGTGGTCACCCGCTGACTCGGGCCTGCCGCAGGGCACGATCGTCGAGGCTGTCGGCGACCACTTCGATATCGCCACCGGTTCCGGTATCGTCCGTGTCGCCGACATACAGCCGGAAGGCAAACGGCCGATGACCGCGCGCGAGTTCCTGGCCGGCCATCCGCTGGCCAGAGGCGACCGCTTCGGCAGGCCATGATCGCGCCGGCGCGCATCGCCGCCTACGACATTCTGTCGACCGTGTCGTCCGGACGGGCGGATCTCGCCGCGGCTATTGCGATCGCTCGTGCGAGATTACCCAACGATCGCGACCGCGCGCTCGCGACCAACATCGCCACGGGCGTCCAACGCTGGCGCGCGACGCTCGACCATCTCATCGTGGCCTTCTCGAAGCGATCGATCGACCGCCTCGATCCCGAGGTCGTCGATATTCTGCGACTGAGCACCTATCAACTTCTCCACCTCACACGCGTCCCCGCCGCCGCGGTTGTCAACGACGCCGTGGATCTCGTCGGGCGGGCGGGCAAGCGCAGCGCCGCCGGTTTGGTGAACGCGCTGCTGCGACGCATATCACGCAAGCGCGAGTCATTGCCGTTGCCCATCCGCCCGACAGACACAGGCGATCGGCTCGCCGCGATTGAGTACCTCAGCATCACGCTGTCGCATCCACGGTGGCTCGCGGTGCGCTGGCTGGACCGCCTGGGTTTCGACGCGACCGAGACGTGGATGCGCTACAACAACACGCCAGCTCCGCTGACACTGCGTGCCAACCGACTATGGGTGACGGCGGCGGAGGTCAGCCAGCGACTGGCCGCACGGGGCATCGCCGTCCGGCCCGGAAGGTTCGCCCGCGACGCGCTCGTGGTCGAAGACGGCCAGCCGCCGCTTGACCCCGGCCTCGATGGACGCGTCTTTGTCGCACAGGACGAAGCGTCGCAGCTGGTCGCTTTCCTCGCCGGCTCCCATCCAGGCGCGAGGGTGCTCGACGCGTGCGCGTCCCCTGGCGGAAAGACGACGGCACTGGCGGCGGCGATGGGCAATCTCGGACTGCTCGTCGCGTCCGACGTCCGAGACCGG
Source organism: Vicinamibacteria bacterium (assembly GCA_041484265.1). Classification (GTDB taxonomy): domain Bacteria; phylum Acidobacteriota; class Vicinamibacteria; order Vicinamibacterales; family CAVVIG01; genus 2-12-FULL-65-11. The sequence goes on from JBGPHH010000004.1 coordinate 6,278, forward strand.
CGCATGGACCTCCTCAGGCGCACCGTCGCCGCGAGTGGTGCGACCAACATCCGGCTGGTTCAGGCCGACCTGCTGAAGCCTCTGCCCTTCTCGCAGCCGTTCGATTGCGTGCTCGTGGACGCACCGTGCTCGGGCCTGGGGATCCTCCGCCGCGATCCTGATATCCGCTGGCGGCGACAGGAGGCCGAGCTCGGCATGTTCGCCGAAAGGCAACGACAGATGCTACGGCATGCCGCCGACCGAGTGGCCGCGGGCGGCCGACTGGTGTATGCGACATGCTCGAGCGAGCCTGAAGAGAACGAGCGAGTCGTCGACGCGTTCCTGCACGATGAGGCGCGTGACTTTGCGGCGCTTGATGCCCGAATCGCTGCGCCGGACTTACCAGGAGCGGTCGTCGACGAACGAGGGCATCTGCGCACGCTGCCGTACGTCCACGCGCTCGACGCGTTCTTCGGCGCCGTTCTTCAAAGGCGTTCTTTGTAGTACGATTCCTGCGCCATGGCGCTCAAGAGCCGCGTATTCGGCGTCGGGAAGCTGATCCTGATTGTCGGCGCCCTCGTCGCGACCTACGTCGTCTGTGGCGTGGTCTCGATGCGCTTCGCCCTCAAGACGCGGGAGATTCAGGTCCCCAATCTGGCGGGCCACAGCGCCAGCGAGGCCACGGCGCTCGCCGCCCGCGTCGACCTCGCCCTGAAGGTCGATGACAGCCGCCGGGGCGATTCCAAGATCCCGGCCGGTCGCGTTGTGGCCCAGGACCCGCCGGCAGGCTCGACGACCCGTCGTCAACGGAGCATCAAAGTGTGGTTGAGTGCCGGTGCGCACGAGGTCCCGAAGCTTGCTGGTGAGACCGAGCGCGCGGCCCAGCAGCGACTGACCCTCGACGGCATCGTGCTCGCTGGCATTGCCGAGATCCGGTCGCCCAACTACCCTTCGGACGTGGTCGTCGCGCAGACGGCGCCGCCCGACGGCCCCGCCGGCCGAGTCGTGCTTCTCATCAACCGCGGCGACAATGACACGAGCTATGTCATGCCCGATCTCATCGGCGTTGCGGGCGACCGGGCCGCCGAGATCCTGCGCGGACAAGGCTTTCGCGTGGCCGTCGTCGCGTCCAACCCCTATCCTGGTGTGGCGGCAGGCGTCGTGCTGCGACAGACGCCCCAGGCGGGATTCCAAGTACTGCCGAGCGCCGCGATTTCACTCGAGGTCAGCCAGTGAGCGTGCGGATCGCACCATCTATTCTTTCCGCCGATTTCGCCGCCCTCGGCTCGGCCATTGCGGCCGTCGAACGTGGCGGAGCGGACTTGATACACGTGGACGTGATGGACGGCCATTTCGTGCCGAACATCACGATCGGCCCGCCAGTCGTCAGGTCGATCAAGCGCGTCGCGACAATTCCGCTCGACGTCCATCTGATGATCACCGACCCTGACCGCTACATTGAGGCGTTTGCGGAAGCGGGCGCCGCCATGATTTCGGTCCACGTTGAAGTGCTCCCTCACCTCCATCGAACACTCGGCGCCATCAAGGCCCTCGGCGTCAGGGCCGGCGTGGTCCTCAACCCCTCGACGCCGGTCGTTGACATCGAAGAGGTCGCCGGTGATGTCGACTTTGTGCTCGTGATGTCGGTCAATCCCGGTTTCGGCGGGCAGGCCTTCATTCCCCGGAGCGAATTCAAGGTCCGGGAGGTGCGGGCGGCCCTCGATCGCGCGGGTAACCAGGCGCCCGTGGAGATCGACGGCGGTATCGACCGCCACAACATCGCGCGCGTCGTCGCCGCCGGCGCACGGATCATCGTGGCCGGATCGGCCGTGTTCCACACACCTGATCCCGAACGGGCCACGCGCGAGTTGAAGGCCGCGGCGCTTGGCGCGCTCTCCTCTCCTGCTCCACGTTGAGCGTCGGTCCATCCATCAGCCGGGTGCGCGTTCGCTACGCCGAGACCGACAAGATGGGTGTCGTCTATTACGCGAACTATCTTGTGTGGTTCGAGGTGGGCCGGACGGAGCTCCTTCGCAACGCCGGCTGGAGTTACCGAGAGATGGAGGCCGAGGGCTATACGCTGCCCGTCGTCGAGGTTCAATGCGGCTATCGGCAGCCGGCACGATACGACGACGAGATCGAAGTGCGGACAAGCGGCTCGCTGGTATCGCCCGTCCGCGTAGAATTTCTGTACGAGGTTGTTCGCTCGGCGGATCAGGTGCTGCTCGCCACAGGCCGCACGGTTCACGCCTCACTCGATCGCGACGGCCGGCCGCGTCGCCTGCCCGAGCGGGTGCGGGGGCTGTTCCAGGGATGAAAGCGCCCGCCGCTGCACAGGGGTGCACGGCTGGAGCGCCTCTGACTCCGGCGAGAGCGGCCTGAGGCGCGCAAGGCCACAGTAGAATATGGAGTTGACGGCCGATAACCTGACGAACAGAGCTGACAATATTCTGTGAGCACCAAGCACCGGATCCGACGTTCGCATCAGGGTTCCCAAGGCCCCGGGGGTTCCCATGGCTTCCCGGGCCTCCGGCTCGTAGTGCTCGTCGTGGTCACGAGCGCTGCGCTCGCCTGTGCGTCGAGCACGCGCGGGCTGGTTCCGCCAGGCACCCCTGAACCCGACAAGTACCTGTTCGAGCGCGGCACCGAGGCGCTTGCCAGCAAGAAATTGGTGCTGGCTCGCGATTACTTCAAGCAGGTCGTCGAAACGTACACCCAGAGCCCGTATCGACCCGACGCCAAGATTGGGATCGGCGACACGTACTTCAGCGAGGGGAACCCGGAATCGCTCGTGCTCGCCATCAACGAATTCCACGAATTCCTTTCTTACTACCCCACCAACAGCCGCGCCGACTACGCGCAGTTCAAGCTGGCCATGTCGCACTTCCGCCAGATGCGAGCGGCGCAGCGCGACCAGACCGAAACCAGGGAAGCAGTCAAGGAGTTCAACGTTTTAATCGACCGCTATTCGACGAGCGCGCTGATACCGGAGGCGAGAGACAGGCTGCGTGAGGCACGCGACCGGCAGGACGAATCGGACTATCGCGTCGGCTTCTTCTACTTTCGGCAGCGCTGGTACCCCGGCGCGGTCGATCGCTTCAAAGCGCTGCTTCAGGAGGACCCGGCCTACTCGGGCCGGGACGCCGTGTACTTCTACTTGGCCGAATCGCTCGTCAAAATGAAGCGCCAAGCCGAAGCCTTACCGTATTACGAGAGAGTCGGGCAGGACTTCACACAGAGTCCCTTTCTGGAGGATGCTCGCAAGCGGATTGGCGAGCTCAAGGCGCCGGCACAACCCAAGTCTTCTGGAGGATAAGATGGCACTGACCCGCATCATCGCAGCGACGATGTTTCTGACGTTCACGGCAGGTCTGGCTCACGGGCAGTCCACGGGCGACGCGCTGTCCCGCCTTCAGACGGCCGTGGCGTGCGCACCGCCGCCCTCGCTTGCTCCATCGCCCGTCGGCCTGCCGTACGTTATCGGCGGCCAGGACGTCGTGCCTCGCCTGGTCTTCGGCGCCAACGACCTGCTGCTCGTCAGCGGTGGGATGAGCGCCAACCTTGAGCTTGGTCAGCGGTACTTCGTTCGCCGGCCGATGCACTCTGGTCACGGCCTGCACGGCGACGTGCCGATCGCTCAGACGCTTGGCTGGATCCGCATGGTGGCCATCAATCCGCAGAGCGCCGTGGCGATTGTCGAAGTCGCCTGCGAGAGCATGGGTGCCGGCGACTACCTCGAACCCTTCACCGTTCCGCAGGTGCCTGCCGGCGCCGACCGCGTGGACACGTCCGGCACGCCGGATTTTGCTGCATCGGCCCAGGTCGTCTTCGGCAGTGACCGGCACCGAATCGGTGCGCCAGGCGACTTCATGCTGATCGATCGGGGCACTGGCGACGGCCTCACCGCCGGCACGCGTCTGGCGGTGTATCGGGATCTCGGCGTGGCGAACCAGCCGCTCGCCGCCCTTGGCGAGGCCATTGTCATTTCGACGGCCGAGACGACCGCCTTGATTCGAGTGTTGACGTCTCGAACCGCAGTAGAGACCGGCGACTACGTTGTGCCGCGAAAGCCCTAGCCGGCCTTGCGGCCGCCGTGCCGTTCGCGGGCGACGCTGATGTCGGCGACTCGTGGGCTGAGAATGACGTTGACGCGGCGGAAGTAGTTGGCCGCCGAGATGAGCGCCGCCGCGACCGCCACCCACAGCGCCGTCTGTCCGATCACATACAGCGCGTACATCTCGTCCTGCATCTCGCCGCGGCCGAGAATCAGGGCGAGAATCGCGACCACCTCAGCCACCATCTTGATCTTCCCGAGCGGCGACGCCGCGATCACGACACCGCGCGCGTAGGCCAGGCTGCGCAGCCCGGTGACCGCGAAATCCCGGCCGATGATGAGCCACACAATCCACGCGGGCGCGAGATTTATCTGGACGAGTGAAAGGAGCGCGGCGGAGGTCAGCAGCTTGTCAGCCAGCGGGTCCATGATCTGGCCGAGCGGCGTAATCTGCTTTCTCCGGCGCGCCAGGTAGCCGTCCAGCCAGTCGGTGAGCGATGCGAGCGCAAAGATCGCCGCACCGACAATCTCCTTCGGAACGCCAAGGATCTGACGCCCTTCAAATTTTGTGAGCAACACGACAACGAGCAGCGGCACGAGAAAGATCCGCGTGAGCGTCAGCGAGTTGGGAAGGTTCGGGCGATGCATAGGCGCTCGAATGGCACATGATATCATCGGTGATTGCCGATGAAGGCAATCCTGCTCGCCGGGGGCCAGGGCACGCGACTACGCCCCTTGACGATCCACACGCCCAAGCCCATCGTGCCTATTTTCGACCGGCCCTTCCTGCACTATCAGTTGGATCTCGTCAGGCAGGTTCCCGACATCGACGAAGTGATCCTCAGCCTCAACTACCAGCCACGGCGCATCGAAGCCGTGCTTGGCGACGGAGGCGAGCGCGGCCCGGCCATCCGGTATGTGGTGGAACCGAGGCCGCTTGGCACCGCCGGGGCCATCCGCTACTCAGGCGAGTCGCTTGAAGAGCCGGTGGTCGTCTTTAACGGCGACGTGCTGACGTCGATCGACCTGGCGGCGGTCATCGCACGCCATCGCGAACGCAGGGCGAAAGCCACGATTGTCCTGACGCCAGTCCCGAACCCGTCGGCGTATGGACTGGTCGAATTCGACGCCGGCGGCAACGTACAGCGGTTCCTTGAAAAGCCGAGCCCTCAGGAAATCACCTGCAACACGATTAATGCCGGCATTTACGTCCTCGATCCGCACACCTTTGATCGCATTCCGAAGGACACGCCGTGGTCGATCGAGCGCAGCTTTTTCCCATCCCTCATCGAGCGCGGCGAGACGTTCGTCGCGTACGTGAACGATGGCTATTGGATCGACATCGGCACACCGGAGAAATATATGCAGGTCCACTGCGACATCATGGATGGACGCTATGAGGCCGCCCCGTTTGCGGGCGTCGAGTCGAGGACGCATGTCTCTTCGCAGGCACGCGTAGAAGAAGGAGTGCTCCTGGAACCACCCTGCTTCATCGACTCGGGCGCAATCGTGAAGGCCGGCGCACGTGTCGGTCCCTACAGCGTGATCGGCCGCGACTGCCGCCTCGATGAAGAGGCTATCGTAGAGCGATCGATCATTTGGGCCAACAGCCGCATTGGGCAGCAGGCCACCGTCCGGCGGTCTATCGTCGGCCGGCACTGCCACATTGGCCGAAACGCCACGCTCGAGGCCGGGATCGTACTCGGCGACAAGTCGGTCATCACCGACTACAGTCGACTGGAGTCGTGATGGGCCTCGTCATCGACCCCGGCATCTTTAAGGCGTACGACGTCCGCGGCACCTACCCGGATCAGGTCGATGAACGTGTGGCACGCGCTATCGGCGCCGCCTTCGTCACCTACCTCGCGGCCAGGCGCATCGCCGTGGGCCGCGACATGCGACTGTCGTCACCGGCACTCGCGGCGGCGTTCATTGAGGGGGCCACTTCTCAGGGTGCCGACGTCGTCGATTACGGCATGATTCCCACCGACATGCTCTACTTTGTCGTTGCCCGCGATCGACACGACGGGGGCGTCGAGATTACGGCGTCGCACAACCCGAAGCAGTACAACGGCATGAAGATGGTGAGGCAAGAGGCCTTCCCGCTGAGCGGCGACGCCGGCATTGGCGAGATTCGAGACGCGATCGCCGGCGATCGATTGCCGCCGGCGGCGGAGCGCCGTGGCCTGGTGACATCAGGGGATCTGATCGCGGCCTACATCGAGCATGTCATGTCGTTCATCGATCCCTCGGTCATTCATCCGTTCAACGTTGTCCTCGACGCGGGTTGTGGCATGGCAGGACTCGTCGCGCCGAAACTCTTCAGCCGTCTTCCCTGCCGGACGACGCGCCTCTGCTTCGATATCGACGGCCGTTTCCCGACGCACGAGGCCAATCCGCTGATCGAAGAGAACCGCCGAGACATTGTCGAGCGCGTGGTCGCCGAGAAGGCCGACATCGGCATCGCGTGGGACGGGGACGCCGATCGGTGCTTCTTCGTCGACGGCACAGGCGAGTTCATTTCAGGCGACTTCGTGACGGCGCTGCTGGCCGAGGCGTTTCTCCTCAGGCATCCCGGCGCCACCGTTATCTACGATCTGCGCGCCAGCCACGCTGTCAGAGACACGGTCGCGAGATACGGTGGCACGTCGCTGATGAACCGCGTCGGCCACGCGTTCATCAAGCGCCGGATGCGCGAATCGAATGCGGTGTTCGGCGGTGAGGTCACGGGCCATTACTACTTCCGCGACAACTTCTATGCGGACAATGGATTCATCCCTGCGCTCTTGATGCTCGAACTGATGTCAAAGAAAGGCCAGAGTCTTCACGATCTGCTGGAGCCTCTGCGGCGCCGCTATTTCATCTCGGGTGAGATCAACACGAAGCTGGCCAGTATGGATCTGGTTCCGGCGAAGTTGGCCCAGCTCGCCTCCAAGTACACCAGCGGCCGGCAGTACGATCTCGATGGACTCTCGGTCGAGTATCCGGAATGGCATTTCAACGTGCGGCCATCGAACACCGAGCCGCTCCTGCGATTAAATCTTGAGGCGAACTCCCCGGAGCTGATGGCAGAGAAACGCGACGAAGTGATTGCGTTGATTCGCGCATGATAGGATAGCGGTCTTGTGGGCGGGCTTAGCATAGTGGTAATGCTCTGGCTTCCCAAGCCAGTTAGACGGGTCCGATTCCCGTAGCCCGCTTGTTCTCTATCCTTCGGGATTGAAGCGGTAACCCACCCACGGCTCTGTCACCAAGTACCGCGGACTGGACGGATCAGGCTCGAGCTTCTTGCGAAGCTGTCCCATAAACACGCGAAGGTACTCTGGTTGCTCCTGAGACGCCTCGCCCCAGACCGCCTCGAGGAGCGCCCGATGCGTGATGACGCGGCTCGGATGCCTTGCCATATAGACGAACAGCTCGAACTCCTTCGGAGTGAGCCGCACCTCGCGGCCCGCGACGTACACGCGCCGGTCTTCGAAGTCGACCCTGAACACGCCGACTTCAAATGAGACGTTGGTTTCGGCGCCGCTGCGTCGCAGCGCCGCGCGGACGCGCGCGAGCAACTCGTCGATGCCAAACGGTTTGGTGACGTAGTCGTCTGCGCCGGAGTCGAGCGCCTCCACTTTCGTGCGTTCCTCGCCCTTGACCGACAGAACGATGATCGGCACGCTGGAGATCGCGCGGATCCGGCGGCACAGCTCGACGCCGTCCATGCGCGGCATCATCAGATCTGTGATCACGAGCTCGGGGCGCCATTCCGAGAAACTCGACAGCGCGGCTTGCCCCTCGGCTGCCGTCTGGACCTGGTAGCCCTGGCTCGTCAGCACGGTCCGGAGGACGCGCGTAATCTGCGGCTCGTCGTCCACCACGAGCACCCGGGATCTGTCCGCTATCGCTGTCGTCATATCGCGTCCTTCCTGAACATCAGTTATGTGAACGTCTTACGGAACCATCGCTGCTTCCGAAGGCACCGGTTCGCCTTCCAGTACCTCCATCGAGGCGGGTAAGCTCATCGTGACCGTCGTGCCGCGCGCCGACGTGGGCGGTTCGATCCAGATGCGACCGGCCTGCGCCTCGACCAGCCTCCGCGCGATCGGGAGCCCGAGACCGACGCCGCCGCGGCGCCGATCGTGGGATTCGCGAACGGGCACGCGAAAGAACTTTTCGAACACACGCTCGAGAAGATCGGGCGGAATGCCAGGGCCCTCGTCCGACACGCTGAAGCGCACGTGCCGGTCGCCGTCAGCGACCGCTCGGAGCGTAATGGCGGTCCCTGCGGGCGCGTACTTGCTCGCGTTGTCCAGCAGGATGTAGATGACCTCGGTCATCGCCGCCGCGTCCACCGACACGTCCGGCAAGCCATCGTCGATGAGCGCCAGGACACGGTGATCGCGCGTCAGCGTCTCGGCGCGCAACAGACCAGCCCGAGCGATCGCTTCCGGCCGTACCGCGCGGAGGTGGAGCGGTTGCGACGGCTCGGCGCGATCGGTCGTCGACAGCCCCTCGATGAACCGGTTCAGCCGATCGGACTCCTCGTCGATCACCTGCAGTAGTTCGCGCTGCTCGTCGCTCGACAGCTCGGATGTGCCTGTCCGCGTACCAGCGCCGATGAGCGCGGTCACGCCGGCTTTGATCGCCGTCAGCGGCGTGCGCAGGTTGTGAGTCAGAGCGTCGAGGAGCGCCGCCTTGAGCTGTTCGCTCCGCCGGGCGGCTTCCGCTTCGCTCGCACGGTCGAACGCCGCTTGCAGCTCCTGATACAGCCGCTCGATTTCCTGGCGGCCGGCTTGCGCCTCCGCCCTCCGTCGCTCGGCGCTCGACGCCAACTCCCCCGCGACGACGGCCGTCACCAAGAACGTGATAAACGCGATCCAGTCGTCAGGATCCTCAATGCCAAAGCCTGAGGGGGGCAGGAAGTAGTAAGAGAGAGCGGCCGACGCGGTCGCGGCTGCAAGGAGCGCCGGGCCAGTGCCCCAGAATCGCGCGACCACGACCACGTCCAGCAGCAGGAGCGGCGCCGCGACCTCGGCTGCATCCACCGAGGTGAACCGAAGCGCGACGACGACGAGCGAGACCGTCGCCGCCGACATGGCGTACCGTCGCCAGTTCATCTTTCAATTATAGGCCGCACGGCTCATCCACCCGCCGCTACGGTTTCCTTAGATCGTCCGCCTCTCTGACGATCTTCACGCCAGCGCTCGCTCCCACGCGTGTCGCCCCGGCGGCGATCATGGCCTTGAGGTCCTCCAGATTGTGAATGCCGCCCGCGGCCTTCACCCCCACGTCTGGACCGACCACCCGTCGCATCAGCGCGACATCGGCGACCGTGGCGCCGCCCGGACCAAAGCCGGTGGACGTCTTGACGAAGTCGGCGCCCGCCGCCTTTGCCAGCGTGCAGGCGGCCACCTTCTCATCGTCGGTCAAGAATACCGTCTCGATGATGACCTTGCTCACGACGTCACACTCCCGACACGGGTCGGTGACGGCCAGGACGTCCCGCTCCACACTGCGGAAATCGCCGGACTTGAGGGCGCCGATGTTGATAACCATGTCGATCTCACGGGCGCCGTCGAAGATGGCCCGTCGTGTTTCGTACGCCTTCACGTCTTCAGTGGTTGCGCCGAACGGAAAGCCCACCACAGAGCAGACGCCGATGTTCGTCCCCCTGAGCAGCCGCGCCGCCAGGGCAACCCATGTCGGATTGACGCAGACGGTCGCGAACCCGAACTCGGCCGCCTCACGGCACAGGCGTTCGATGTGCGCCCGCGTGGCGTCAGGCGCGAGCAGCGTGTGATCGATCATCGACGCGACGCTCACCGGTGCCCCGCCAGCGGCGTGTAGACCCACGCGGGCCGCTCCCGCATCGATCACACCCTGAAGGTGATTCGGACAGCACCCATGAAGCACGGAATGGCAGGCACACCGCGCCTCCGGTCTCGCAGTGGCCAACGCCAGCTCCTTGACGATCACGTCGATCAATCGCCTGAGATCGCCCTGTGTCACCGAGCCGCTCACGTTGACTCCTTCTCGTTTCCTGAGGGTATGATCGCTCGCGTGCTCTTCTACGTAGCGTCCCGCTCTAGCCGGACCGGCGGTCATCCATGACCGATCCTCGCCCGTCAGAAATCCTACTCTCCGCCGAGCAGATTCAAAAGCGCGTCGCCGAGCTGGCCGCCGAGATCCGGCGCGATGCCCCCGACCATCTGCACCTCGTCGCGGTGCTGAAAGGCGCGTTCATGTTCGTGGCCGACCTCGTCCGCTATCTGTCCGGACCGGTTTCCCTGGACTTCATGACGGTCTCGAGCTACGAGGGCAAGGCCACGAGTTCCGGCGAGATCCGACTGATCAAGGACATCGGTGCACCGCTCGACGGCACCGATGTCGTCCTCGTCGAAGACATCGTCGATACTGGGGTGACGCTGCGTCGTCTGCAGCAGATGCTCCGGGAGCGCAACCCTCGGACACTCAAGACGGCGTGCCTGTTGAGCAAGACCGCGCGACGTCAGGTCGACGTACAGGTCGACTATATCGGGTTTGCGATCGACGACCGCTTCGTCGTGGGGTACGGCCTGGATTACGCCGAACAGTACCGCAATCTGCCGCACATCGCGATCCTGGATCGATGAGATTGCATTGCAGATTGTAGATTGTGGATTTCAGATTGCACCGTGAAGACCGGACTTCCCAATCTGAAATCTGCAATTTCGCTGTATAGTGAACTGCCGTGCCTCTCCACCTTGTCGATCACCCGCTTGTGCACGATGCGCTTGTCATGCTTCGCGACGCGCGAACCACGTCGGAGCATTTTCGCCAAGCCGCCAGGCGCATCAGTATCTTGATGGCCGCCGAAGCGCTGCGCGATCTGCCGACCGCGGATGTAACGGTGGAGACGCCCCTCGGCTCAGCCTCGGGACGCCGGATGGCAGCAGACGTGGTCGTGGTGCCGGTATTGCGGGCGGGACTGAGCATGCTCGATGCGGTACTGGAACTGGTGCCGCAGGCTCGGGTCGGGCATATTGGGCTGCAGCGCGACGAGCGGACGGCGATCGCGTCGAAGTACTACTCGAAGCTTCCACCTGGACTCGAGCGCAGCCACGTCTTGATGATTGATCCCATGCTGGCGACCGGTGGCAGCATCGTGTCGGCGGTCGGCCTGCTGCGCGACGCGGGCGCCCGATCCCTGCGCCTCGCCTGCATCGTCGCTGCGCCAGAGGGGGTGGCTCTGATAGGCCAGCGCTACCCCGACGTCTCCATTTACGCTCCCGTCCTGGACCGCGGCCTCAACGCGCAGAAATACATCGTCCCCGGTCTCGGTGATTTTGGCGACCGACTATACGGCACCGCGTAGGAGGCAACCCATGCCCACCAGAAGCTCTGAGCGCCGTGTGCAGCCGCGTGCCGAACGCGAGCGCTGGCAAACTGCGCTGACGTCGATTGAGCCAAACAAGATCCTCATCCGCGGATATCCGCTCGACGAGATGATGGGCCGGTTGTCGTTTGCGGACGCGGTCTACCTGCTGCTCATGGGTGAACTGCCCACATCCGCCATCGGCCGCATGATGAACGCGGTGCTCGTCTCCTCGTTGGACCACGGGGTTGCCCCTCCCTCCACGCTCGCGGCGCGGAACGTGGCGACCTCCGGTGCGCCCCTCAAGGATTGCGTGGCGGCTGGCGTGCTGGCTTTCGGGCCGCATCATGGGGGCGACATCGAGTCCTGCATGCGGTTTCTCGACACGGGCCTGTCGCTCGTGCGATCCGGGAGATCGCTGCAGCAGGCCGCTGAAGCCGTCGTCGAGGAGTACGAGAAAGACCGCGAAGCGCCGCCCGGATTCGGACACCGGTTTCACACGCGCGACCCGCGGGCCGCGCGTCTGTTCCAGATGGCGTTGGAGCTGGAGCTCGAGGGCGAGCACGTGCGGCTGATTCGCGTCATCGAGCGGGTGCTCAGCGGACGGACCGAAGAGTTCGGCCGTCCCCTTCCGGTCAACGTCGATGGCGCCATCGCCGCGATTTGTGCCGACCTCGGATTTGCGTACGAGCTCGGCAACGCCGTGTTCCTTATCTCACGGCTGCCCGGCCTGATCGCGCATGCCCACGAGGAGCGTACGCGGCAGGCGCCGCTACGGCAGATCGATCCCAAGGACCACGATTACGACGGGTCGGCGCAGCGCCGGCTGCCGAATCGCCGTTAGTTTGCGGTACACTATCCGCCCGGGGCGCTTAGCTCAGCTGGTTAGAGCGCGTGCTTCACACGCACGAGGTCGGAGGTTCGAGTCCTCCAGCGCCCACCAGTCTCACTGTCTGGGATCGTGTGCTTGCCGGTGTTCCGCAATCCATTGATGACTGACGGCGCCGAGGTCAGCGAGCTGATCTCGCCGCTGCCACAACGTCATGAGGGCGATGAGGGCTGCCGCGATACCGATTCCCACCACGATCCACACAGTGGTCATGAACGCGTCCTGCTCGGCTAGCGCCTGAACCCGACCTTAGACGACCCTGACATTCTCGCCTCTTGGCCCCTTCGGACCCTGCCCTTGATCGAACGTAACGGCCTGTCCCTCACGCAGCTCGTCGAAGGGCGTCTGGGCACAAGCGGATTGATGAAAGAAGTACTCACTCCCGTCGCCAGCCGCGATGAAACCGAACCCTTTGTCACTCACCAGTCGTTTGATTGTGCCATTCATAGTTGCCATCCTGTTTCCTCTGTTGTTTTGATCGTTTCTATCTCGCTCTATCCACTACATCGGCTACCGTTCCGACCATTCGACGAATGCTCGCGGCGTGTCGTCAGTGACGATCATGACGCGCAGCACGCGCTCCTCCCGAAGGAGTGCCGGACGGTCGTGACAAGTCTGAACATGAAGGCCGCTTCCTTAGCTCCAGCGCGTCCGGTTGGCGGAACGGTACGATGACAGGTTGAGGCGGCCGAGATTCCACATCTCGCCGCACCCTTCGCATCGCCAGTAAGTCGACGAATCGACCTTCTCGCTCGTCGGCGCGATCTTCGACGATCCGCAGAACGGACACGTCGACGGAGGCGGAAACGCTTCCGCCAGATCGGTCAATCGTGCCCTTCAACGGCATGAAGGACTTCCGCCACCGTTGGCGGCGGCGCGCCGCGCCACACCATGAGGATCACGGCAGGAGGCATGACGCAGGCGAGCAACCAGAGCACACCGGCGCCGATGGTGACCGATATCCCCGACAGCGCACCGATGCTGGCTGCGGTCACAAAGACTGCGAGCCAGGCGCTGATGACGCTCCAACGGTTTACTGAACTGAACATACGAACTACCCTCTCTTGCTGTTGATGGGTTGTGATCTGACTCGTGACACGCGCTCGACACGGGACCAAAGTTGGGCCGGTCGGCGCGCACCCATCAGCCACTGTGGGGAGGGGGCGCTACTCGAACGCAGGCAGGCTCAGTTCTGGACGACAGCTTCCACATCAACTATACACGATCGCGCGATCGAGCGTCGCGGAAGGGTATAATCGTTCGATGACAGGTCGAATCACGCAGCTGTCGTACGGTCGTCTCTGCGGCGTCATCCGAGCGAGCGACCGCCAGATCGTTTTTTTTCACGCCCGCGATCTTGAAGGCGCTCGATACAATGATCTGAAGGTCGGTGGCTCAGTCAGCTTTGAGTTGATCGACGATCGGATCAGCGGACCGAGGGCCGCTGGCATTCGAGTGACCCCCGCCGCCAAACCACCGCTGCCTCGCTCTTCTGAACTTACGGAATAATCACGATAGGCGCCTGCCAGAACGCCGCCTTCTGTCCTGTGGGATCGAGCACCGTGACCTGGCAGTCGTACTGGCCGGGCGGTAGCTTGTCGAGCGGCAAGCTGAACCGGAGCGGAACCGCCTTTGATTTGGCGTCCAGCCCATCGGTCACGGCCAGGGGCAGCGTTTCGAACGCCTTCACCTCTCCTCGATAGAACGTCACGAAGGCGACCAGGGGCTGCATCGCCGTGGCACCTCGCTCGTACGCCTGAAGGAACAGGTACAACTCTCGGCTCTTGCTGAATACCCGCGTCACACTCGGCACCAGCTTCTGCCCTTCGTGCACGAGCGGATTGACGGCATCGGCAGCGATCTTCTGCTGGACGCTGTAGATCGCATCGCTCAACGGGACTCGCTGACTGCTCAAGACGACTGAGCTGATCGGGACCCGCTTCTCCTCACGCATCAGGTTGGGCACCGCGAACGACGTCTGGTACGTCCCCATGCGGCCCGTTTCGGCGTCGCGTACCAGGTACTTGATTACGTACTTGCCTGGCAGCAGCGTGAAGCCGGTTTCGTACTGGATCGGCCGCCTCGCCAGCTGAGCCGCCGTCTCATCACTGAGCTTGATGTCCAGTTTGTCCCGGAGATTCTGAATGGTGTTTCCGAAGTCGTCCTTTACTTCCCCGATGAAATCGATGAGTGTCCGGCTCGCCCCGCCCCGCCGTGCGAGCGCCAGTTCGTTCCCAGGAATCTTGATCGCGACCGGAACGAAGTACTCCGCGCGGTTGAGCTGAAAGTAGTTCACCTCCATCGCGATCGTGATATCCGTGACGGGGTTCTCCAACATCAGCGCTTCTTCGAGCTGCCGTTCCTTGTCGGCCGCCGTAAAGTTTGCGAACTCCTTATCGCCGAAATAGCCTTGCCGGTACGAGAGATCCGCCGAGAGGCCGCCGGCAAGCGCGATCTTGACCCGCCGGAACTTCCCATCCGTCGCGACGTGATTGCTGTAGTACCCGAGGACGTAATAGCTGGTCTGGCTGTCGGCCGCCTGGGTGATGCCCCGCGACAAATCGTTGTAATCGAAGAGCGCCTTTCCCCCTGTGTCCTTTGCCAGGGCGAAGAGCGTATCTTGCGAGCGCTGGAAGTTACCCACCGCGGCCTGCGCCAGCTGACCGGTGAACATGCCGATGCCGCCGGGCGAACGCGTTGTCGCGTCACCGAGCGGCGCCTGGGCCACAAGACCGCGCGCGTCAATCGGAAAAAGAGCCACATTCGCGCGGAGGGCCGCATTGGTGGTCGCGCGAAGCTGCGACTGGTTGTCAACACCATTGAGCTGCAGGCGGCTCGCGAAATACACGAGCGACTTTTGTTCCGGAAGGGGCCGGAGCATCGACACGGCCGTCTGGAGCGCCGACAACTGACGGTCGGTGTTGAAAATGTTGAACTCGGCATCGTCCTGACCAAACGCACTGGCGTTGTCCTCAGGCTTGTCGGGGATCCCGTCTCCGTCGAGGTCGTTTCCATAGATCAAGGTGGTCATGACCTCTCGGAGGGCCGCACGATCGCCGGTAAAGTCCTGCTTGACCCGTACCGCCCCGTTCTCAAAGGTCATGATCGCCAAGAGATCCTGGGGTTGCATCTGGCTGTCGATGTACTTGAGCGCGCTCGAGTACGCGCGAATCAAGTCTGGCGGCGGCATGGCCGAGAGGTCGAAGTACAGGACCACGAGGCGGCGATTCCTGTAACGAATGTCGCCTGGCTGCGACGTGGCGATCTGATTGGGTGTCGTGGACGAAGCGGCGGCGGCTGCCGGCGGCGGTGCGATTGGCGTCGGTTGCGCGACCGCTGACTCCGGACGCACGTCCGCGGGCGCGCTCTCGATCTTCTGGAATTCCACAAAACTGATCTCTTGCGGCTGGCCATCCTCAGTAATGAGGAAGTCCTTGGCCGTCAACCCTTCCACCGGCTTCCCGTCCTTATCTTTCACGGTCACCGTCTGAACGATCAGCCGCGTCGACGTCCGAAACGTCGGCGTGGCTTGGGCAGGCGGCGTGTTCGGCGTCTGCTGCGCCGCCACCGCAAAGGACACCACACACACAAGAGAGAGAACCACGAGCGCTCGATGCATTGGTCTGGACATCTTAAACCTCGAGAACCCAGTGAACGTGGAGAATCTTCGGAACGCCTAGAACCTCATTCGTAGACTGGTCTGTATCTTTCGCATCGTGTTGGCGCTATTGGGTAAGCCGAACTGCGGGCTGCCGACGATCGTGTCGACGCCAGAATAAGTGACGCGGTTCAACACGTTGGTCGCATCGACGCGCCAGTCGAGGCTGAGGCGATCGCCCCACGGAAACGACCGTCCGAGTCCCATATTCAGCGAGAATTGCGCGGGTCCTCGGAGGGAGTTGCGCCCCGCATTGCCCCAGCTCCCGGCGGCCGGAGCGGTATAGGCCGAAGGGTTGGCATAGAGGCCTGCCGGGCCGTCGGTCGGTGCGCCCGTCAGGCTGGGTCGCAGGGTGCCGTTCACGCCGGTTCCGGCGACAGCGTTCAAGAACACCGGGTTCAACGGGAGGCCGCTGCCGGCGGTGAGTTGACTCGTCACGGTCCATCCCTTAACGAGCGCGCCTTTCACACCCGTCAGCAGCCCGCCGCCGGCCACTCCGATTCCAGTCGTGTACTGAACTTGGGCGGTGACCAGATGCCGCTGATCAAAGTTTGACGGCCCGCGCTCGGCGTCAAGGTTCAGCCAGTCCTGGGCGATGGCGGCGCCCGTGAGGCTGACGCCCGTAAACGCTCCGGCATCGTCGGTCGACTTCGACAACGTGTACTGTGTCGACGCGGTGAAGCCGTTGCGCAGTCGCCGTCGGAGCTCGAGTTGAACGGACTGGCGAGACGAGCTGCCATTGGAGGTGAGGTACACGAACCCCGCGGGGCATGCCGGGCACGGATTGACCGCCCCCGCCGGATACGTATTGGGCAGAAATTCCTGCATCAAGTGGCTACCCTTGGCGCCGAAGTAGGTGGCGATCATCGTCAGCGACGCCGGGAGATCGCGCTGCATCGACACCTGCCAGTTCTGGGCGTAGCCGACGCGGAAATCTGGATCGACCGCAAATGTGTTGGGCGTCACGCCCGGCCCTGCGATGAATCCGTTGGCCAGTGTCAGCGTCGGTGGATTGAAGGACGGGTTCGCCACGCTGAGCGTGTTCGACAGCGGCGGCTGCTGCGCCATCAGCATGGCAATCGACTGATAGACGTTGGTGTTGCGGTAGATGCCGTAGCCGGCGCGCACGACGAGCGATGATCCGGCCACTGGCCGCCACGCCAGGCCGACACGAGGCTGAATGCCCCGCCTGTCAGGGTTCAGCAGCGAGTCAGGATAGCGGCGGTTGGTCAGCGCGCCGACGGGATTACTGGCGACGACGGGGCTGACCGCCGCGAAGCCCGGCGCCACATCCAGGTTCACCAACCGCCCGAGGGTCTCCGCCATCGGCGCTTCGTACTCCCAGCGAAGGCCGAGGTTGAACGTGAAGCCCGGCGACACGCGCCAATCGTCGTTCAGGTAGGCCTCGTAGACGTTGGCGCGCAAGTATTTGTCCGGGTTGCCGAATGCGATCGAGCTCGTCTGTGGAAGGCCCAGCAGAAAATCCGCCAGATCCGATCCGGTCGCCGCGCCCGTGAATCCAAACGTGCCGCGCGGATCTTGCTGTGAGAGCACATCCAAGTAGTTTCGCCGGACACCGCCACCGAACACGAGGTAGTGGCGACCGCGGCTCCAGCCGCTCTCCGCTGATACCGCATGCGTCTCACTGTGGTTGGAGACGTATTGAGCGTCGGTCAGACCGGCGAGACCGCTCGAGAACGTCAGCGTGGGCGGACCCCAGTTTGCCGGATCCTGATTGTTCCCCGTGATGCCTGCGTCGCCCGACACGTTGGTACGATTGGCAAAGAGCGGCGTCGTTTCGGTCGTCTGGCGCGTGAATTGATACCGGAGCCGAAGCGAGAAGAACGGCGAGAACCGCCGTGACCAGTTGGCAGCCGTGTCGAAGTTCGACACGCGGCTCGAATCGGAGAACCCAAAGACTGACGTCGTGTCGGTGGTCGTGCGCTGATAGCCGAGGTTCCCGAATACCTGAGTGCGGCCGCTCACGCTCTGTGTCAGGCGGGACTGCACGCTGTCTTGGCGTGTGGCGACCAGCGTCGGCTCCTGGAAATTGAAACGGCCGGCGGCATCGACGTTCGGCTGCGGGTAGTAGGCGAGCAGCGCCGCCGCCTGCGAACTAATCCGCCCAGGTGGAATTACGTTGCCGGAGAACGGCAACCCGGTTTGCGGATCGACGATCGTCACGGGTTGGCCAAGGGCATTGGCCGTCTGCGAAAAGTCGCCAGACCGCTCGAGCTGTGTCGGCATCCGCGCCGGCTGCGTCGTCGCGCTGTGATTGGACGTCCGCTGATACCCGACGAAGAGATTCGCGCGATTCTGGAGATTTGAGATCTTGACCGGCCCGCCAAAGGTACCGAGCATCTGCGTATCGTCATAGGAAGGCTTAGAGGTTTGCTGGCCGGTGAAGGAGGGCGACCGGGCGTCCCACGCCGAATTGCCGAAGAGGACGCCAAGGGCTCCGTTGTACAGCGACCGGACTCCACGGCGGTTGTTTCCGAACGCGGCCAACTGCGCAAAGGGTGATGCTGCCCCGTTATTCACGCTGCCGTTGACGAGCAATCCGTCGGCAGCACGCTGCGAGAGATCGGCGTTCGTTTGGTCACTCGGCGAAGCGTTCGCCGGGTTTGCGGCATTCGGGAGGTTCCCGGCGTTGGCCGGGTCCGGAATGCTCGCGGGAGTCGCGGCGTTCACCGCGGCCTGCTGAAACCCCGCGCTCGGGGCTTTTTGCGCCGGGGTGGTAGGTTTCGATGCAGCGTTACCGCTCACGGCCGCACTAGTGGCGGTCGCACTTGTCGTTTCCGGCTTGGGCTGAACCGCGTCGCGCGCGATTTCCTCGAACGGCAACAGGGTGAGTTCCCACATCGCGGGGGGCGCGTCGGCCGCAACGGCGATCTCTTTGGTCAGCTTCGCAAAGCCGAGCATCTCGACTCGAACCGTCCACGTGCCATCGGCGAGATCGGCAAGCCGGTAAATACCCTGCTGATCGGTGGCGGTCACCACCTGTTTGTCGCCTTGGGTCGCGGTCACCGTCGCCCCCGGCACCGGCAACCCGCCGAAGGTGACCCGTCCGGCATGCTGCGACGCCAAAAGACTCGAGCCTGCACCCGCCAGCACAAACAAGACGACGGCCACGCGCAGACAAGTCTTAAGTCTCAAGTGTGAAGTCTGCACGCTTCTCCGTCTTGAGACTTGAGCCTTCATACTTGAGACTTTCAGTCTTCCGTTGGTTGCTCGACGCTGTCGATGACGAGGACCTCGACCGGGCCCCTCTGTGAGTCCAGCTTCAGTCCGAGCTGCTCCTGCACTGCTGTGAAGAGCGACGGCCCGTTTGGATCGATCGGCGGCGGCGGAGGCGCACCCGGAGGGCCGCCTCCGGGTGGTCCTTGGGGGATTTGATCCGGCGTCCAGGTGAGATCGAGATCGAAGTTGCCAGTAAGCCCGGTGCGATCGACGACGACGCGTTGAGCGAACTGCGAGAGCGTGACTGCCAGCTGCGACAACGGGAATCCCCCACCGGACATCACGCCGGGTCCAATCCGCATACCGCACATCGGTCGCTCACCCGGCTGCGGGGGTGCCAGTGGCGGTCCGCCGCGTCCGCGAGCCGCCGCCAGCGCGGCGCAGTCTACGGATGCTGGGCGCAGCTGTGGCCCGAGCTTCCCATCGCTTCTCGCCACGAGGAGCGCATAGATCGGCAATTCCCGTGTTTCTCGATGGACCTTCAGCTTGAATCGATCAGCCAGCAGTGTCCGAAGCATCATTTGCATCGGTCCGGGAGTGCCGGGAGGCGCTGGAGTGAGCTCGCCCGCCGCTTTGGCCACGATGTCAAACCGGGTAGAAGCGATCCAATCAGGAGCGCCCACCAGCTGGAAATCCTGAAGTTGGTAGGCATTCCGGATGAGCAGTCTCAATGGGATATTGGTTGCGTTGAATCGTCCGCCCGGCTGACCAAACAGTCCCGCGCGTCCATCACCAGACTTATTCTGCTTGACCGACGCGACCTCAAATGCGAGGTTCTCCGGTGATGGACTGGCTCCGCGCTGACCGGCGCCTTGGCCGATGATGACCTGATCCTGTCGAGGCAGAGCCCGAAGCCTCGGCGCGTTCAACGCACCTGCAGCAATGAGCGCAACGATTGCTGTGACTCCGGTTGCCGGCAAATGAGCTCTCATCATGCACCTCTTTGGCTTGTCTGGACCCGGCGACGTCTCCTTTAGACGGAGCGTTCAATCCCCGGTTCTCTTTTACTGATGTAATCTGAAATTGATTGTCACCTTCAGCGGCGCCTCGACGGCCACATCGTGGAGCCGGGCCGGATCGAACTTCCATTGATTCACCGTCTCGATGGCCGCTTTCGCCAAGCCCGGATGCACTGGGGCCACAGACCGCAAGCCGACCGGCGAACCGTCCGTGCCCACCCGCCCTTCGAGCACGACGCTGCCTTCAATCATGGCGTCCCAGAGATCCTGCGGATAACGGACGGGGACCATTGCCGTCATCGCCATGAACGCCGGCTTCGCGCCCTGTTTGAGGAATGCCTCTTGTTGCGCTTTGAGATCCCGCTCGAGCTCCTGAACCAGAGACGGCGGGCCGCACAATCCCGGACCAGCACGCCCTCCGACATCGGCGGCAGTTCGCGGTGCGTCGTCGACGCAAATCCAACCGCTCGGCATCGCCGGTCGTCCCTGGGGACCTTGAGCTGGGCTTGGTCGGCCCGCGCTCGTACTGATTGCCACGGCCAGGATCTGCAGTCTGACGTTCAGCTGCATCTTTTCTCCGAGGATCACCGTCAATCGGTCGTGGAACGGCTCCAGCCCCTGGGCGTTGACGCCGATCAAGTATTGACCGACGGGCAAGCCGACGAACTCAAAGTGCCCCGCCGGATCGGTGCGCGTCGAGTGATCAGGCCCGGTGGCGGTGTCGGTGAGCACGACCGCAGCGTCAGGAATCCCTGCGCCTGTTACGTCGGTGATCGTCCCGAAGACCATCGTGGACGATATCTGCACGGGCGCCCCTGATCTTTGTCGTTCGACACGGACGATGACCGTTTCGCGGACCTGTGGGTTGTGAGACTGGAAAAACAGATTCGGCTTGAGGTGCGGCGCCAGAAGTGGCAACGGATTGACCTCAGGCCCGTCCGCGCTGCTCGCTTGCAAGGCGGGCTGGCGGCGCAGCTCCGTCGCACCAATTACGAAGAGCAGGACGAGCGCCGCCGTCATCATGGCTGGCACGGTCTCGCTCCGGGCTGGGCGCACATCGTCGATCGGTACGCTCAGCACGCGGCGGACACGTTCGAGGAGAGAGCCCCCTGTAGCCGCCAGAGCCAGGGCTGCCGGCCCCGTTGGCGCGGGCCGACCGGTGCGAGCTGTCTCCAGTTCCGCGAGTGCGGCCGCGTAGCCGACCGCGTCGCCACACACGTCCACCGCCACGGCGTCGCAACAGTGTTCCCGCTCCGCGCGAATGCGCCCCGACACCCACCACACGGCCGGATGATAAAACAGCAACGTCTCGGCCATCGTCTGCAGCAAGTTCACGAGGTAGTCGTGGCGACGGATGTGAGCCAACTCGTGCGCGAGGATCGCGTCGACTTGCGCCGGCGTCAGGTTGGCAAACGCAGCGATCGGGAGAATGATGACGGGGCGCAACCAGCCCACGACCGTCGGCGTGTCCACGAGGAGCGAGTCGACGATATGCACCACACGGCCGAGGTGGAGGCGGGATGCGATCCTATCTCCCACGGTCTGCCAGCACGAGGCCGCCGCAGCGAGCGACGTGCAATGCAGCCGCCGCACGCGCCACCACCCTCCGCCCAGCCGGATGAGCAGCAGTGCAACGCCCGCGAGCCAGACGGTGACAATGAGGGACAACCAGCGGCTGATCCCGAGCCACACACCCGCGTCGCGGCGCCCGTCGGGCGGCAGAGTCAGCGCGTCGTGCGACCATGGCACGACGGTGACGCCGTTGCTCGAGAGCGCGAAATAGTGGACGTCGACAGGCGCTGACTGAGCGGACGCGGACAGCACGCCCGCCGTGACGAC
This sequence comes from Vicinamibacteria bacterium, assembly GCA_041484265.1. Taxonomy (GTDB): domain Bacteria; phylum Acidobacteriota; class Vicinamibacteria; order Vicinamibacterales; family CAVVIG01; genus 2-12-FULL-65-11. Next base: position 28,241 of record JBGPHH010000004.1, read on the forward strand.
AGGCGCGGCCAACATCGTCGCCATCGCTGCACACACGACCCCATAGCGCGTCTCCGACGATGCGTGCCGCAGCATCCGCAAGGCCACGGCTGCAACGAGGGCCACGAGACCGCCCTGCCAGAAGAAATGGACGAGGGTCCAGCCGGCGAGCTGAATCCAGTGGTCGAAGGTGGGATTCATCGGCGACCTCCACGATGTTTGTCGAGCAGCGCGCGGATTTCGACCACTTCCTCGGGCGAGGCCTTTCCCGCCGCCAGCGCCTGGAGCACGAGCTTGGCCGCAGAGCCGTCGAACACGCGGTCCAGCAGGTCGGTCACGATCTGCTTGTGCGTCTGACCCTCGGAGAAGGCCGCCTCGTAGACATGGGTGCGAGCCGAGTCGTCGCGTCTGACCAGGCGCTTCTCCGTCATGATCTGGAGCATCTTGAGCACCGTCGTGTACGCGCCTTCGCGGTCCATGTCCTCGGCCACCTCGCGAACGGTGCTCGGCCCGCGCGCCCACAGCACGCGAAGAATCGCCAGTTCGGCGTCGGTGGGTTTCCTCGGGTCCTTCATAGCGCCGGATTGTGTACGATGAGCTTCGTAGATGTCAATACGAACGTTGTCGTAGACGAAGGGCCTCGAAGGCTACTGTGCCCGCCCTCGTTGCCCCCGGCCACCGACCCCAGGCGCACCACCAACGACTCCAGGCTGCGGAGCTGGAGGGGGCGGCGGCGGAGGGCCGATGATCGTGTAATCCGTCGGCACCATGAACAAGTCCGCGGGGGGCTCGGCGCGATTGATATTGGCCAGTCGATATTCGACGACGCCGGTGCGCGGATCGGAAAAGCGCGACGAGATCATCAACTTGAGCTCGGGCGATTCCCAGCGCTCGTCGGTGATCTGGATCGGACGGTCGTTGCCGATTCGGTCGATCGGAATGGTCGTGGTCGTCCGCCGGCCCGTCGCCCGCACTCCATCAATCTGCCGCATGCCCAGCTGTTCTTCCGTTGACGCCAAGTCGCCCGGCGCGCCACGTCGAGCAACGGCGACGCCTTGCCCGAGGACAGGCGCGTCGCCTTGACCAGGAAGCCGCAGACGGATATTCACATTACCTCTGGCGCCCATGCCGAGGCTATAGATGGCACCAGAAAGAGCCCCGGTCGAGAACAACATGCGTGGCATGCGCCGAGCAGTGCGCGCCACCGGATCGAGCAAGTACACCATGCCGTCTCCCGGTTCGATATCGATGGTGATGACCGTTTGTGCTTCGGTTGACGGATTGAGTGCGTCCAGACCCATGATTGATTGCTCACGGCGGACGCGACCCGCACCGTCACGGTAGAACTTGGCAGTCGTTCTCTGCTCGATGCGTGTGCCATCGCTCAGTGTCTGCGTGACCGTGGTAATCGCCTCGGCCGAAAACGGCGCGCCGGTGACCACGGGGCCGACCATCGGATCGGTGCCGCTCGGCTCGAACGTTCCGCCAGCAGGCGTTCCTCTGGCGCCACCGCGCGTCTGTGCGGCGGCAGGTCTGGAATTCATCGTCAAGAGAGACAAGACGACGCATGCGAAAGCGACCGTTCGAACGAACATCATGGTTACCACTCCCAGAGGGGTCTGGCTGAAGCCAGACACTACCTACGTCTCACGTCTCATTTACCGACGTCTCATTTGCCAACCAGCCGTACGAACCGTACAGCGCGCGCAAGCCCGTCGTCGCCCACGACGACATCTGCTAGTACCGACGCATCGTCTGCCGAAGCGAACGACGTCACGCCGAACGATGCAAGCGCCGTCCGCGGGACCTGTATGCGGACCATGTGGCCGGCAGGCGCCGGCACGTTGCTGTACGCCAATGGAAAGAAGTCCGTGGACACCTCGTCCGCAGAGCCCCTTCCGGATTCGCTGACGACGGCCGCGCGCGTCGCGGCTGGAGGGCGAACCCGCGCCCGCCAGACGGGCGTCGCAATCGCGAGAAGTAGCCCTGCGGCGATGGCCAACGCGATTATTCGGGTGCGCCGCCGCCGCGCGCGTGCCATCGAGCCGACCTCTGCCAACAGTCGCGCCTGGACTGCCGCCGACGTGTTCAGTTGCTCGTCGTCGGCCGCGACGGCTCGCAGGGCTGATGTCAATCGATCATTTACCTGGGGTTCGTTCATCTTCACTACTTTCGGCTGCCGGTCGCTGAAGGCGACAGTTTCATCACGAGTAGCGACCTGGCGCGGTGCAGCCGCGATCTGACGGTGCCGACTGGACACTGCACCACGTCGGCGGCTGCCGCGTAGCTCATCTCTTGCAACTCACACAACACCACGACTTCCCGGTACGCCGGCGGTAAGGACTGAATGGCGACCCGGACCGCGTCAATCGTTTCTTCGCGAGTCAAGCTGTCAAGCACCGTGGGTTGATCGACTGGGTCCGCGCTCTGGTGCTCGTCGGGGTCGCCGTCAAGGCTGGCCACCTCGCGCGACGTGAGTCGCTTCAACACAAAATGCCGCGCAATGCCGAACAGGTAGCTGACAACGGTGCCACGGGTCGAATCGTACCTATCGGGCCGCCGCAGCAGCGCCAGGAATGTTTCCTGGACGACGTCGTCGGCGGCGTCGCGGCCGCACATATGTGCGGCATACCGAAAAATCGGTCCCTGAAAGCGAGCGAACAGCTTCGCGAACGCCTCCACATCGCCCCGGCAGACCGCATCCAGCCCGACATCGTCCACCCTACTGGTGAATTGATCGACGCGCGGTAAAAGGTTCCCGAATGTGGCAGCGCGCACGACCGTCAGTTTTCAGAGGGTCTCTCTACGTGATCGATGACGAAGAATTCGCCGGGCCCTCTGGCCGGCTCGAGTTTCAGCCCCAGCTGTTCCTGTATCGCAGTGAAGATCGATGGTTGAGCCGTAGGGTCTGAAGTCGCGGTGGGGGGACCATTTGGATCGCTTGAGGGGCGAGGCACGTTGGGCGGCAGGAACTGGGCAGACGTCTGGTCAAAATCCACACGGAAATCGAATATGCCGGTGATCCCTGTCTTATCGATGACAGGGCGACCCATACCGCTCGAGAGGAACTTGGAAAAGTCGTGGACACTCATGCCAAAGGCCTGTACTCCCTTTGCAAGGATCCCAACAGTGCCGCACGACATCCTCTGGTCTCCCCCATCCGGAAAACTGATCTTTCCGTCTACCGAGATCAGTGTCGGCCTCGGCGGCGCTGTGAGATCAATCGGCACGCAACCTCCTGGCGCAACCTCAGCGATGCCCAACCTCATTCTCTCGGCGGTCGCGCTGCGTCCAACGCCGTCGGTCATCGTGGCTCTCGGGTTCCTTAGTTGTCCGTTGGCTGCTCGGCGCGATCGATGACGAGCACGTCGACCGGCCCGCGCTGTGGCTCGAGCTTGAGGCCGAGCTGTTCCTGCAGCGCTGTAAAGATCGACGGACCGTTGAGATCGACCGGCGGCGGCCCTGGAGCACCGGGGACCGCACCTCCGGGTGGGCCGAGCGGCAACTGATCCGGTGTCCACTGAAGATCGAAATCGAAGTTCCCAGAGAGACCTGTGCGATCAATCACGAAGCGGCTCACGAATTGAGACAACGTGGTCGCCAATTGCGCCATCGTCACCGCGCGAGCGCTCGTCCGTCCAGGCACGAACATCGAGGGACAACGCGGCGCACCTCGACCCGGATTGGCGGGCCCGGCCGGCGGCGGCGGAGGCGGCGGCGCGCCAGGCCAGAGTGTCAGAGGGGCGCACTCTGCTCCAGACGGACGAAGCTCGGGTCTTGTCTTGCCATCCGCCCTGGCGATCACGAGGGCGTAAATCGGCAGTTCTCTCGTTTCGCTGCGCGCGACCAGCTTGAATCGGTCTTCCAGAAGGGACCTGAGCATCAAACGAATCTGCGGAAGTGGAGGGACGCCCTCCGCCTTGGCCACAATATCGAAGCGCTCCGAGTCTATCCAGCCCGGCCCGCCGACGATCTGGAAATCCTGAACCTGATACGCCAAGCGGATGAGCAGTCGAAGAGGTGTGTTGGTCGCTCTGAACCGGCCGCCCGGTTCGAACCCGACGGCGATGAGACCGTTCCCGTCTCTATTTAACCTGACGGACGCAACCTCAAACGTCGGTGGCGCCGGCGACTGGACGAGGGGTTGTGCTGCGGTCAGGACTCCGAGAGCCAACAGCGTGGCAGGTACCGTGACGCTCGCGGCGGCGAAGACCCTCATGGGGGAACGCTCCTTAGAGCTGCTTAGACCCCGGATTCGCGTGTTCGCCTTTACGGCTTCTTCAGTTGATCGAGGAGGGCTCTCAGCATCGCGGCGTACCGCTCGTCGGCGGCAGAGAACGTGCTGTTGTAAACGTCTTCTGAGATGTTCTGAGCTTTCCAGTCGCTATTGAACATCGTCCGCTTTCCGGCTGCTTCGTAGCTATCGTACGGGCGATTCTCGTCTCGCTTGGCTTTGAGGCCATCGGCGCCGGCATCCTCGACAAAGATCTTGCTCTCCGGAATCGAGGCGCTGCTCAGATCCAGGTACACGTCGCGGTATTCCTTCTTCGTGAGACGCTCGTCCAAATACTGCGGCACGGCGTATCGAGCCGAGACAACGAGGAACTGGCTCTTCGAGAAGTAGAGGGCGCTGACGAACGCGTCGGGCGCGGTCGGATCTTTCGCCGCGATCGCATCAAGCTTTGCAGCATCGAGCGCCGCGGCGAGCTCGGCAGCCAACGCCGCGGACTTCGATTCCTGCGCCAGCGTCGTCGCCGACATCGCCAGCCCGAGCACTCCGGCCAGACATCCACGCGCTATCGGTGACATAAACCCCCCTATCAATTCATCTGGTCATCACGGTTATCTAGTTATCTGGTCACCTTATCTGGTCATTTCGATCGCTCAACGACTTGACCAGATAACCAGCCGACCAAATGACTAGATGAACAACGCGTCTTCGTCGTCGCGGCCTCTCCTCGCCCGCGGGTTACTGCGCAGCTCGCGGATGGCCGCAAGCGCTGCGCCTAGCCCGCTCAGGATCGCCCGACCCTCACGCACTGGAGCCACCAGGGTAGCCTGAAATGCTCCGAGCGCCTGTTCCAGCCGCTGTCCCAAGTCGCCCATTATCTGATCGACCCGCTCGACCTGCGCGGCAGCGAGCGCCGTCGCACGCGACGCATCACGGCCAATCGCGTCCAGGTGGCCGAAGATCGGCTTGAGCTCCCCATGAATTTCGTTCGCCAGCCGATCGAGTCGGCGCGCCAGAAGCCCGGCTGCGACGAAGATACCGATCTGTGCGATGGCTGTCGCCAGTGTAGCCATGGCAATGATGCCGAGAAAGACCTCAGACCAGGTGCTCATGCGTTGTCTCGCGCACGTGCCTGCTGATAGGCCTCGCGGCCCTTTTCGATGGCCGACGCCAATGTTTCGCGTCCCTGGTTCACGATATCCCGACCCCTCGCGGCCACTTCATTGGCTCGCTCGCGGCCTTCGCGCGCCTTCTTGCCAAGGTACTCACGCGTCTCCTCGCCCGTTGCCGGGGCATACAGAAGCGCCGCGGCGGCTCCGGCCACCGCGCCTACCAGAAACGCCAGAAGAACACCGCCCGCCCCCACGCCTTCACTTCTCGCCATCGCTCCCTCCAGCCCCTAGTCCCCAGCCTCTAGCCTCTAGAAGATGCTGATCTTCATGTTGAGATACTTCTTCGGATCCTTCTTGATTTCAGCCACAAGGGTGCGCAGGTCCGTCACCGCGCCGTTCATGTTCTCATATAACCGTTTGTCTTTCAGCAATTGTCCAGCCGTTCCCTCGCCTTCGTTGAGCTTCGTCACCAATTGGTCAAAGCGATCGGTCAGCGAGCTCAGACGGTTGAAGAGTACTGGGTCGGTCAGCAGCTTCCCGGCGGTTCCTTCGCCCCGGTTGAGGCGGGCGACCAACTCCTGAAGATTGGAAGTCGCACCAGTCAGGGATTTCGAGAAGCTGTCGTCCCTCAGCAACTTACCGAGACTCCCCTCGCCAGCGTTCAACTGCCGGGTCAGTGTCTCGACGTTCTTTAACGTCCCCTCCAGCGCGTTGGCGGCCTGGGGGTCGTTGACCAGCTTACCCAACGTCCCGCGCCCCTCCCGGATGCCCCGGGTCAAGTCGCCAGCAGCACCTACAAACTGCTGCAACTCAACGTACAACTTATCGTCGGTCATCAGCTTGCCGATCGTGCCCCGCCCTCCACGCACGTCCTGCAAGAGCCCAGTGATTTCGGAAACACTCTGGCTCGCTTGTGTGGCCACGTCGGCCAACTGCACGGCCGAGGCCCCATGCGGCACGTAGCCCCCCGCAGGTATCGGAGTCCCCTTGGTCGATGCGGTGATGTCGACGGCCGCCTCACCCAGCAGCGACACCGACCCGAGCGTGGCCATCGAAGCGGTTGTTATCCGATCCCGATAGCCCGTGTTCACGTCGAATAGTACGTCCACCTGGTCGCCCGTCAGCACGACATCAGTCACTTGGCCGACCTCGACGCCGGCGAGGCGTACTGGCGATCCTGATTTCAACCCGGAGACGTTGGCGAACTGCGTCTTCAGGCTGTAGCGCTGCCAGGGAAACCCTCGGGTGCCCGTCACCATGAAGATCGCGATCGCGGCGATGACGGTGCCGACGATGGTGAGTACGCCGATCTTCAGCTCAGACCAGGCCAGTGATCGCGTGCGCGGCATATATTGTCCTCAACTCAAGAACGTCTTCAGATATTCATCCTTCGAGTGGCGGAGCGCGTCGGCGTCTCCCTCGAACACAATCAATCCATCGCGGAGCATGAGGAACTCCGACTCCTGCTCCTTCTCCCGATCGGCCGCACCAATCGTGATGGCGCCGTCCTCCTCCCTCGCAGCCGCGTGGGTCGCGATGTAGAAGGCGTCGCGCAGCTGATGGGTCACCACAATCGACGTGACAGTTTCGATGTCTCGCAGCTTGACGACTTCATCATCAACGGTCATCGCCGTGATCGGATCAAGGCCGGTCGTCGCCTCATCGTAGAGCAGGATCTTCGGTTTGGAGGCCATCGCGCGCGCAATGGCCACGCGCCGCCGCTGGCCGCCTGAGAGCTCTGACGGCATCCGTTCGGAGAACTCTCCGAGGCCAACAAATCCCAGGACCTCCTCAACCCGGCGGTCCACGTCCTCGAGCGGCAGCTTGGTCTCCTCGTAGAGACGGTAGCCAACGTTCTCGCGAACCGTCAGCGAGTCAAACAGGGCGCCCTCTTGAAACACCATGCCGAGGTTGGCGCGCACGGCCATCATCTCCTCTTCCGAAAGATCGTCCACGCGCCGGCCGCTCACCCATACAGTGCCGGCGTCCGGCTTGAGGAGCCCCAGAAGAATCTTCAGGGTGATCGACTTGCCGGCGCCGCTCGCCCCAAGAATGATCTTCGTGTGGCCCGGAAGCAGCGTGAAGCTGACATCCTTCAGAACCACCTTGTCATCAAACGCCAGCGACACGTGGTCGAAGACGACCACCGGCAGCTCCGGTTCGTCGAGAATCTGTCCTCCCGCTTCACGATGCGCCACTTCCTGGACCATGTTTCAGTACAGTAGCGAAATCAGGATGCGCGTGAGGAAAAAATCGACCGCGATCACCCCAACCGATCCTGCCACCACCGCCTCGGTCGTCGACCTGCCCACGCCCTGCGTGCCGCCTGTCGTCCTCAGCCCTACGTGGCAGGCGATCGTGACGATGACGAATCCCAGGACGAAGGGCTTGATGAGTCCCATTTCGAGGTCCTGTATATAGAGCCGCCGAATCGACGACCAGTACAGGCCCGTCGCCACCTGCAGTTGGAACCGCGCGACCATCCACCCGCCCACGATCCCCAGGAAGTCCGAGACAACTGTCAGCACGGGCGCCATGAAGACACCGGCCAGCACCCGCGGCACCACCAGCTTCCGTACCGGATCCGTGCCAAGCGCGCGCATGGCGTTGATCTGGTCGGTCACCACCATCGATCCCAGTTCGGCCGCGATGCCCGAGCCGATTCGTCCGCTGAGCATCAGCGCGGTCAGCACCGGTCCGAGCTCCAGAATCATCGACGTGCTGACCAGACGGCCAACGACTGGCCGCGCCCCGAATGTATCGAGCGTCAGGCCGGCTTGGAGCGCGAGAACCGCGCCGGTGAAAAAGCCGGTCAGCAGCACGACGGTGAGCGATGCAACACCGATCGCGTCGAACTGCTCGACGATGTCGTGGCGGTAGAACGGCGGCGTGACAATCCCACGCGTCGTCGCGCCGAGCAGGCGCGCGTACAACTGCACCTCGAGCGCGACCGTCTTCAGCCAGCCAACGATGAGCGCGATCACGCGGCTCTCATGCCTTTCCTGCCGGCCGTGCCAGGCCGAGCTCGGGATTCCGCGCGCGCTTGATTTCGTCTCGGATGGCCGCGGCCTTCTCGAAGTCCATGTTGGCCGCCGCCGCTCGCATCGCGTCCTGGAGCGACGCGATGTAGGCATCGATCTCCGCTTGCGTGTGGAAGCGATCGAGTGGAGAGGTCGCGACTTCTGGCGTCAGATAGTCCCGCTCGTAGACACTGGACATCACCGCGTCGATCTCCT
>JBGPHH010000005.1:0-36760 GCA_041484265.1 Vicinamibacteria bacterium
GGCCGAGATTGGTCCGCTCATCAAACATCGTGAGCAACACGCCCTCGATATCGAGTGCGGGGTTGAGCGCGGCGCGAATGCGACGCATCGTGCTGACGAGATCGGCGAGGCCCTCGAGGGCGAAGTACTCGCAGTGCAGCGGAATGAGCGCCGTGTCGGCCGCCACGAGCGCATTCAGCGTCAGCAGGCCGAGCGACGGCGGGCAGTCGATGAAGATGTAGTCGAATTCGTCGCGCACCGCGGCGAGCAGTGTGCGGAGTCGCTCCTCACGGTGGGGGAGCGCGACCATCTCGATTTCAGCGCCTGTCAGGTTGCGGTCCGACGGGATGAGCGTGAGGTGATCAACACCAGTCGGAATGAAGAACGGTCTCGGGTCGATGACCGGCTCCACGGCCGTCAACGCGTTGTAGATCGTTCCGGCGGGCCCTGCCTTGCCCTTCTGACCGACGCCGCTCGTCAGGTTACCCTGCGGGTCGATATCAACGAGCAGAACTCGTTGTTCGGCTAGCGCGAGTGAGGCTGCCAGATTAATGGCGGTCGTGGTCTTACCGACACCTCCCTTCTGATTGCTGACTGCGACGATCCGTCCCATAAGTTGCTTATCTATAAGTACTGACCAAAGACTGCCTAGTATTGGTCATGTGACCATATATTGGCGCGTCTAGCTCGGCTTGGCAGCCCTGAGGATACGGAATAGGGAGATCTTCGTCAATCGGTTTGTTCCACGTGGAACATCGTCGGCTCCATACAAAGGAGGTAGGAGTGCCGTTTCTCCAAGAGGCAGATGGTTTGGCGAGGCTGAAATCCCTCTATGTTCGTGTCTTCTGGCTCATTCGACCGGAACATGAGTAACCGCCCGCCACGTGCCAGAAGGGCATGCGCCACAGCAAACAGGTCATCGTCCGCCTTAATGGCTCGAACGGTGACCAAGCTGGCTTTGTGACGGAACTCTGGTCTCGAGGCAAGCTCCTCAAATCGAGCGTTTTCGACAGCCGTGTGGCTCAGACGCAACGTGCGTGCGGCCTCACGGAGAAAGGCCGCCTTGCGGGCCCTCGCCTCTACCATCGTCAAATCGATTGAAGGACGCAGGATTTTCAGCGGAATGGCCGGTGAGCCACCGCCTGATCCGAGGTCCAGCCAGATCTTGGCAGAATCTGGGACGTGTTTGGCGGCAACCAAGGGCTCAACCAACAACCGGTCGAACGTTTCGTCTGTCGGAGGGTCGAGGGGCAGAGCCGTCAGGTTGATCTTCGAGTTCCAATGAGCCAGAAGCCGAAAATACTCCCCGAACTGCTGCTGGACCGGTTCCGCGACAGGCACTCCAACCAGGCGAGCGCGTTCCGACAACCGATCTCCGAACTCACTGGAAGTCATTGGCGTTCTTCCAGGTTCCTTCCCACATAAGCGGACAGAACGGCGATTGCTGCCGGCGTGATCCCCGGAATCCGAAGGGCGTGCCCCAGTGTATCCGGCCGCACCTGCGTGAGTCGCTGAACCACTTCTTTCGACAGTCCAGGAACGCGACCGAAAGGAAAATCGAGCGGTATTCGTCGTCGTTCTTCCTTGCCCAGCCGCTCGATTTCCCGCTCCTGCCTCTTCAAATAGCCGGCATATTTGACAGTCGTTTCGACGCTGGCAACATCCACTGAGGCAGTCGCCGGGTCGGACTCGAAACGGGGAAGCTGCCCGTCCGCCACCAGCCGAGTGAGGCGAACCTCCGGTTGGCGTAACAGGTGACTGGCTGCCACGCGGTCACCCGAACTGGACCGGACCAACGTCTCGTCGAGCGCGCGAACGTTCCGTTCGTAGCGCCCTTCGCGCGCCTTGAACAGGTCCCATCGCTCGTCATCGACCAGGCCTGCGGCCCGGCCGCGTGGTGTGAGGCGGAGATCCGCATTGTCCACGCGGAGGAGCAGCCGGTACTCCGCGCGCGACGTAAACATCCGGTACGGCTCGAGACAGCCCTTCGTAATCAGGTCATCCACAAGAATGCCGATGTACGCTTCGTCGCGCCGGAGCTCGAAGCCCGAACCGCTTCCGCCAAAATGCGCGGCGTTGATTCCTGCGACGATCCCCTGGGCTGCGGCTTCTTCATAACCCGACGTTCCGTTGATCTGCCCGGCGAGAAACAGTCCGGCCACTCGCTTGCTTTCAAGCCGGCGGGTGAGCTCGGTTGGTTGGATGAAGTCGTACTCCACGGCGTACCCCGGCCGGAGCAACACCGCGCTTTCGAGGCCCGGCAGGGCGTGAATGAGATCGGCCTGGACGTCACGAGGAAGGCTCATCGAAAAACCGTTCACATAGATTTCGCGAGCCTCGAGTCCTTCAGGCTCCAGGAAGATTTGATGACGTTCCTTGTCGGGAAAGCGAACGATCTTGTCCTCGAGCGATGGACAGTACCTCGGTCCGATGCCGTGAATCTGTCCGTTGAACAGAGGCGAGCGAGCGATGTTGGCGCGCACCAGATCGCGAACACGATCATTGGTGTGCAGCAGATAACAGTCGATTTGCGCGCGCTCGATTGGAGGCGACAAAAATGAAAATGGGACCGGGGGATCGTCGCCGCGCTCAACGGCAAATCGTCCCTCAGCCACCTGTCGATCGAAATCGATGCTTTCGCGGTCAAGTCGCGGCGGAGTACCCGTCTTGAGTCGGCCCCATTCGAAGCCAAACGACTTGAGCGATGCAGCCAATTCTCGTGAGGGCGGCTCATCTGCGCGACCGGCCGGATGTTGTTCGGCTCCGATATGAATCAATCCGTTGAGAAAAGTACCCGTGGTGACGACGAGCGCGCGAGATTCGTACGCGTCACCATCCTCCATCGCCAGTCCGACAACTCGGTGATGGTCGACCAGCACGCGGCCCGCTCTGCCGATTAGCCACTCAACATTCGGCTCGGCATCGAGCGCGGCCTTCACGAACCGGCCGTAAATCTTCTTGTCCGCCTGCGCGCGTGGCGACCAGACGGCCGGGCCTCGGCTGCGGTTGAGGAGCTTGAATTGAATGCCGGTCGCGTCAATCGCGCGACCCATGAGTCCGCCGAGCGCGTCGATCTCGCGCACCAAGTGACCCTTCGCCGTTCCGCCGACTGCCGGATTGCAGGGCATGTGCGCGACCGTGTCGGTCGTGAGCGTGCACAAGCCCACGCGCGCGCCGAGTCGCGCGGCCGCGTAAGCGGCCTCACAGCCCGCGTGTCCCGCGCCGATCACAATCACATCAAACGAGCCGTTCATCACAGGTTCATTTCCCCACGCAGAAACGCGAGAAGATATGCGCCAGCAGATCGTCGGTCGCGCGATGTCCGGTGATCTCCTCGAGCGCGGCACGAGCATCCTGCAAATCCGCGAGCACGAATTCCTCAGTGAGCGAACCTCCTCCTATTCGCGTCGCCTCGAGTGCTCGGGTGAGCCCGTCATGCGCTCGTTCAACCAGCGCGATGTGGCGGACATTGGTGATCTCCGGGCGGTCGTCGAGCGATTCAACATCGAGCGCCGTCATCATCCGCGCGCGCAGCGTGTCGAGGCCCTCGCCGGTCGCAGCAGAGATCGGCACGGCGTCGGGTACGACATCGCACGCGGTCCACGCAGCTGGAAGGTCGACCTTATTAACGACGATAAGTCTATGTGCATCAGCCGTTTGCGAGATAATGTTACGGTCGTCGTCGTCGAACGATCGGGAGCGATCCAGCAACACCACGGTCAGATCCGCCACCTCCTGCGCCCGCTTGGCGCGCACCACGCCTTCGGCTTCAACATGGTCCGTGGTCTCGTGGAAACCCGCGGTGTCGACCAGCGTGACTCGCAGGCCACCAAGATCGATCGCTTCCGTTACAAGATCGCGCGTCGTGCCAGGCACGTCCGTCACAATCGCGCGGGCCGCACCGATGAGCGCATTGAATAGGCTCGACTTGCCCACGTTTGGCTTGCCCACGATGGCTAGCAGCAGTCCCTCGCGCAGAAGGCGGCCGCGGCGCGCGTCAGCCAGAAGGGATGCCGTGCGGTCGCGCAGCGCTGCGACGGCATCGGCGATCGCGCGGGGCTCGACGAAATGATAACCCTCGTCTGGAAAGTCGACGGAGGCTTCGAGACGCGCGATCAAATCAAATAATGCGGCGTCGATCCCGGCAATCACTTCGGTCAGCGTTCCTTGCAGTTGATCGAACGCCGTCCGGGCCTGGAGTGGTGTGACGGCGTCAATGAGATCCGCCACGGCTTCAGCCTGCATCAGATCGATGCGCCCGTTCAGGAACGCCCGCAGCGTGAATTCGCCCGGTTCGGCAAGTCGCGCGCCCGAGGCGAGAGCCGCCGAGACGATCGCTCGCAGCACCACGGGGCTCCCGTGCGCGCTCAGCTCGACCACGTCCTCGCCGGTATACGAGTGAGGCGCGGGAAAAAACGTGACAACGGCATGATCGATTGTGGATGTCCCGTCAAAGGCAGGTGTCGTGTCCGGCTTTAGCCGGATCGTGGTCAACGTCGCGTGACGTGGCTCGAACGCCGTTTCGTGCGTCGTCAAACCACGCGTAATCGTCGGCGCCTCCGGGCCACTCAAGCGAACGACACCGATGCCGCCACGTCCAGGCGGTGTCGCAATCGCCACGATCGTGTCTGCTGTCGAAAAACCCATGGTGACTGGTGGCTGGTGGCTAGCGGCTGGTGTGATCCAGTCACCAGCTACCAGCCACGAGCCACTATTTGCGTAAGGAGATCAAGACGGTTTTCGAGAACGCGTCGCCGACGCTTTCCGTTGTGACGCCGGGAACTTCCGCAACCGCGAGGTGCACGAGGCGACGTTCGTAAGGGTTCAGCGGGCCGAGCTGTTGATCGACGCCGGTCTGCTTCGCCTTCTCGGCGAGAAATTTCGCCATCTGTTTGAGCTCGGTATCTTTGCCCTTGCGATATCCAAGCGCGTCAACAAACACCCGCTGGTTCTCGGGCAGCTTGCGTGCGAATGCCATGTCGACGACGTGCTGCAGCGCCTTCAGCGGCTCGCCACGATGACGCACCAGAAGCTCTACGTCCGCGCCATCCAGGTTCAGCCGCGGGCCGTCGCTCGTCGGTTCCACAACCACCGCGCCCGTGACGCCGAGCGCCTTCAAGAAACGCTCGAGGAACTCGACAATTGGCCGTGTGACAGCGTCGGTCATAAAATAATTTCTAGGAGGCCTTGCTGTTCGCGTCGGCTGCCTCGGTTTTCCCGCCTCCCACGCGTTTGAGGCGCCGTTCGGCGGGTGGCCGAACGTTGGGCACATTCGGCGGACCGATGAGTTGGTTCGTCAGGTACTGCTGTCCAATGCGCCAGACGTTCGCCATCAGCCAGTACAGTGCCACACCCGATGGATAGTTCAGGAATAAGAACGTCATCATCACCGGCATGATCAGCATGATCTTCTGCTGCGTCGGATCCATGCCGGCGGCCGGCGTGATCAGCTGCTGCCAGAGCATGGTGACGCCCATCAGAAGGGGCGTGACGTAATACGGGTCGGGTTGCGACAGGTCGTGGACCCAGCCGATGAACGGCGCGCCGCGAAGCTCGATGGCCGCCGTCAGCAGACCGTAGAAGGCGAACACCAGCGGAAACATCAGCAGCATCGGGACGCAGCCGCTCGCGGGATTCACCCCTCGCTCCCGATAGAGCGCCATCATCTCCTGGTTCATCTTCTGCTTCGCAGGGTCGGTCGCCTTGATCTTGGAGTATCGATCCTGGATCGCCTTGACCTGAGGCTGCAGCTCCTGCATCTTCCGCATCGACACAACCTGCTTGTGCTGAAGAGGAAGCTGAAGCACGTTGAGGATGACGGTCAGGATAATGATCGACCAGCCGTAGTTGCCGACCATCCCGTTGATCCAGTTCAGCGTCTTCAGAAGCGGCACGACGATGAATGACCAGATGCCGAAGTTGATCGCGCGCACCAGGTCGGGATCGATCGCGGACACCGCTTCCAGGCTCTTCGGTCCGACGTAGAACTTGATCGCCTCATCGCGCTTGGCCGGCTCAATCGCGTACGACATCAGCGCGCGCGCAGGATCTTTGGAGCCGGCGACCGGCGGAATCGACACAGGTTCGTACGTCAGTTTCGACGTCCCCGGACGCAACGCGATCGTCATGAAGTACGTGTCGTCGACGCCGGCGTACTCGAACCCCTGCTCGTACGTCGGTTGTTTGACGACGTTGGCGGCCACGATGCGCTGGACCTTGCCGGCCGACGAAAACAGGGCTTCGGGCTTGACGTCCCATCGGCTCGCCGCCGCCGTCGCGTCCGCGAGACCAGGGCCCCAGACGAGCGCTGGCGCGACCGCCCGATCGCCATCGGTAACAATCGCGTGGAACGAGACGAGGTAGGAGGACGGCTCCAGACGGAATTCCTTCACCGCTCGCAAGCCGGCGTCGTTCTTGTACTCGAAGGTCAATTGCGTTGGCGCGGACGCGGCGGCCGCACCGCCCCCAAGCGCGGTCGCCGCGTACAGCGCGTCATTCAGTGTGGCCGTCATCGCTCGATCTGGAACCCTGAGGGAAAACGGAAGAGGCTGCGCGCCGGCCAGCTCGCCAGCCACGAGCTCGAGTGGTTCCTTATTGGCGTTGAGGTAGTGTTTGAGGCGCCAGCTCTTGAGTCGGGCTCCGCGATTGGTGAACACTGCTATCACGTCGCGCGTTTCCACGCGGATGTCACGCTCGACGGGTTCACCAACAATCGATGCCGCTGTAGTCGGCGGCACTGGCCGTTCCGCCACCGTCGCCCCCGCCGCGCTCGTACCGCGCTCTGGAGCAGATGTGCCTCCGCCTTGGGTGCTCTGCGCCGTGCTGGCTCCAGGTGTGGGCCGCGGTACCGGTCGCACGAACAAGGCCTGCCAGCCGTACAGGACGAGAAACGCCAGAAGGGCGGCGATAATGAATCGGCGTTCCATTTATTACTTTGCGGCGGGGCCCCACCCCCGCCGCCTGTACCTTGCGGCTTCACGCCGCTCGGCGCTCATCGACGGACTGCCTGCTTTGGTCAACACTGTCACCACTCTCAATCCTTGAGGGGAACGGGATCGTGGCCCGGGGCGCAGAGCGGGTGGCATCGCGCGAGGCGCTTGGCGGCTAGCCAGCCGCCGCCAATGACGCCGTGCCGACTGACAGCTTCGGCGGCATAGTCCGCGCACGAGGGCAGGAACCGGCAGGAGCCCCTAAAGTACGGTGAAATAAAGAGCTTATAGCCTCTGAGCGCGGTCAGGGCGATGCGGACCGAGACGCCGTTCGAGCGTGGTGCAATATTCGGCTTCAAGGACACTCAGACTGGCGTCGAGCAATTCGCGCCTGGGTACGACAACCACATCGAAACCTGACGCGACTTTGTTACGACGGAAGACCTCTCGTATCAGTCGTTTAGCTCGGTTTCTCTCGACGGCGCCACCGAGCTTTTTCGTCGCCGCAATCCCCAAACGCCCGACATCGCGCTTATTCGGCAGCACGAACAGCGTGGCATACCGTCCACGGATTCGGGCCCCGTGCTCGTAGACCCGTTGAAACTCCGCACGGCGATGGATCCGCTCGTGGGGCTGGAACCGAGCCAAGTCTACTCGTCGCTGACCGTCAGGCGTTTACGGCCTTTCGTGCGCCGGCGCTTGAGCACCAGCCGGCCGTTCTTCGTGTGCATGCGCACGAGAAACCCGTGTGTCCGCCGACGGTGGCGGTTATTCGGCTGGAACGTACGCTTTCCCTTCATGAGTTCCCTTGGAGAGTAAAGTGAACCGCCAATGTTATCGAAGCGGTTCAGAGAGTGTCAATCGAGGTGGTTTGTGCTAGAGTCGGCGTCCTTCGGCGAGGTTCCCTGATTCTCCCACAGTCCGCCTAACCATGCGTGTTTGGTCTCTTCCCAGAGTTTTCCACACCTGTGGAAAAAACTGTGGAAAATCGACAGGAAAGACAAGGCGGACGCCAATTTTCTTCGAAATGTCATGCATTGCAGCCGGGGCGAAAGTGTGACGAAATGAATCTGTGGGACGAGATTCTGGCGCGCATTGAGACCAAGGTCAACAGACACAGCTTTTACACCTGGTTCAAGCCGACCATCTTCGTAACAGAGGACTCCACGTCGGTCACCGTCCGCGTCCCGAACACCGTGTTCAAGGACTGGCTGACGAAGAATTACTCGGGCGTGATCAGCGACGCGATGGGCGAACTGAAGCGGCCAAATCTTTCCGTCAAGTTCATCGCCGATCCTCAAACCGAGATCGGTGCCCTTCAACTAAGCGCAGACGAAGCGGCCGCGCTCGAGACCTCGACGGCGCTCAGTGCTCCAGGCCCCGTGGGCCTCAACCCACGCTACACCTTCGACACGTTCATCGTCGGATCGTCCAACCAGTTCGCGCACGCCGCATGCCGCGCCGTCGCCGAAGCTCCTTCGCGGTCGTACAATCCGTTGTTCATCTATGGCGGTGTGGGCCTTGGGAAAACGCACTTGATGCACGCCATCGGACAGTACGTGCTCCAGCATGATCCCACATTGAAACTCACGTACATCTCGTCCGAGCGGTTCATGAACGAGATGATCAACGGTCTGCGCTACGATCGCATCCTCGATTTTCGCGAGCGATATCGCACCGTTGATGTCCTGCTCGTCGACGACACACAGTTCCTGTCGGGGAAGGAAGGCACGCAGACCGAGTTCTTCCACACGTTCAATGCCCTCTACGACTCTCAGAAGCAGATTGTGCTCAGTAGCGATTGCCCGCCGCACGAGATTCCCTCGCTCGAAGAACGGCTTCGATCCCGCTTTGAGTGGGGATTGATTGCAGACATCCAATCGCCTGATCTCGAGACGAAAGTCGCCATTCTGAAAAAGAAGGCCGACGCCGAATCGGTTCCGCTCCCGGACAACGTCGCCATCTATATCGCGGGAAAGATCAAGTCGAATATCCGCGAGCTCGAGGGATCGCTGATTCGGCTGATTGCGTACGCGTCTTTGACCGGCCAGGAAATTACACTGCCTCTCGCCCAGGATGTGCTGAAGAACATTCTCGGGCATGACGAGAGAGCCATCTCGATCGAGATCATCCAGAAGTTCGTAGCCGACTATTACAGTCTGAAGCTCGTAGATTTTAAGTCTCGTAATAATTCAAAATCCATCGCGATGCCCAGGCAGATCGCCATGTATCTGTGCAAGTCGCTGACGCGCGCATCCCTCCCTGAAATCGGCCGAAGTTTTGGCGGTAAACACCACTCAACCGTCATTCACTCGATTCGAAAAATCGAGGACTTGCGAAAAAAGGAGGGGGAGTTCAACCAGTTGATCGGCAACATGATGGAGCAATTTCGCTGATTTCAGCTTTTCCACAGGCCCTTTTCTGGCATCTTGTGGAAAACGGCGGCAGGCTTTCGAGGCATAAGAAGCGTTCTCCGTGCTGTTCTTAAGAGTCACTATTTATGCACAGGTTAAACGATTGTTTCTAAATGATTTATCTTGATAGAATACTTTTCAACCGACCTTCTTTTCCTATATAATTTCTCATTCTCGATTCTCTCCTTACCTTAAGAGGATCGCGCGTTCGAACCCAGCGACTTCGAGGCCAACACAGCCATGGAACTTGTTGTTCGCAAGAGCGACCTTCTGCGAGAACTGCAATTTTTTCAAGGAATTGTCGAGCGGAAGAACACGATTCCCATTCTGGCCAATGTGTTAATTGAAGCCAAGGGCGACGAGGTTCAATTGCTGGCGACGGACCTTGAAGTTGGATTGCGCAGCAAATGTCCGGCGACGGTGGCAAAGAGCGGCTCGCTCACGTTGCCGGCCAAGAAGCTTTACGAGATCGTGAAGTCGCTCACGGATACCGATATTCGCATTGCTGAAGAGAAGGGCGCGGTTAAGGTTGCCGCCGATCGATTCGAGTCGCGGATCCAGACATTGCCGCGCGAGGATTTTCCGACGTTGCCAGAACCCGGTGGCGCTCCGAGCGTGATGCTGGCGTCGAGCGCCCTCAAAGAGATGATCGGAAAGACGCATTTCGCCATCACCGGAGAGGACACTCGCTACTTTCTGAACGGCGCCCTCTTTGTGCTGAGCTCGACGGCCATGCACTTGGTTGCAACCGACGGCCACCGACTGGCGCTTGTCAGCGTGGCACGCGACGGGAAGGAATCGCTCGACGTCAAAGCCATCCTGCCCAAGAAGACACTCGGTGAGCTTGCCCGTCTCCTGGCGGAAAGTAACGACGATGTGCGGTATGAACGTGGAGAAAACCATCTGTTTTTTGACGTTGGGGGCCGCAGGCTAATCTCGCGCATGATCGATGGTCAGTTTCCAGCCTACGAGCGCGTGATCCCGAAGGGCAACGACAAGCACATCGAGTTCGAGCGCGATCGGCTGACCAATGCCGTCAAGCGCGTGGCGCTTCTCTCGAACGAGCGCTCCCGAGCCGTCAAGTTCCTCGTGGATAAGGGCAAGGTGGAAGTCGCGTCGAGCAGCCCAGAAGTCGGCGAAGCGAAGGAAACGCTGCCGGTCGAGTATGCCGGGACGTCGCTCCAAATCTGTTTCAACGCGCAGTACGTGCTTGATTTTCTGGCCGCGGTGACCACTGATGTCGTGTCACTCGATTTGAAGGATGAAGTCAGCCAGGCCGTCATGAAGCCAGTGGGCGCCGAAGGTTACGACTACACGTACGTCATCATGCCCATGAGGGTGTGAGGCGCCTGCAGCCGCACAAACAAATGAACCGGACCGAACCGAACGACCAGACGCTCCAGCCGCCTGAAACGCCAGACGTGCCTGCCGGCAACAACGGGCACGGCGTGGGCACTGCGGACGCGGCCGATTATTCGGCCGACAAGATCAAGGTTCTCGAGGGCCTTGAAGCCGTCCGCAAGCGGCCGGCGATGTACATCGGCTCAACCGGCCCCTCGGGCCTCCATCACCTAGTCTACGAGGTCGTGGACAACTCGATCGACGAAGCCCTGGCCGGCTTCTGCGATCAAGTGAACGTCACGCTGCACATCGATGGGTCGGTGACAGTGATCGACAACGGCCGCGGGATTCCGGTCGATCGCCATGAGAGCGGGAAGTCGGCGGCCGAGGTCGTGCTCACAGTCCTTCATTCCGGCGGCAAGTTCGACAACGACAGCTATAAGGTATCGGGCGGTCTGCATGGCGTTGGCGTCTCAGTGGTGAACGCGCTGTCCGAGGTGCTCGACCTGGAAATCTGGCGCAACGGGCAGGTCTATCAGCTGAGCTTCGAGCGCGGCCGTCCGATCGGGTCGCTCGAGATGACCGGCACGACCAAGCGTCGCGGCACCAAAGTCACCTTTCGGCCGGACCCGGAAATCTTCGAGACGACGGTGTTCAGCTTCGACACGTTGGCGCAGCGCCTGCGCGAACTGGCCTTCTTGAACGGCGGCGTGCTCATCACCCTTGATGATGAGCGTGACGGCAAGAGTCACAAGTTCCACTACGAAGGCGGCATCACCTCGTTTGTCACGCATCTGAACAAGAACAAAACGGCGGTCAACGAGAAGCCCATCTACATGCACGGCGACAAAGACGGCATTGACGTCGAAATCGCGCTGCAATGGAACGACGGATACGCCGAAACGGTCTACGCCTTCGCGAACAACATCAACACCAGCGAAGGCGGCACCCACCTCTCGGGATTCCGGTCCGCGCTGACGCGCACCATCAACCACTACGGGACCAAGAACAATCTCGCCAAGGACCTGAAGGAAGCGGTCACCGGCGAAGACATCCGCGAAGGGCTGACGGCGGTCATCAGCGTGAAGATCCCGCGGCCCCAGTTCGAGGGACAGACCAAGACCAAGCTCGGCAACACCGAGGTCAAGGGCATCGTCGAGGCCGTCGTCAACGACAAGCTCGGTGCCTTCCTCGAAGAGAACCCGTCGGTGGCCAAGCGGATTGTCGGCAAGGCGATTGACGCGGCGAGGGCCCGCGAGGCGGCACGCAAGGCGCGCGACCTCGTGCGTCGAAAGGGCGCGTTCGACGGCGGGTCGCTCCCGGGGAAGCTCGCCGACTGCCAGGAGCGCGATCCCGCGCTGAGCGAGCTGTACATCGTGGAGGGCGAATCGGCCGGCGGGTCGGCTAAGCAAGGCCGCGATCGGCGGTTCCAGGCCATCCTGCCGCTCAAGGGCAAGATTTTGAACGTCGAGAAAGCCCGCTTCGACAAGATGCTGGGCAGCGACGAGATCAGGACGATGATCGCCGCGCTCGGCTGTGGCATTGGCGCTGAAGACTTCGACCTCGCGAAGCTGCGCTACCACCGCATCATCATCATGACCGACGCCGACGTCGACGGCTCGCACATCCGCACGCTGCTGCTGACGTTCTTCTACCGGCAGCTCCCGAAGATCATCGAGAACGGCTACGTCTACATCGCGCAGCCACCGCTGTTCCGCGCCAAGAGAGGCCGCTCGGAGACCTACATCAAGGACGAGCGCGAGCTAGAAGCGTTTCTCATCAGGCGCGCTGTCGAAGGCCGCGCGGTGCGCATTTCCGCGGCACGGCCGGAGATCGCTGGCGCCGATCTGGAGAAGCTGCTGCACAAGCTCGTTGCCCACCAGAAACTTCTACATGCGGTGGAGCGGCGCGGCCATCCGCGCGAGATCGTCGAGGCTCTCGTGGCGGCCGGCGCGGACCGCGAGTACTTCGCCGACAAGGACAAGCTGGGCCATCTCGCGCAGACGTTGACGACCGCGACCAGGGCCGTCGCCGTGCAACGCGACGAAGAACACAACCGGTATCTCCTGCAGGTCGACGACCGGACCAGTGGCTATCCGCGGCAACACACGATCGGCGTCGATTTCATGGCATCGGCCGAATATCGCGCGCTCGTGGCGAACCGGCGGGACATCCCGTCGGTGGACGGCGACATTGTTGTGGTGACCGCTGCTGGTGCGTCAGATACAGGCGAGGAAGAAGCGGCGGAAGCCAAGCCCGCGGCCAAGCAGAAGCCGACTGAAGTCCGTCTCCGTACACTCGACGAACTCGTCGACTTCTTCATCAGCGCCGGCAAAAAAGGCGTGGCCGTCAACCGCTACAAGGGCCTCGGCGAAATGAATCCCGAGCAGCTGTGGACGACGACGATGGACCCGCAGGTGCGTACGTTGCTGCAGGTCCGCGCGGAAGATCACACGGAAGCTGATTTGATGTTCACCACGCTCATGGGCGATCAAGTCGAGCCTCGCCGGAAGTTCATTGAAGACAATGCGCTCGACGTTAAGAACCTAGACGTGTGAGGTGCGTAGGTGAGAGCTGTTACCGGCACTCGAGTGCCTAAGCACCTCCGAACTCATCAACTTACGCACCGACACCGACGAATCTAATCACCGACATGGCTGATCTCGTTCCTGCGCTCCATCCAGTAAACATCGAAGACGAAATGAAGCGGTCGTACATGGATTACGCCATGAGCGTGATCATTGGACGAGCGCTGCCCGACGCCCGCGACGGCCTCAAGCCGGCGCATCGCCGCGTGCTGTACGGCATGCGGCTCATGGGCCTCGGTCCGACCCGCACATACCGCAAGTGCGCCAAGATCGTCGGCGAGGTGATGGGGAACTTCCATCCCCATGGCGACGCGTCCATCTACGACACGCTCGTCCGCATGGCGCAAGACTTCAACATGCGCTACCCGCTGGTCGACGGCCAGGGCAATTTCGGCTCGATTGACGGCGACCCACCGGCGGCGATGCGCTACACCGAGGCGCGCCTGCAGGCCCTGGCCGATGAGATGCAAGCCGATCTCGATCGGGAAACGGTCGACTTCGTGCCGAACTACGACGAGACGACCGAGGAGCCCACCGTCCTTCCGGCGCCCTTCCCCAACCTCCTGGTCAACGGCGCCGCCGGGATTGCTGTTGGGATGGCGACCAACATCCCCCCGCACAACTTGCGCGAGGTCATCGATGCGTGCGTCTGGTTCATCGAACAGACCCACCTGAAATCGGACGAGGAGTTCGTCCCTCGGAGCGAAAAGCTCAGGCAGATGCTTCGCCTCGTGCCCGGCCCCGACTTCCCGACGGCCGGCCTTATCGTCGGCCGAAGCGGCATCGCGCAGGCCTACACGACCGGGCGCGGGTCGATTCAGATGCGCGCGCGCTCGACGATCGAGACCAACAAAAAGGGCGATCGGCTCTCGATCATCGTCACCGAGATTCCGTATCAGGTGAACAAGGCCAAGCTCATCGAGCGCATTGCCGAGCTGGTGCAGGAGAAGACGATCGAAGGCATTTCCGATTTGCGTGACGAATCGGACCGCGAAGGCATGCGGGTGGTCATCGAGCTCAAGCGCGGCGAAGTGCCGGAGGTCATCCTCAACAACCTCTACAAGCACACGCCGCTGCAGTCGAGCTTCGGTATCATCATGCTGGCGATTGTCGGCGGGCGCCCGAAGGTCCTCAACCTGCTGGAACTGGTCGAGACCTTTGTCGAGTTCCGTCGAGAGGTAGTCCGCCGCCGCACCGAGTTCGAGCTGAAGAAGGCCGAGGCGCGCTATCACATTCTCGAAGGGCTGCGGATCGCGCTCGATCACCTGGACGCCGTCATCACGCTCATCCGAGGCTCGAAGACGATTCCGGAGGCCCGTGAAGGGCTGATGACTGCGTTCGGGCTCACGCCGGTGCAGTGCCAGGCCATCCTCGATATGCAGCTGCAGCGGCTGACCGGCCTCGAGCGACAGAAGATCCTCGACGAGCTGGCGGAGCTGCTGAAGACCATCGAGCGGCTGCGCGCGATCCTCGCCAGCGAGCGGCTGCTGATGCAGATGATCGTCGACGAGCTGCGGGCGGCTCGCGAGAAGTTCGGCGACGACCGCCGCACCGAGATCGTCGAGGGCGAGTCGGAAGAGATCAGCATCGAGGACCTGATTGCCGAAGAAG
Source organism: Vicinamibacteria bacterium (assembly GCA_041484265.1). Classification (GTDB taxonomy): domain Bacteria; phylum Acidobacteriota; class Vicinamibacteria; order Vicinamibacterales; family CAVVIG01; genus 2-12-FULL-65-11. The sequence continues at coordinate 14,863 of JBGPHH010000005.1, forward strand.
ACATGGCGATTACGGTCAGCAATACCGGCTACATCAAGCGGACGGCGATTTCGACCTACCGCAACCAGCGGCGTGGCGGCAAGGGCCGGATCGGCATGCGCACGCGCGACGAGGACTTTGTCAGCCATTTGTTTGTCGCCTCGACGCACGCCTACATCATGATTTTCTCGGACCGCGGTCGCGCGTACTGGCTCAAGGTCCATGAGATCCCGGACGTGGGTCCCGGGGGCAAGGGCAAGTCCATCGCGAATCTGGTCTCGATGGAGGAAGGCGAGAAGATCGCGGCGATGGTCGCCGTGAAGGAATTCGAAGAGACCCGGTTCGTCGTGATGGGCACGCGGAAAGGCGTTGTGAAGAAGACGGCGCTCTCGTCGTTCAGCAACCCGCGCGCCGGTGGCATCATCGCCATGGGCGTCGAGAACGGCGACTCGGTGATTGCCGTTCAGGTCACCGACGGAAACGGCGAGATCTTCATCGGGACGCGGGTCGGCATGGCGATCCGCTTCGAGGAGAGTGACGTGCGAGCGATGGGTCGAGCGGCGTATGGCGTCCGCGGCATCACTTTGCGAGATGACGACTACGTCGTGGCGATGGAAGTCGTCAAACCGGGCGGGACGCTGCTGACAATCACCGAGCGCGGGTACGGGAAGCGCACTGAGATCGAAGAATACCGCGTGCAGTCACGTGGCGGCGTGGGCGTGATCAACATCGGTACCAGCGAGCGGAACGGCCCGGTCGTCGGCATCGCGTACGTGCAAGACGGCGACGAGCTGCTCGTCATCACCGAGCAGGGCATGATTCTCCGGATGCAGGCCAACGACGTTCGCGCCATCGGGCGCGCCACGCAGGGCGTCCGTCTCATCGACATTGAGGGCGGGGACAAGGTCGTCTCGATTGCCCGACTCGTCGAGAAGGAAGACGAGGAGCAAGGGCAATAGGCTAGGCGGGCTCTAACCGTGCGTACTTCGCCCGCAGCGTCTTTCGTCCGACCGCGGCAAACCTGACGACGAGCTTGGTGTCGTCGCTCAGGGCTTCGACGCTCAAGACGCTGCCGACGCCAAACAGCGGGTGACGGACGCGCGAGCCGGGACGGAGCGCGAGACCCGTCGACTGGTCTTCGTCTTCGTAAGCGTAACTCGGTGCTTCCTCTTTGACACGGCCGCCCCGCTGCCCACGCGGGTACGGGTTGGCCTCCAGCTCATGCTGGCGAAAGCTGGTTTGACGAGCCCCCTGGTACGACGAGCTGTGGAATGAAGGAACGATCTCGACGAGATCGGAGGGAATCTCGTCGATGAAACGTGAAGGCTCGCTCGACTGGTACTCGCCGAAGATGCGCCGTCGAGCAGCGCCGGTCAGCACCAGACCTTTCCGGGCGCGGGTCATGCCGACGTAGCACAGCCGGCGCTCCTCCTCGAGCTCCTCTTCGTCTTCGCTCGAACGGGAATGCGGGAACAGGCCCTCTTCGAGGCCGGCCATGATCACCACCGGAAACTCGAGGCCCTTCGCACTGTGCAGCGTCATCAGCCACACGCGCGCGTCGACGGCGCCCTGTTCCTCGTCGACGTCGGAGAGGAGCGACAGCCGATCGACGAATCCGCCCAGCGTGGGATCTGATTCACGGCTCTCGTACTACCGGGCGGCCGACACCAGCTCGGCGAGGTTTTCGATGCGTCCGTCGGCCTCCTCGCTGCGCTCCTCTCGGAGATCTTGGAGGTAGCCGCTCCGGTCCAGCGTCTGACCAATCGCGATCGACACCGGTTCCTGTCGTGCCACGGCCGTGAGACTGACGATCAAGTCTCGAAATGCCGTCAGCGAAGCCGCCGCTCGGGGAACAAACGCACGCTCGTCCAGGCCGCGAATGATACGGGCCCACAGAGAATGTGCTGAGGGGGCAGGTTCAAGGCCGACGGCCAGCAGGGGAAATGCATCGGGATTCCAGGGGCCGGCGGCGCCTGAAGACCCAGCGTCACCCGAGAAGGCGTCAACGGCGTCCATGACGCCCTTGCCGATGCCACGTGCCGGTACGTTGACGACTCGCCTCAGGCTCACATCGTCGTGGGGATTGATGACGAGACGTAGGTACGCCAGGGTGTCTTTGATCTCCTTGCGTTCGTAGAAGCGAACACCACCGATGATCTTGTAGGCGATCCCGTCGCGCATGAGCGCGTCCTCAATGGTGCGGGACTGCGCGTTGGTCCGGTAGAGGACCGCGACCACCCCACCCTCCGGACCGGCTTCAGCCAGGGCGGCTCGGGCCGTCCGGGCGATGAACGCAGCTTCCTCGAGATCGTCCGCCCCGCGGAAGTACATGACCCGTGCGCCACCGGCGCGATCGGTCCAGAGCCGTTTGTCCTTGCGGTTGCGGTTCTCTCTGATGACTGCAGAGGCCGCGTCCAGGATGATCTGGGTCGAGCGGTAGTTGCGCTCGAGCTTGACGATCTTTGCTTCCGGAAAATCGTGCTCGAAGTCGAGGATGTTGCGCAGATCGGCGCCGCGCCATTTGTAAATCGACTGGTCCGGGTCGCCGACGACGCCGAGGTTGCGGTGGATTTCAGCCAGCCGGCGTATGAGCAAATATTGAGGCCGGTTGGTGTCCTGGTATTCGTCAACCATGACGAATCGGAACTGCTCGGCGTATCGTGTGCGGACATTGACGGCTTTCTCGAAGAGTTCAACGGTCTTGAGCAGCAGGTCATCAAAATCAAGCGCGTTGCTCTCTTTCAATGTTTTCACGTAGTACGTGTAGATTTTGGCAATCTGCTCGTCCCGCCGGTTCCAGGCGGCGGCATTCGCCATCGTTTCCGGCCCTTCCATCCGGTTCTTGGCATGGCTGATCCGCCCGAGCGCTGCTCGCGGCTGCACGAACCCGTCGTCAATGTGCAGTTCCTTGGCCGCTTGTTTGACGACGGCGAGCTGATCAGAAGAGTCGTAGATCACGAAATCACGCGACAGGCCGATGGCGGGCGCCTCACGGCGGAGCAGGCGCGCGCACAGCGCATGGAACGTCGAGACCCACATACGGCTGCAGTCCGAGCCGAGCAGGGCGCTGACGCGTCCGCGCATCTCCTCGGCCGCTTTGTTGGTGAACGTGACGGCGAGGACTTCGTCAGGCCGTGCGTGGCCGCCGGCCACCAGGTACGCGATACGAGAGGTGATGACGCGGGTCTTGCCCGAGCCGGCGCCCGCAAGAATCAACAGCGGGCCGCCGATGTGCAGGACGGCTTCGCGCTGTTCGGGATTAAGGGTGTCCAGGAATTGCATAGGGATTAGGGATTGGGGGTTAGGGTCTAGTTCGGTGGTGCTGCGCGACGCCTAACCCCTAGCCCCTAAACCCCAATCCCTATTCTACCGTTACCGACTTGGCCAGATTGCGTGGCTGATCGACGTCGCAGCCGCGGCGGACCGCGATATCGTACGCCAGCAGCTGCAGCGGCAACACCATGAGGAGCGGCGTCAGCAGCTGAGGAGCAGGCGGCAGCTCGATCACGAAGTCGCGCGCTCGATCGAGAATCGACCACAGCTTGTGATTGCCCGCTGTTGCCAGTGCTACGACCGATCCCCCGCGTGCCTTGGCCTCCTGCATGTTGCCAATCATCTTCTCGAAGACATGATCCTGGGGCGCCAGCGTGACCACGGGCATCCGCTCGTCGATGAGCGCGATCGGACCGTGCTTCATTTCACCGGCGGGATACCCTTCGGCGTGGATGTACGAGATCTCCTTCAATTTCAGGGCGCCTTCGAGCGCGATCGGGTAATTGATGCCTCGACCGAGGTACAGGAAATCGGTACGCGTGTGGAAGCGCGCCGCGACCTCTTCAACCTCGGGAGCGGCCTTGAGGGCTTGCTCGAGCAAGTTGGGCAGCTGGAGCAGGGCGTCGACGTGCGGCTTGGACGCCTCGAGGGAGAGCGTGCCGCGGATCTGGCCCAGTCGCAGCGCCAGCAGATAGAGGGCCACGAGCTGGGAGGTGAACGCTTTGGTCGACGCGACGCCGATTTCTGGCCCGGCGTGTGTGTAGATGGTGCCGTCGGTTTCCCGCGTCGCCATGCTGCCGACGACGTTGCAGATTGAAATGCTGCGGGCACCGCCGTGTTTGGCCGTGCGCAACGCCGCCAGTGTGTCGGCCGTCTCGCCGGACTGCGTGATGATGACCGCCAACGTCTTGGACGTGACAATTGGCCCCCGATACCGGTATTCCGAGCCGTAATCGACTTCGACCGGCAGCCGTGCGAGCTGCTCGATGAGGAACTTCCCAATGAGGCCCGCGTGCCACGACGTGCCGCAGGCCAGGATCGTTGCGCGCTCGGCGCCCTTGAGCTCGGTGTCGGTCAGCTTCATCTCTTCGAGAAAGACCTTCCCCGAGTCCTGCGAGACGCGGCCGAGAATTGTCTCGCGGGCCGCCGTCGGCTGCTCGAAGATTTCCTTGAGCATGAAGTGCTTGTAGCCGGCCTTCTCGGCCATGATCGGGTCCCACAGCACCCGCTGCGCGGCTTTCTGGAGGGGCCGCCCGGAAAAATCAGTGAACGAGATGCCCTCTCGCGTCACGATGGCCATCTCTTCGTCGCCGAGAAACACGACGTCCCGCGTGTGGCTCAGGATCGCCGGGACGTCGGAGGCCACGAAAAACTCGTGGTCGCCCAGGCCGGCGACAATCGGCGGCCCATTTCTGACGGCCACGATCTTCCCCGGATCGTCGGCTGACACGAGAACGAGCGCGAAGAGGCCTCGCATCAGCTTGAGTGCGCGCCGCACCGCATTTTCGAGACCGTCGGCACGCGTCTCGCGCTCGACCAGGTGCGCGACGATCTCCGTGTCGGTTTCTGTGACGAACTTGTGGCCTTGCTGCTGGAGCTCGTGCTTCAGATCCAGGTAATTCTCAATGATCCCGTTGTGGACGACGACGATCTTGCCGGTGCAGTCACGATGCGGGTGAGCATTTTCTTCGGTTGGCCGGCCGTGCGTGGCCCAGCGTGTGTGGCCGACGCCGTAATCACCCGCCAGCGGATCGGCGTGAATCACGTCCTCGAGGTTCGACAGCTTCCCGGCACTGCGGCGCAGCGAGACGACCCCGTTACGTACCACGGCCACACCCGCCGAGTCGTAGCCGCGGTACTCGAGCCGCCTCAGGCCTTCGATGAGGACCGGGACGACGTCCTTCGGTCCGATGTAGCCAATGATCACGCACATTTATTTCGTCCTTTTCTATTTCGTCCTTTTCCCTTTTCCCTTTTCCCTTTTTACTTTCTTCTCGACCCAGCCTTTGATGTTCCGCTGGGGCCCCGCGCTCACGGCGAGCGCGCCAGCGGGCACGTCCTCGCGGACCGTCGTCCCGCTGCCGACGTACGCGCCTTTGCCGATCGTGACCGGGGCGACCAGCTGGGTGTCGCTGCCGATGAAGGCACCGTCTTCGATGGTTGTTCGATGTTTTTTCTTCCCGTCGTAGTTGCACGTGATGGTGCCGGCGCCGACGTTGACGTTTTCGCCGATCAGCGCGTCGCCCAGATACGTGAGGTGATTCGATTTCGATCCCGCACCGAGCACGGTGTTCTTCAGCTCGACGAAATTGCCGACTCGTGCCCGCTCACCGATCTGTGCCTCGGGTCGCAAGTGTGCGAACGGTCCAACCTTGGCGTCGTGCGCGACGACGGCGCTCGTAATCACGCAATGATTGAAGATCGTCACGCGATCGCCAATCCGCGAGTCGACGATGCGGACGCCGCTGTGGATCTCACAGCCGCCGCCAATCGTGGTCCGGCCCTCGATTGAGACGCCGGGATGGATGATGGTATCGGCGGCGATCTCGACCGCATCGTCGACGTAGGTCGTCACCGGGTCCTCGATCGACACGCCCGACGCCATGAGCGCGGCATTCTTACGCTGTCTCACGATTCGACTCACTTCCGCCAGCTCCTGGCGGCTGTTGATACCCCGAATCTCGTCTGGGTTGGGGACAATCATCGCATCGACCACGCGTCCACGCTGCCGGTAGATGGCCACCAGATCCGGCAGGTAGTATTCGTGCTGGGCGTTGATGGCCGCGATCGCCCGGAGCGCATCGAACAGGCCATCGAGGGCGAACGCGTAGATGCCCGAATTGATCTCGCGAATCTGCTTCTCTACCGCGCTGGCGTCTCGGTCCTCGACAATCTGCGTCATCTGGTCGCCGGACCGGACAATGCGACCGTATCCGCGCGGGTCGTCGACGACTGCCGTCATGACCGTCGCGGCTGCATGGCTCGAGCGGTGACGATCGACGAGCGCTCGGAGCGTGTCGATCGAGAGCAGGGGGACGTCGCCCGACAGGAGCACGAGCGTGCCGGCAGCGCCGCCGAGCACCGGCTCGGCCGAGAGCAGCGCATGGCCCGTGCCGAGCTGGGGTTCCTGAAGCACGAGGGTGAGACCGGCGCGCTGGCCCAGCAGGGCCTTCACGCTGTCTGCCTGATGGCCCACGACGACCGTCGTCGAGCGTGGGTGGAGCAAGGCTGCCGTCGCCAGCACGTGCTCAATCATGGGCACGCCCGCGACACGATGCAGCACCTTGGCGGTCGCCGAAAGAAGACGCGTGCCCTTGCCGGCCGCAAGGACGACGATGTGGACGTCAGACATGGAGGGCCCGAGGCCCACCAATTATCGCCTATCGCGTGAAGCGCGTGCGGACGGGACGCCGGCGGTCTGCGCGGGGCGAGGACGCGGACTCCACGGCCGTGCGGAACGTGTCGTCCCCGCGGAGGGGCTCGAGATCCGGGTCGGTCCGGGCGAGCGCGCGGTTCTCCGGATTGAGCGCGATCGCGCGCTCGAGGTGCACCATGGCTTCCGCGAGTTCACCACGCTGGGCGTGGGCGACGGCCAGCATGTAGAGCGCGTGATCGTTGTCGGGGTCTTCGTCACGGACCAGCCGGAGGTTGACGATGGCCTGGTCGTAACTGCCGCCGTTGATCGCGAGCGTTGCCGCGTACAGCTGTTCGTCCACCGTCTTCGGGGCTGCTTCGCGCGGCGCGGCCTGGCGCTGGCAGATGTTCAGGTAAAGGCGCACCCGCTCGTGGAGCTCCTTCTCTTCGGGGTACTTCCGCAAAACCGACTCGAACAAATCGGCCGCCACCCGGAATTCGTGCCGCTGCAGCGCTTCGAGGCCGTGCTCGTAGATGGCGACCGCCTCGACGTACGTCGAACGCCGCTGCGGGAGAGCTGGTCCGGCTGGGGCCGCCACCCTACCCGCGGCGACCGGGCTGGCAGGCCGCGCAGGCGAAGGGTGAACAGGCGCCTTGGCCGGTTTGGGCGACGGGGCTCGCCGCTGCTTCGCCATGGACACTCCAGTACGCCGGACTCAATAGAAAGGCGGCGGGTAACTTAGCAAAACGGGCCCGAACGGTCAAGCCACGCGGGCCAACGCAAGGCCAGAGTTTACGCTTTCTGTCTATTAACCAATTTTTTGGCTCTCTCTAGAGCCTGGTAGACCTCATTCGGAGGCATGGCATGCCGTCTAGCCAGAGCGTTCAGGGCCTGTCTCCGAGAGAGACCAGTATTTTCTGTTATTTCACCAAATTCAACAGCCATCTCGGCGTCCGGCGGCCGCGCGGGAATGGCATGTTCTGTTGTATGACCAATATATGCAACGACTGTGAATTCGCCACGGGCAGCGGTGAGCGCCGTCAACACGGCTGAAATTGGTCCTCTGACCAATTCTTGGTGAGCCTTCGTCATCTCACGGCATATCGTCACTGGACAGTCTCCGACGACGCGCTGGAGCTGGCTCAAAGTCTCGTGGATTCTGTGCGGTGCTTCGAAGAAGATGACCGTGCCGCCGGCGGATCGGAGCCTCTCGAACCAGTTCGTTCTGGCTTTTGACCTAGTTGGTGGAAATCCGAGGAAACTGAAAGTGTCACATGGCAATCCTGAAACGCTTAGAGCCGCCAGCAGCGCGCTTGGTCCGGGAATGGGCTCAACGGGTATACCAGCATCAATGCATTGTCGAATCAAGCGCTGGCCGGGATCAGAGATCGTCGGCGTCCCGGCATCTGAGACGAGCGCGACGGCGTCGCCCCGTTCCAGCTGTGCGATGAGCGCCGAGGATTTCTGTCGTTCGTTGTGCTCGTGAAGGCTCGTCGTAGGAGTGGTGATCGCGTATCGGGCCAGCAGGTGCGCCGTCCGCCGAGTGTCCTCGGCGGCGATGACCGCGACTTCTCGCAGGACCCTCAGCGCCCGGGCGGTGATGTCTTCGAGGTTGCCGATCGGCGTGGCGACCACGAACAGCGTGCCGGGCATCGAACGCGTCGCTTATTGTACCATTGCCGATCGCCAGTGTTCGATGACCATTCGCGTTGTGCGACCGACACATTAATGATCGCTTCCGAACCGCTTCCGCACTTCGTCGACAGCCTGCTCGCTTACCTGCACGAGCGCCATCCGACACACGCCACGCTCGACGGTGTCCATGCCTACGACGATCTGCTCGAGGACCTCAGCCGGCCGGCGATCGAAGGTGAGGTCCATGCGCTTACGGGCTACCTGCGCCGCCTGGGTGACATCAACCCGGAAGGGCTCACCGCCACCGAGCGGCTCGAGCACCGAATGCTAGCCGCGAATCTCAAGGGCCGTGTGTTCGACCTGGAGCAGGTCCGCGCGTGGGAACGCAACCCGCAGTACTACTCGGATCTGCTGGCGTCGAGTCTCGCCAGTCAGGCGTTGTTCAGCTACGCGCCACCGGCCGATCGCGCCCGTCGGGTCCTGTCCAAATTACGCCAGACGCCGCGGTTGATACAGGCCGCACGGGACAACGTCAAGGATCCGCCGGGCATCTTCGTCAAAGTCGGCATCGAGACGATGCGTGGCGCGCTCACCTTTATCGAGCACGAGCTGCCGCGGGCCCTCTCTAACGTTGACGATCTCCATCTGCTCGGCGACCTCGCTGACGCCCAAGCCGAAGCCGCGCAAGCCGTCGGGGCGTACGTGCAATACCTCGAGAACGAGCTGGCGCCGCGCGCCCGCGCGTCGTTTCGTCTGGGCCGCGACCCGTTCGAGCAGAAGCTCAAGCTGGACGAGGGCCTGCCGATGCCGGTCGATCGGCTGCTCGCAATCGCCACGCGCGAGTTGAAAGCGACCCAAGACGCCTTCAAGAGCGTGGCCGGTCGGATGAACGGCGGCAACCCTCTCGAGACCTGGGCGCGGACCAAGGCCCAGCATCCCGCGCCCGGCGAGCTGGTGGGTGTCGCTCGCCAGCAGGTCGCGGAGCTCTCGACGTTTCTCGAGCGTCAGGCGATCGTGACGCTGCCGCCGGGCGAACAGATCACCGTCGCACCGACGCCTGAATTTTACCGGTGGTCGTTTGCCAGCATGTGGACGCCCGGGCCGTTTGAGACTAAGCCGAGCGAGGCGTACTACTACCTGACAGACGTCGATCCGTCATGGCCCCGCGAACGGCAGGACGGACATCTGCGCGACTACAACTACCCGACGCTCTGGTCCATCTCGATTCACGAGGTCTATCCGGGCCACTTCCTGCATTTCCAGCACCTGCGCCGCGTCGAATCGAAGACGCGCAAGTCGATTATGTTCGCCCCGACCTCGTTTGTCGCAGGGTGGGCGCACTACTGCGAGCAGATGATGATCGAGGCGGGATTCGGCCGTGACGACCGCGGCGTCAAGCTCGGCCAGCTCGCCGAGGCGCTCATTCGACTCGCGCGGTTCATCGTGTGCATCAAGCTGCACGCCGAGGACATGTCGGTCGAGCAGGGCATGCGCGTGTTCCGTGACGAAGCATTCATGGAAGAGGGGAGCGCGCGCCGCGAGGCTGAACGCGGGACCTTCGACCCGACGTACCTCGTTTACAGCGTCGGCAAACTCATGCTGCTCAAGCTCCGCCAGGACTGTCAGCACCACCAGGGGAAGGGATTTTCGCTGCGCGCGTTCCACGACACGCTCCTCGGCCAGGGGACGGCGCCCTTCTGGCTCCATCGCCAACTGATGCTCGGCGGCGATGGCGGCGGCGATCTGCTCGAATGAGAACGATCGAAGATGCCTCTCTACGAATATCAGTGTGACACCTGCGGCCGGTTCGAGCTCATCCGGAAGTTCTCGGATCCGCCGCTTGACGTGTGTCCGACGTGTGGTGCGGCGGTGCGCAAGCTGGTCTCGTCGCCCGCGTTTCAGTTCAAGGGCTCCGGCTTTTACATCACCGACTACCCGAAAAAGGACCAGCCGGGCGCTGGCAAGACTGACAAGAGCGACAAAGCCGAAGGGACCAAGACGGACAGTTCCAAAGCCGAGGCCGCCAAAGCCGACACAGCGAAGAGCAGTGGCGAAGCCGGCGATAAGAAAACAGATCAGACTGCAAAGACAACGAAGGGCGCTGCCTCCTCGGACTCCACGCCGTCAGCAAAGCCGTCTTCAGCGAAAGACTAAATCAGCGCTTGGCAGTTGGCGTCTGGAGATCGAGCGACGCCAGGTACGCCGAGAACTTTTCGGCGAGATCCGGGCGGCGAAGGGCGAAGTAGACCACGGCTTTGAGAAAGCCCAGTTTGTTGCCCGTGTCGTGTCGCACGCCCTTGATTTCGCAGGCATAGATCGGTCGCGACTTGAGCAGATCGCGGAGGCCGTTGGTCAGCTGAATCTCGCCCATGCGGTCGCGTTTGGTGGCGGCGAGGGAGGCGAAGATATCCGGGGTCAGCACGTAGCGTCCGATGATCGCGAGGTCGGAAGGCGCTTCCTCGCGCGGCGGCTTCTCGACCAGGTCGCGCACCTGGTACACTCCGTCGCCCAGCCGCGCGGATGAATCGACGGCGATCACGCCGTAACTGGAAATCTCGTCGCGCGGCACTCGCTCGACGGCCAGCACCGGCCCATTCACGCGCTCGAACACGTCGATGAGCTGCCTGGTCGCCGGCGTTTCCGCGTCGATGACGTCATCGGCCAGGATGACAGCGAACGGCTCGTCCCCGACCAGGTTGCGCGCCACCAGCACGGCGTGGCCCAGGCCGAGGGGCTCGCCTTGGCGGACGTACGCGAAGTTCAGCATGCTCGAGATCTTCCGGACCTCCTCGAGCTGTTCGTGTTTGCCGCGCGCTTCGAGAAACGACTCGAGTTCGACCGACACGTCGAAGTGATCCTCGATGGCATTCTTGCCGCGGCCGGTGACGAGGATGATGTTGTCGATGCCGGACGCGACAGCTTCCTCGACCCCATATTGAATGATGGGCTTGTCGACGAGCGGCAGCATCTCTTTGGGCTGCGCTTTGGTCGCGGGAAGAAAGCGGGTGCCGAGGCCGGCAGCGGGAAAGACGGCCTTGCGGACGGTGGTCGTCATGGCCTTGCATCCTAGCAGAGGAGTCGCCGGCAACGGAATACAATGCTCCCCATGCTTGATCCTGGATTCGTACGCGATCACATCGAGGAGGTCCGAACCGGTCTCAGAAAGCGCGGCCTCGATCCGGACCGGGCGCTCGAGGAGATCGCGACGCTCGAGAGCGCGCGTCGCCGGTTGATTCCCGAACTGGAGGGGCTCAAGCGTGAGCAGAACACCTCAGGCGATGAAATCGCCCGCGCGAAGCGGCAGGGCAAGGACACGGCGGCCATTCAGGAAGCGAACCGCGTGCGCGCGGGGCAGATCCGCCAACTGGGAGTCCAGCTCGACTCGGTCGAGTACCAGCGGAACAGTGCGCTTCTGACGCTGCCGAACCTGCCGCACGAGAGCGTGCCCGCGGGCAAAAGCGCCGCGGACAACGTCGAGGTGCGGCGCCATGGCACGCCGCGCACGTTCGATTTCGAGCCGCAGCCGCACTGGGATCTTGGCCCCGCGCTCGGCATCATCGACTTCGAGCGCGGCACCAAGATCGCCGGTGCGCGCTTCTCGGTTCTGAGTGGCGCCGGTGCGCGGATGTCCCGCGCGCTCATCAACCTCATGCTCGACCTGCACACGCGCGAGCACGGCTACCGCGAGGTGGAGCCGCCCTTCCTGGTTAACTCGGCGGCGCTCACCGGCACGGGCAATCTCCCGAAGTTCGAAGCCGACCTATTCAAGATTGCCGGCGACTGGGACCTATATCTCGTCCCGACCGCGGAGGTGCCGCTTACGAATCTCCATCGCGGCGAGATTCTCGACGGCCGCGACCTGCCGATCCGGTACACCGCGTACACGCCCTGCTTCCGGAGCGAAGCCGGGTCGTACGGACAGGACGTCCGCGGCCTGATTCGTCAACATCAGTTCGACAAGGTCGAGATGGTGAAGCTGACGACGCCCGAGCAGTCGTACGTGGAGTTGGAAGCGCTCGTCGGAAATGGCGAAGAGGTCCTGAAGCGCCTCGAGCTTCCCTATCGCACGATGCTTTTGTGCGCCGGAGACACGAGTTTCGCGTCGGCCAAGACCTATGACATTGAGGTGTGGCTGCCGAGCCAGAAGGTGTACCGCGAGATCTCGTCCTGCAGCAATACGGAGGCCTTCCAGGCGCGGCGCGCCAACATCAAGTTCCGCGCCGGCGGCACGGGAAAGACCGAATTCGTGCACACGCTCAACGGATCGGGCCTTGCGGTCGGCCGGACGCTCATCGCGATTCTTGAGAATTATCAGGAAAAAGACGGGGCGGTCGTGATTCCGGTGGCGCTCCGACCGTACATGGACGGCCGCGAGAGAATTGATAGGATGTGACCCATGCGTAACTTGATGACTCGCATCACGTCTCGCTCCTTCGTTGTGGCTCTGGCGATCCTGGCGCTGACGCTCTCGGTCGTCGCGCAGGAGCGGGATCGGGCGAAGATTCCGGACAAGTACAAGTGGAACCTCGCCGAGATCTATCCGAGCGATGCCGCCTGGCGCTCGGCCAAGGACAAGATCACCGCCGAGTTGCCCCAGCTACGCCAGTTCCAGGGCAAGTTGGCGACCTCAGCCTCCACGCTGGCCGATGCCCTTGAAAAGATGTCCGCGTTCGACAAGGAATTGTCGCGGCTGTACGTCTACACGAGCATGCTGTCCGATCAGGACACCCGCGACGCTCAGCATCAGGGCATGCGCCAGGAGATGTCGCAGCTCTATTCGTCGTTCGGCGCGCAGGCGGCCTTCATCGAGCCGGAAGTGCTGCGCTTTGAAAAGGGAACCGTCGATCGGTTCCTCGCGACGGAGCCGCGGCTGAACGTCTATCGCTTCTACCTTGAAGACATCGTCCGGCGCGCCGCACATACGCTGACCGACTCGGAAGAAAAGCTGCTCGCCGACGTCGGGCCGCTCGCCGGAAGCCCGGGCGGCGTGTACAGCATTCTCGCGAACGCCGATTTTCCCTACCCGACGGTGACGCTCAGTGACGGCAAGTCGGTCAAGCTCGATCAGGCCGCCTTCGCCGACCTGCGCGCGCTCCCCAACCGCGCGGATCGCGAGAAAGTGATGTCCGCGTTCTTCAAGGCCCTCGGCGGCTACAACCGAACCTTCGGGCAGACGATGAACGGCGAGGTGCAGAAGGTGCTCTTCTTTTCGAAGGCGCGGAACTACCAGTCTGCGCTCGCCTTCGAACTGGACGGGCCGAACATTCCGGTCTCGGTGTACTCGCGCCTCATCGACGGCGTCGATCGCAACCTGCCCGTGTTCCACCGGTATCTCCGGCTGCGCAAGCGGATGATGGGGGTCGACCAGCTTCATTACTACGATCTCTACGCACCGCTCGTCGGCTCGGTGAACCTGCAATACACGCCTGAGGAAGCGCAGAAGCACGTGCTGGCGGCGGTCGCTCCGCTTGGGCCCGAGTATCAATCCGTGATTCAGCGCGCCTACAACGAGCGCTGGATCGATCTGTTCCCGAACGACGGCAAGCGTTCCGGCGCGTATTCCGATGGGGGCGCCTACGACGTTCATCCGTACATGCTCATCAACTACAACGGCAAGTACAACGACGTCAGCACGCTGGCGCACGAGCTGGGCCACACGATGCAGAGCTACTTCTCGAACAAGACCCAGCCGTATCCGCTGGCGAGCTACCCGATCTTTGTCGCCGAAGTTGCGTCGACGTTCAACGAGTCGCTGCTCATCGATTACATGCTGGCGAACATCAAGGACGACGACACGCGGCTGTCGCTGCTCGGCAACTATCTCGAGAACATCAAGGCGACCGTGTTCCGGCAGACGCAGTTCGCCGAATTCGAGTTGCGCATGCACGAGATGGCGCAGAAAGGGCAGCCGATTACCGGCGACGCGCTCTCGAAGCTGTACCTGGAGATCACCAAGAAGTACTACGGCCAAGACCAAGGCGTCTCGGTCGTTGACGACTACATCGCCAACGAGTGGAGCTATATCCCGCACTTCTACCGAGATTTCTATGTGTACCAGTACGCGACGTCGTTCACGGCCTCAATGGCCCTCGCGGAGAAAGTGAAGGCTGGCGACGCGGATGCGCGGAAGCGATATCTCACCTTCCTCAGCGCCGGTGGCTCGAAGTACCCGATCGAGCTGCTCAAGGACGCGGGCGTCGACATGACGACCGACGAACCGCTCGACCTGACCATGAAGGCGATGAATCGGGTGATGGACGAGATGGAAGCGCTGCTCGCCAAGCGCGCGCGGTAGAGGTGCCCAGCCTCACCAACGGATCTGCATGTAGCCGCCAAACGTGATGCCCGGGTTGTTGGTCAATTCGCCGAAGCGTGGCGACTGGACCACTGAAATCACGTCGCGCGGGTTGAAGTGGTCGGTGAGGTTGAAGACCTGAAGGCCCAGGTCCATCTTCCGGCCGAACAGATCGAACGTCTTGAAGGCCGTGAGATCCATAGCAAAGTAGGTTGGAAACCGCTCGGAATTCGGCGTGCCGACGTAGTGCCGGTACTCGTCCAGCCTCGAGTAGGGGAACCCCGTGCGCCAGTCGACGGCGGGAGACACGACGACGCGGCGTGGGAGCGAGACCGTGCCCCAGGCGCGCAAACGATCGGGGACGTCGGCGGTGGTCGTGATGGTACCGCCGGGCTCCAAGAAGGGCGTGTCGAGGTTCGTAAATAGCGATCCGAAGTCATTGAGATCGCTTTGCGAACTGCTGTGCACGTAGCTGACAAACAGTTGCGTGTCCCCGCTCCACGTCTGGCGCACCGAGATCTGAAACTCGCGATACAAACTTTCCCCGGTACTTTCGAGCAGCGCGCCACCGGTCGCCGGCGCTACCGAAACCGTCGGCAGGTGCGATCCATGACGCACGCGGACGGCCGCCTGCGCTTCGAGCCCCGGGCGAATCCGGTGCTCCAGTTCGAGCGCGGCCCCGTCCGCGCGCGGCAGGTCCAGCGTCCGAGTCGAGGGCTGAATCGTGGTCGCACTAAGAAGCGCGCCTATTGCGGGATCGAACGAGGAATCCGTCCTCGCGGGAAATTGCGCAAAGGCCAACGCGCCTAGGGGCACGAGGCCGACGAATCGTCCGACGCTCGCCTTGATCGTCGTGCGGTCGTTCTCGTCGAACGCGTAGCGAAGACCGAGACGCGGCGACGGAGCGGCGCTTGATGCGCCGCGATCCCAATCCAGGCGGAAATCGAGGTCGAGTTGTAGATGTTGATTCAAGTCCCAGAGGTCGCGGAAGCCGGCGCCGACGCCGACGTCGTCGGTTGCAACGCGAGCGCTAAGGGGCGCGAAGTCGATCTGCCGCATCAAGCGGTCCAGGTCGTCCCGGATCTCGATCGACTGATGACTGATGGCGCTGGACATCGTGCGGGACTGCACATCGCCGGAGAGGGAGAAGGTGTGCACGCCACGCGCCGAGATGCCGGCCTTGTCCCAGGTGACGGATGCCGAGGGCCGCGTCCCGGACGTATCGACCGCCGAGAACCAGTTCTGGTGCCATCCGTCGGGCCGCAAGATGGAGTCGCCCACACCAGCGGCCCCGATCTCGGTTTGGTGATTGAGCACGCCGATCCTGAACGTCAGGAGCTCTGATGGACGGAGCACGATGCGATCGACGATGCCGCCGAACACGTCGAGCGCGCGCAGGTCCGGGGCGGCTTCCGGTTGCTGCAACGGGCTCAAACCCGCATAGGACGTCATGGCAGGCAGGAACATCCCTTCGAGGGTCAGCGTGTTGCGGGGCGAGAGGTCGAAATCAACCCGCGAAAACGAGACGACACCGGTTGACCCCGAGGCGGGACTGCCCGACTGCGACGTGACGCCTGGAATCGGCACGCGCTCGAAGTTGACTTCGAACGACGTGAAATAGCGAGCGATGCCCGCGCGGCCGCCGACGTACGCCCGAGGGAAAAACGCTTCGATGCGCCCGAGGCCGTACTGGCTGTTCAGCCGGGGCCGCGGGATGAATCCCTGGACGCCCAAACGGAACTCCCCGGTTCCGGCCGTCGTTTCGATTGACGCCATCGAGCCGAGCACGCGACGGAAGGTGGCTGAGATGGGCTCGCGCACGACCGCCATCCCCTTCACGCTTTCGTTCGGCAGGTCGATCGCCGTCGTGCCGGTCACCGGGTCCGTCACGTCGAAGCCGTCGACCCAGAGCGTCGACTCGTGCGGACGTGTGCCGCCAATTCGCAACTGACCGTCGCGACCGCGCACGACCGACGGCAGCAGCGGCAGCGACTGCAGGATGCGCGGCCTGGGTGTCGGCAAGCGCTGCGCGAGCGGTGCCGTCATCGTGCTGCCGAGGCGCTCCATCGACGATCCCGATGAGGTGAGGGCCGAGGCGACCACGTTGGTGACCTCGTTGGTGCGGGCGAGGAGCATCACGATCCGAAGGGCGTCGGCCCGCGACACGCGTGTCGTCTCGAATCCCTCGAGCGTGGCCTCGACGACATCGTCAGGTTGGCCGGGCGTCAGCTCGAACGTGCCGTCGCCTTCCGTGACGACGCTTTGTGTCAGCTGGTCGCCGCGATGGACGTCGATGCGCACGCCGGGGAGGGGCAGCCCGGTTTGATCGACCACGACGGCGCGCGGAGACTGCGCGCGCGCGAGCGTGGGCGCGAGGAGTATCGCCGACAAGAGCGCGGCGATTTGGAGGTGTCGGAACCGTGTCTGGTCGGGCATGGCCGCCCGTGCGAACCTTGCGCGATTATCGGGGTCAGCCGAGCCCTCGTCAATGACTACAATTCCCCCAACGTGCTTTCTCGCCTGAATGCCCGCAGCGAGCGCGCCGTGCCAGCCGCCGTGCTCCTCGGCGTCACCCTGCTGTGCTGGACGTGGATCGTGCCGATGGCGCGCGACATGTACAGCACGATGTCGGGACGGTCAGCCTGGATGATGACCCGGTCGTGGGACACGCAGCACGTGGCGCTCCTCTTTGCCATGTGGACCATCATGATGACCGGCATGATGCTGCCGTCCGCGTCGCCGCTGCTGATGCTCTATGGCGGCGCCATGCGGAAGCGCGACAAACCATCGGCGACATCCGGCGTATACGCCATGGCAGCCGGGTACCTCGTCGTGTGGACCGCGTTCAGCGCAATCGCGACCGCTCTTCAGCGCGTGCTCGCCGGGCTGCTGCTCCTGTCGCCGATGATGGAGGCGACGTCACCGATCATGAGCGGCGGGCTGCTGATCGTGGCCGGTGCGTACCAGCTGACGCCGCTCAAACGCGCCTGCCTGCAGTCGTGCCGATCACCACTCGCGTTTCTCGCGACGCGGTGGAGGCGCGGCGTCGCTGGCGCCTTCCGCATGGGGCTCGAACACGGGAGCTCCTGTCTCGGCTGCTGCTGGGCGCTGATGCTGCTGCTGTTCGCGGGTGGCGTGATGAACCTGTGGGTGATCGCCGTGCTGGCAGGCGTCGTGCTCGTGGAAAGATTCCTCCTGGCGGGCGCGCAGGGCGCGCGCCTGCTCGGCCTGCTGCTCCTGGGCGCGGGATGCTGGATCGTCGGCTGAAGCCTATCTCAACCGCCCTAGGGGTCAAAACCGGGTGTCCCGTGTAATCTTGAACCGTGACTGTTCCGCCCGTTCTGCGCGTCGAGCTGCTCGGAGGCTTCCGCGTGCTCACCGACGGCCGTTCCGCCGCCCGTCCACCCAGTGCGCGACAGCAGCAGCTCATCGCCTTCCTGGTGCTCCATGCCCGCAGCGTGCCGATCCAGCGTCAGCGGGTCGCAGGCTCTCTCTGGCCGGAATCGAGCGATGCCCAGGCGCTGACCAATCTCCGCCGCGAGCTGCATCACCTCCGGGAAGGGAGCCCCACGCTGGACGCCCTCGTCGATGCGGGCTCCCGCACCCTTGCGTGGCGCGCAGACGACGGCACGATTGTGGACCTGGTGGCCTTCGAGGCCGCCGCCGATCGCGGCCTGGCAGGAGACCGCGCCGCGCTGCAGGAAGCGGCGCGTCTGTATAAGGGCGACGTGCTGCCCGACTGCGCCGGCGAGTGGATTGCTGCCGACCGCGAGCGTCTCCGTCAGCGTGCGAGGAAGGTTTTGGCGCGCCTTGTCGGTCTCCTCGAACAAGATCGGGCGTTCGGGGATGCGATCGAGCACGCCCAGCAGCTGCTTCACCTCGATCCGCTCAACGAAGAGGCCTGGTGCGCGCTGATGCGCTGTCACGCGCGCCGCGGCGAGCGCCCCACAGCGCTGCACCTCTATCAGCAGTGCGCGGCGCTGTTGAAGAAGGAGCTCGGGATCCAGCCGAGCGCTGCGACGCGCATGACGTATCGAGAGATTCTCGACCTCGACGCGGCGGCGCCCGTCATCCCGGCACCGCCGCGCACGGCTGTCTATCCGCTCGTCGGCCGCCACGACGAATGGCACGCGCTGCTGAATGCCTGGCGTGCCGCGGCGGCAGGCCGGCCGCGGCTGTTCTTGATCCGCGGTGAAGCGGGCATCGGCAAGACCAGGCTCGCTGAAGAACTGGTCGACTGGTGCAGCCTCCAGAGCATCAGCGCGGTGACGGCGCGCTGCTACGCTGGCGAAGGGCGCTTGGCGTATGCACCGATTGCCGCCTGGCTGAAGAGCGATGCGTTGCAGTCGACGCTGCTGAGGCTGGATGCGTCCTGGCTGACCGACGTCGCCAGGCTTCGCCCCGAGGTGGTCGCCGCGCGCCCCGAAGTTCCGGCACCCGACCGGCAGCTCGAGAGCTGGCAGCGCTTGCGCTTTTTCGAGGCGCTGGCGCAGGCATTCCGGTCGGGGGCTCCGCTTGTCCTCGTCGTCGACGACCTGCAATGGGCGGATGCGGACACGATCGAATGGCTCCAGTATTTCTTGCACTCGGCATCCGACACGCCTTGTCTCGTCGTCGGCACGGTGCGCGCGGAGGAGCAGCAGGACAATCCCCCCCTCGAACGGCTGCTCGGTCATCTCGAACACGACGATCTGCTGACGGTGATCGCGCTCGGTGCGCTCGACCAGGCGGCGACTGCGCAACTGGCCGGTGCAGTCGCCGAGCATCCGCTGGACGAGGCGGCGCTCGCGTCCACCTTTCGCGACACCGAAGGTCATCCGCTGTTCATTGTCGAACTCGGACGCATGGCGCTCGCCAGGCAGCCGGGCCCGTCAGACGACAACGAGCTGCCACGCGTGCAGTCGGTTGTCGCCGCGCGGCTGGCGCTGCTCTCGGACGAGGCGCGCGCCGCCGCTGAGATCGCGGCAGCGGTGGGGCGCGATTTCCGGTTCGACGTGCTCGCGCAGGCGAGCGACCTCGAGGAGGACGCGCTCGTCCGGGCGCTCGACGAGCTCTGGCGGCGCCACATCGTCCGCGTTCAGGCGGCCGAGCGGTGGGATTTCAGCCACGACCGCATCCGCGAGGTCGCGTACAGCGGCATCGGACCAGCACGCCGGCGCCTCATCCACCGACGAATTGCCCAGGCGATGGAGTTGCTGTTCGCCAATCATCTGGACGACGTGAGCGCGTCAATCGCCGTGCATCTCGAGCGTGGAGGTCAGCCGGCGCGTGCGGTTCCGTTTCTCGCACGTGCTGCGGCGGTTGCGACTCGTGTGTCAGCCCACGAGGAAGCGATCCGCTGTTTGACGCACGCGCTATCGCTGCTTGAAATCTTGCCGGCGGGACGGGATCGCAACGAGCTGGAGCTTGCGCTGCGTTCCAGCCTGTCGGTCGCCCTGAATTCCGGGCGCGGCTATGCGGCGCTTGAAGTCGAGCAGAACCTGGATCGCGTATTCGTGTTGTCGCGCGCTGACGGCCGGGGACCGGTGCCCGTGCGCTGGCTGTGGGCGGCGTTCACGCTCCGCTTCATGCTCGGCGACCTGAAAGGCACGCGCGAGGTATCGGAGGAGGCGCTCGCGCGCAGCGTTTCGGATCCGTCGTGCCGCTGCGAGGCGCATCATGCGATGGCCGGCATGCTGTTGAATGTCGGCGAGCTCGACGCCTCGCGACCTCACTTCGAAGCGGCCCTGACGGCCTACGATGAGCGCCATCCGCAGCGCTCCGCCCTGGGGTCGGACCTTGGCGTCTTCGCGCACGCGTGGTACGCGCATGCGCTCTGGCTGCTTGGCGACGAGCACGCTGCGGTGGCGCATGCCGAGCAGGGCATCGCGCTCGCGCGGCGGCTGGATCACATGTACAGCCAGACCCTCGCGCTTGCTTACGCGGCGCTGCTCCATCAGATGCGCCGCGACACGGACCATGTGCTCGAGTGCGCGGAAGCGGTTGTGACGCTGTGCGAGCGGTACGGTTTCGCCTACTACGGGGACTGGGCCCACGCCCTCATTGGCTGGGCGCGAGGACAGGAGCGTCCGGCCGAAGGCATCGAGACGATTGAATCAGCCCTTCAGAGGCTCGATGCGAAGCGTGCGCAAGCGCGCCGGCCGTACTACCTGTCGTTGCTCGCCGAGACGTATCGCCTCGCGGGGAATCGGGAGCGCACGGCCGCGATTCTGGATGCCGCCATCGCCATGGCGCTCGAGCGGTCCGACGTCTGGTGGCTTCCCGCGCTGTATCTCCAGAAGAGCGAGTTTGAACCGCCGCCCCAACGTGACGTGACGCTTCGCCGGGGGCTCGATCTGGCCCGCGCCCACGGCAGCCGGGGCCTGGAGCGGCGGATTCTCGCTTCGTCAATTACGTGAGAACGCTTTCGCGAACGTTTCGGGAACGCTCGGCCTCATAGGCTGTCTCCTTTAGGAGGAAGCTTATGAGCATCACACGTCGTACCGTTCGTCTCGCGTCCGTTGCACTCGGCTTGAGCATGACGATCGCGCCTGCCGTCGCCCAGTCCACGCATGTGCTGGTTCCGGCGGACAAGGTGCAGTGGGGGCCCGCTCCGCCCGCCCTGCCCGCCGGGGCGCAAATCGCTGTCCTTGAGGGCAACCCTTCAGAAAAAGGCCCGCTGACGCTGCGCCTTCGATTCCCCGCCAACTACAACATTCCGGCGCACTGGCACAGCATGAGCGAGCGGGTCACGGTGCTCTCCGGGGCATTCCACGTCGGAATGGGCGACAAGCTCGACCGTCACGCCAGCCAGACGCTCGAGCCGGGCGGGTTCGTTTCGCTCCCGGCGACCATGCATCACTTCGGATGGACCGCCACCCCGACCGTCGTTCAGATCAACCTGGAAGGGCCGTTCGACATCTTCTATGTCAATCCGGCCGACAACCCGCAGAAGCCGCTGACCAAGCGGTAGCGTTCGAGGAGCATGTCCATGGCAGCGATCCAATTCGACCAACTACGTTCCAGTGTTCGCGGCGCCATCATCCAGCAGGGGGACGAGGCGTACGAGTTCGCTCGCATGGTGTACAACCGGATGATCGACAGGCGCCCCGCGCTCATCGTGCGGTGCGTCGATGTGGCGGACGTGATCGCCGCCGTGGACTATGCCCGCACCAACCACGTGCTGACCGCGATTCGTGGCGGCGGTCACAATGGCGGCGGCCTGGGCACGTGTGACGGCGGGCTTGTCATCGACCTGTCGGCGATGAAAGGAGTCCGCGTCGATCCAGCCGCACGCACGGTTCGCGTCGCCGCCGGCTGCGTCTGGGGCGACGTGGACCATGCCACTCATCCGTTCGGTCTGGCGGTACCCACGGGCTTCA
>JBGPHH010000006.1:0-36347 GCA_041484265.1 Vicinamibacteria bacterium
AGACGACGTTCGTGTCCTTCAACGAAATCTGCTGACCAAGGAGCGTGGCAAGGCTCATCGTATAGTCAAAGTCGAGCCTGAACGTGAGGCCGCCGAAACTCAGCTGTTCCCACTCCTGTCTCCCGTTGAGGCCTCCGCTGCTGACTGTTGCGCCACCGCCGCGTTGAAACCAGCCTGGACTACCACGCCAGAGCACGAACAGGGCAAGTTCGCCGTTGTGAGTGACGTATGTCGACACGACCGTGGGCGATGTGATGCGCGATGACGACGAACCCGAACTGAAGAACGAAAAGGACTGAGCTAGACCGACCACTCCCATGGCCGCGCCCGCGGCGGCAACGAGCCACCACGCGCGAATCGTCCATTTGTCAATAATGATGCAACCCCTGAGTACTCGCATACCAGATCCCGAAAAGAGCTGGCCGTTCGTGATCACCACAGCGGCCGTCTGGTGCAACGCGTGTTAGGCGGCAGTCGTCTTCTGCCGCCAGCGTTTCATCGCTCGAATGCTCAATGTGGCGAGCGCAAAATCGAACCCAGCGAATAGTAGCCATCCTATAACAAGAAAGACCGCCTCAAGATACTCTTTCTTGGAGATCAGTTCGCTCATCCCTCCTAGGAAGAAGCCGATCGAAATCAGGAGAACGAGTCCCACGAATATCGCAAAGGCTCCAAGCGCCAATCCGAGTACCAGCGTGCCGATGCGGTTCACGAAGCCTCTCCGAAATCTTATGGTTGCCTGACTGTATTCGTGCGTGGCGCGGTCGACGCGCCGGTCTTCTTGCGTGCTTTCGCGGGCCGCACGCGCTTCTTCGAACGTAGCTCGCCACCGACACGCCCGAGAGGCGGCCGTGTGGAGGAGGTTGACGCGTCACGTTCCTGAATCATCGGCGTGTGTCTCCGATGCACGATGAGTTCGAAAACGTCCGGCCGTGCGTAGTGGCCCGCGAGTGTGGAATCGCTCGCCTCGGCGTTCCGCTCATTCACGCCGATCGCGACGGCAACGCGCGCCGATCGAGCCGCGTCGAGCGTCCGCTCTCGATCGAGGTGCACCGGGCAGGCTTGAACGGCGGCGACGCGAAACGATTCAGGCGGCATCACGGCCGCAGTCTAGTGCGACAGGCGGCCCTGCCGCTTGCCCTTGGCGGTCTGTGGTTTCGCCCCTTTGACTATCCGAAGGGGAGGAGCTGCCTCGGGAGCCGAATGGTCCAACACGACGAAGTCGGCGACCTCCCACGTGAAGGGCGGCTTGCGGCGCCGTTCGGTCTTTCGTTGGTCGATCTGGGCCGGTTGGGATGACGCGCGGCGGTCCGTTTGGCGCCGGTCCCACGACACGACAGCGTCAAGATCGGCGGTCTTTTGCTTGAGCGCGTCGAATCGTCGCCGCGCCCCACGACGTACGACGATACCGACGGCATCTGGCGACAATGCCTTGGTCTGGAGCCGCCGTTTCAAGGGAGTCTTCTTGGTTATGCGAGCCACAGCACGATTATCGGCCGTGACGCTCCCTGACTTTGCAATCGGCCGCACGATGTGCGGCGGACGGGCGAATGGCCTAGAACATCGCCAGCGGGTTGACCTCGAAAATCAACGCGTGTTCATCAACTTCGTGAGGAGGGCCGCCACCTCGGGCCGCGCCTGCCGCCGCTCGCCGTTGAGGCCCTCATCGCCAATCGCTTCATCGAGCGCGGTCCGCCCGCGCTTGTTCTTCGCCTTGAGTACGGCCCCGTGGTCGAGCAGGAATTGAACGACGGCAATCGAACCTCGCTGGGCAGCGCCATGGAGCGCCGTCAGGCCCTCGTCGTTGAACGCGTTCACGTCGGCGCCGCGATCCATAAGGATTTGGATCGCCGTCAGCGAGTCTTTATCAGACCCGAGGCTCGAAATGTCGTGCCAGTTGAGGCCGGCCGCCATCATGAGCGGCGTCGTGTGATCGTCGGTCGCCAGATTCGGATCGGCGCCCGCGTCGAGGAGGATCTTCAGCAGTTGAAGGTCGGACGTGGTGGCGGCCTTCATCAGGGGCGTCGCGCCGTTTGTGAGGCTGGCATTCACGCCAGACCCACCGATGCCAATCGGCGCCGGCCGGCGGGTCAGTCTGGGATCGCGCTCGACGCCGTACGACAGCAGCATCCTGACGAGGTCGACGCTGTCGAGCGCGCCCGACGGCCGCGGCGTCGCGCGGCTGAAGAGCCACTCGAGTGTGTGCATGTCGGTCGCCATGTAGAGCGGCGTCCGGTTGGCCAGATCGCCACGGCCCGGATCCGCGCCCATCTCGATGAGCGCGGCCGCCACATCGTAGTGCGCGTTGAAGATCGCCATGATGAGCGGCGTGATGCCGTCCATCTGCGGCTTGTCGATGTCCGCACCGGCATACACGAGCGCCCGAACGCCGTCGATCGCCCCCTGGCGCGACGCCAGCAGCAGGGCCGTCATTCCCCCCTTGGGAAACGATCCGCGCGCGGCGTCGGCGGCCACGTTCTTGTCGCGCGTGACCTCGGGCGTCTTAATCTCGAACGACGGGACATCGAGATCCGCGCCGGCCTCGGCCAGCGTCGTGACGACGTCCGCATGGTTCTCGAGCGCGGCCAGCATCACCGCCGTCTGTCCAAAGGCACCTTCCTGTTCGTTCACCCTCGCGCCGTACGCAAGGAGGGCCTTGACGATGCTGACGTTACCCGTGCGGGCGGCCGTCATCAGCGTCGTCTGGCCGTCCCCGATCGTGCTGTTGGGATCGGCGCCAGCCTTGAGCAGCAGTTCCGTCATCGCCGTGTCGCCGTTACGAGCAGCCAGAGGCAGAGCCGTGACGCCGTACCGGTTCGCGAGATTGACCTTGGCGCCGGCGCGCACGAGCAGCGTCGCGGCCTCCAGATTGCCCGCGCGCGCGGCCCAGTGGAGCGCCGTCGTGCCGTCAGCTTCGGGCGCATTGACGTCGGCTTTCTGCGCGACGAGCGCGCGCAGCGTCCGGGCGTCGCCATTGCGCGCCGCGTCGACAATCGCCGGCGTCGCTCCGGCCGCAGCCGCGGACACCGCCGACACGACGACCAGCACGCAGGCTGCCAGAACGTGTTTCGTGTACATCTCGCTCCTCCGGCAACGACTAGATGTCAATCGGCGACGTGCTCCGTCCGAACGTTTCGATCTCCACACCGGCGCGCTGCGCGAGGCTGACATGAAGATTTTCGATCGGCGTCAAATCGGGGTTCGTGATGTGGCGGTTTCCCTTCAGCCGCCCGGCGCCCCCGCCGACGACCGCGATCGGCAGCGGTGCGTGGCTGTGCAGGTTGCCGTTGCTCATGCCGCTGCCATACAAGAGGATTGAATGATCAAGCAGCGACCCGGCGCCCTCGTCGGTCGTCTGGAGCCGCTTCACGAAGTCGGCGAAGAGCTGGACCATGTAGGTGTTGACCTTGGCGAACTTCGCGATCTTGATCGGATCGTTGCCCCGGTTGGACTCGTGCGACAGCGCATGATGCGGATCCGGGACGTCGATCTGCGGGAACGGCCGGCTGCTGACGTCACGCGCCATCATGAAGGTGAAGACCCGCGTGATGTCGGCCTGGAAAGCGACAGCCACGAGATCAAACAGCATCGCCACGTGCTCCGGATAGGCTTCCGGCGGACCGATCGGCGCGTTCGGCAGCGTAATGTCGGCGGCGGCCGTCTTCTCGGCCCGCTCGATGCGCCGCTCGATCTCGCGGATGTTCTCGAGATAGTCGTTGAGCTTGGCCTGATCGCGCGCTCCGAGCGTCTGCTGCAGGCGGCCGACCGACTGAGAGACCGAGTCGAGGATGCTGCGGTTCTCCTGCATCCGGGAGAGCCGTTGATCGGCTGTGCCGGGCTTGCCGAAGAGGTGCTCGAAGACGCGCCGCGGATTGATCTCCATCGGCAGCGGGCTCGTCGGCCCGGCCCAGGAGATGGTGTTCATGTACACGCAGCTGTAACCGGTGTCGCAGGCGCCGAGCGAGGTGCTGAAGTCTTCGGTCGCCACCTCGAGCGATGGCAGCGGCGTGTCCTGACCGATCTTCTTCGCGATGACCTGGTCGATCGTCGTCGCCGCGAAAATGTCCTCGCCTTCGGTCTGCTTGGGGCGATGGCCGCTCAGAAAGCCCGCTGGGGCGACGGCGTGGCCGCCGTTGGCGACGATCGGCGGGCCGCTCAGGCTGCTGACCACCGTCACCTGATTGCGGAACGGCTCGAGCGGTTTGAGGATCCTCGAGAACTCGAAGTTGGCGCCCGCCGTCTGCGGCGTCCACTCCGCCATGATCTTGCCGTGAGGCACGTAGACGGCGCCAAACCGGCGAACCGGCTCGGCGGCCGCCGAGGCTTTGAACGCCGGCAGCATCGCCTCGAGCAATGGCAATGCAACGGTGGCCCCGACGCCCTGCAGGAACGTCCGGCGCGGCAACGACATGTTGGTGATGAACATCGCTATCTCCTCGCACTCGTCGCGACCGGCTCTGCCGGCGTGGTCGAGCGCATTTCAAACGGCACACTCTTGACGATTCCAAGCACGATGGACGAGAAACGGTACTCGCTGCGGGCCGCGTCGGTCACTACGCGGCGCACGGCGGGCATGTCGGACGCGGTGAGGCCCCGGCCGAGCGCGTAGGTCAGCAGCTTTTCGGTCATGGTGCCGGCGAACCGCTGCGGATGTGCCACGAGCGCCTGACGCAGGGCGACGACGCCGTCCACCTTGGTGCCGTCGGCGAGCTGGCTCGAGGGATCGATCGGCGTTCCGCTGTCCTTCAGCCGCCACGCACCCACGCCGTCGAAATTCTCCAGCGCGAAGCCCAACGGATCCATCAGCCGGTGGCAGTTGGCGCACACCGGATTGGCTCGATGCTCCTGCATCTGCTCGCGCATCGTCTTCGGTCGGTCCGAGCCGGCCTGATCCTTGAGCGGCGGCACGTTGGGCAGCGGAGGCGGCGGAGGCGTCCCGAGCAGATTCTCCAGAATCCACTTGCCGCGTCTGACCGGCGACGTGCGGTTGGGCATCGACGTCACCGTGAGAATGCTGCCGTGGCCGAGGATGCCCTTGCGCGCCTCGTCGGTCACAAGCACGCGGCGGAACTGGCTGCCGTACACCCCGCGCATGCCGTAGTGGCGCGCCAGCCGCTCGTTGACGAACGTGTAGTCGGCCGTCAGGAGCTCGAGCACGCTGTGGTCGTTCCGCATCACGTTGTCAAACAGCAGTTCTGTTTCCTGGCGGAACCCTTGCCGAAGGCTGTCGTCGAAGTCGGGGAATTCCTGCGTATCGGGACGCGACTGCTGCAGGTTCCTCAAGAGCAGCCACTGACCGGCGAAGTTGCTCGCCAGGGCCCTGGCCTTCGGGTCGGCCAGCATGCGCCGCACTTCCCGCTCGAGGACGACCGGATCGTGGAGCCTGCCCTGGATGGCGGAGGACAGCAGCTGGTCGTCGGGAATACTGCTCCAGAGGAAAAAAGACAGTCGCGACGCGAGCTCGACATCGCTCACAGGGCTCACCGCGCCTGCGGTGCTGACCGAGCGGGCGGTAGCCGCTGCACCTGGGGCCGGGCGCACGCGATCGGTTTCGGCGCGGAACAGGAACGCCGGATCAACCAGCAGACGCCGGAGCGCGAGCTGGACGCCGGCGTCGAAGGTGCCCTTCGCCCGCCCACGTGTGTAGAACTCGACAAGCGGCTGCAGGTCGGTCGGGGTGACCGGCCGGCGATACGCGCGCTGCGCCAGCGTCGTGAGAATGCGCCGTGCGCACGCGGTTTCGTCGGCTGCCGGGCTCGCCCCGCCGGAACCTTGTGCGGAGGTGGGGCGTCCCTCGACAGGCTCGGGACGCCCTGAGCTCGTCGAAGGGCGGCAGACGAAGATGCGCCGGCGGCTGGGCGTGTCGCCCGGTCCGGTCGGATCGAACGGCCCGCCGATGAGCAGCCAATCGACGCGCGGCACGCCGTCGATGCTGATCGGGTCGTGCGAGGCCAGCGGCGGCCGCAGCAGCGTTTCGTTCGGCGCGTCGCTCTTGAAGATGAACGCCACGCCGACGTCGTGCGGACCGGCGGTGACCTTCACGCGCGCCTGCAGCCGTGGATCGACCAGCGCTTCGGCGTCGCCGGGATTGAGGAGCAGCGCCAGATAGTCTTCCGGCGTCCCGATCCGGTTGACGAACACGCGCGCGCCGTCGATCGTGATTTCCACGTCGTGCGGCTGGGACAGTCCGCGGATCGAGCTTGAATTGTTCCGCCACAACCGGATCTTGAACACGTACTCACCATCGAGCGGGAATGTGTGGTGAATGAGCAGCCCGCCGCGCGTGCCGAGCGGCAGACCTTCGACGTGATCGATCTGGGTCGTGTCCGACGGGGCCGTATAGGTGTGGCTGCTGGCGATCGTGTCTTCGACGCTGCCGACCGCCACGGCGCTAATCTCGGTGGCGGCGTTCACATAGCTCTCGAGCAGGGCCGGAGAGCTGCCGAGGACGTCGGCGATGTTGTCGAATCCGTAGCTCGAATCATCGGCCGGCAAGAGGGACGCGACATCCAGATTGAGGGCCAGCAGGTCGCGGATCGCGTTGGCGTACTCCGCGCGATTGAGCCGCCGCAGCAGGGCGCGCCCCGGATTCGGGTGCGCCGCGGCTTCCCGATCGAGACTCGTCTTGAGCCACGTCGCAAATCCGTTCGCCGTCGCCTCGTCGGGCCTCGCCACGCCCTGCGGCGGCATCATGCCGGCGTCGAGCTTGCGAATCACCTGTTCCCACGCATCGGCATGCGCGGGGAGATTGCCAAGGTCGAGTTTCTCGAGTGACAGGTTGCCCGCCGTGACGCGATCGTTGTGGCACGAGACGCAGTAGCGCGCGAGCAGCGCCTGATACTGCGCCACGGCGGTCGACGAGGGACCCGACGGCGCCTGCTGCGGGCTCGCCGCCTGCGCGACGTACGACACGACGCCCGCCGCGAGCAGCGTGGCGATCGCGATGACGGGCCTCGGCATGGCGTTGCCGTTCACGAAACGTGGCTCCCCTATCTGCCGCACGCGGACCCGAGCGGCGCGACGGCCGTCAGGTTGATGAGCGTCTGGTCCGGATCCTTCCGGATGAGCCCTTTCACTCTTACGGCGTCGCCGGCCTTTAACGACGCGCGAAATGGCGCCGCACTCACCAGGCGCAGCGTCCCGGATCCCAGCTTGACGGTGGAACCCGTACCGAACGCGCCGGCGCGCGCGACGACCGGCTCGGTGGCCTGCGTGAGCGTCCACACCTGACTCGGCCCTTCAGTCAGGCACCCGGCAGCCTCGACCAGCGCGAAGTCGGTCACCGGCCGAGTGGCCAGCGCACCGTCTTTCGGCACGAAGACCAGCGTTTCGAGAGTCGCGCTCGCGGCCAGCGGCACGCTTCCGGCCGGAAATCCGTTGTACTTGAGGATGTACGCCACCAGAACGAGCGCCGACTCGTCGGTCAACACTCCGGGCGTCGTCCGCGGCATCGTCTCGCGGATCGTGTGGAACAACCGATCGACACTATTGGATTCCCACCGCGACAGGAATTTGTCGCCGCCGAGCGCCGGCGCCCTCTCCGCACCCACCTGTCCGCCGCTCAGGTCGGGGTTGTGGCAGCGGGAGCACATCGCGACGTAGGTCGCCTCGCCCTTTTCGGCTTGCGCCGGTGAGTAGACGCCCTTCCAAATCGGATCGGTCCCGCCGGCCCCCTGGACCTGGGCGTGAGCTACCCGCAAAGCCACCCCCACGCAGCAGGAAACGCCAACGAGCCAAAGCGCGAACAGAAGCCGTCTGGGTCGGACCATCTACACTTCTCCTCAAATATAGGTGGAGCCTAGCCTAATTGGGGAGCCAAGTCCTGAAAGACATTCGAGAAGCGCTGAGAGTTCGATGAAAAGGGCGGCATTCGGTCCGCGGAGGGCGCGTAATATAGCCAAATGCCAGGGTCGCCCGGTATCCAAGGCTACGCGTTCGACCGGTTCCGAATCGACCTTGCGTCCTACCAGTTGCACCGCGACGGCCAGGTCCTGACCCTCACACCCAAGGCGTTCGACACGCTTGTCGCCCTCGTCAGCCGCCGAGATCGCGTCGTCGAGAAAGACGAGCTGATGAATGCGGTCTGGCCCGACGCGTTCGTGTCCGAGGACAACCTGACGCAGGCGATATCGGTACTTCGCCGGACGCTTGGCGACCATTCGAATCAGCCGAGATTCATCGTCACGATCGCACGGCACGGATACCGTTTCATCGCCCCCGTCAACGAACTCCGAGAGGCAACGGCCCTGGGCACGGCCGATGCGCCCCCCGTCCCAGGCCCAGCCATCACCCATCGCGGGGCTCGTGGTGGGCGAACGTCGTCGGCATGGGCGACGGCATCTGCGTGTATCGCCCTCCTTGTCGGGCTCGGAATCGCGGCGCGCAGCATGATTACGGCTCGCGCAGTTCCATCGCGCGGGCCGCTTCGTTTCACGCAGGAAGCTCCCGAAGGGGCGGCGCTCACATCGGGCGGCCTGCTGTCGCCAGACGGCCACGATCTACTGTTCGTGGCGCGGGACGATCTGAGCGGCAAGAACGAACTGTGGGTGAGAGCGCTCGACGAGGTGGAGCCGCGCCGGGTCGCGGGCACCGAGGACGCCGTCCGGCCGTTCTGGTCGCCTGACAGCCAGTCGATTGCGTTCTTTGCCGGCGGCAAGCTGAAGCGTGCAGGGCTCGGCAGCAGGCCCGTTCAGATCCTTGGCGCGACCGCGACCAATCCCGAAGGGGGCACCTGGAGCGCGAGCGGCGTCATTCTCTTCGCTGCCGGACGGTCCGGGCTGGCCTCGATTCCTGCAGCGGGCGGAGCGGTGACCGTTGTGACGACGCTCGACCCCGCGGCGCAGGAGGTGGCGCACCGGTGGCCGCAGTTCCTGCCAGACGGCCGCCGCTTTCTGTACTTCGTCGAGAGCGTCAATCCGGTCCGTGCCGGCACATATCTTGGCTCGCTCGACGCCACCGAGAAGACGCGGCTCTTGGACGTCCCTGCTGTGTACGCGCCAACCGGTCATCTTCTCTACATTCGCGAACGCGTGCTGGCGGCGCAGAGTTTTGACGCAACGACCGGACGCCTCTCCGGACCTTCCTCGACGCTGGCCGGCAACGTGATGGCACCCGAAGTCACCAACGGCGCGGTCGTCTCTGCCTCAATCGACGGTCTGCTGGCGTTCAGCACGTCACGGACCGGCGAGCACTTCGAGTGGTTCGGCCGGGCAGGCGAGCGGCTCGGCAGCATCGACGCGCCAATCGCATTCCGAAACCCCGCGTTCTTGCCCGGCCAGCGCCAGCTGCTGGCAGCGAGCAGCGGCGACGCCGAGCACAAGGGCCTGTGGACAATCGACGTGGAGCGGGGCGCGCTGACGCGGATTGCCGCCGACGGCATGCGGCCGATCGCGTCGCCCGATGGCAGTCGCATCGCGTTTACGTCCGACCGCGCGGCGGGCGTGGCGGATCTCTACGTTCGCGCGACCACTGGCCGCGACGGCGAGGAAGAGCTCCTCCTCAAGACGGGTGACAACAAATTCATCTGCGATTGGTCGGCGGACGGGCGCTATCTCGTGTTCGGCAGCACCAACGCGCGCACGCAGAGCGACCTGTGGCTGCTGCCCATGACCGGCGATCGGCAGCCCCACGTGTGGCTGCAGACGCCGTCGAATGAGATCTGCGGTCAGATCTCTCCCGACGGTCGCTGGATGGCTTACACCTCCGACGAATCAGGGACCTGGCAGGTCTACGTCCAGTCGTTTCCCGAGCCGGGCAACAAGCAGACGGTATCGGTCGGCGGGGGGATCGAGCCCCACTGGCGAGCTGACGGTCGCGAACTGTTTTACCTCTCGCCCGATCAGAGCCTCATGGCGGTGGGCATCAAGGCCGGCGCCACGTGGCAAGCCGGGCGACCGGCAACGCTGTTCCGTGCCCCGCTTGCGACGTTCAATCCGTACCTGAATCAATACGCGGTGACGGCCGACGGCCGGCGCGTCATCATTAATGCCGCCGGAAAACGAGAGCGACGGCAGGAGCCGATCACGGTCCTGGTCAACTGGAAGGCACTCCTCGGGTCCTGATGGCGGAGACCTACCTCTTCGGTCGTTTCCGCCTCGACGGCGCCACGCGCCAACTGCTGCGCGATGGCGAGCCGATCATCCTCGGGTCGAAAGCGTTCGACGCCCTCCTCGCTCTCGTCGCTCGCCACAACCGCGTCGTCAGCAAAGAAGAGTTGATCGGGCTGGTCTGGCCCGACCGGTCCGTGTCGGAAGACCTGCTGCCGCAGAACATTCTCGCGCTGCGGAGGGCGCTCGGGGACGATTCGGGACAACCATCGTTTATCGCCACCGTTCCGCGGCGGGGGTACCGCTTCATCGCGCCGGTGACCGGCACGCCGACTGCAGCACCGGTCGGCATTCCAGCCGCAGAACGTGCAGCCCTTGCCTCCAGTCAATGGCGGTACTTATGGGCACCGGCGGCGCTCGCGCTGCTAGCTGCGGGCACCTGGATAGCTGGCCGCTCCGTCAACTCGCGGGAAGGCCTTTCGGAACGGTCGCTGCGGTTCACACAGGATGCGCCCGCGGGCACGACGCTCGTCTCGGGCAGCGAGCTTTCTCCTGACGGACGCTATCTGGCGTTTGTCGCCGAGGACAACGAAACCGGAAAGGCGCAACTCTGGGTGAGGTCGCTCGACGTCGAAGAACCGCGCGCGATTCCGGGCACCGATGGCGCGGCCAAGCCCTTCTGGTCGCCAGACAGCCGCTCCATCGGGGTGTTTGCCAACGGCAAACTGAAACAGGTCGGACTCTCCGGCGGTGCGCCGCAGACCGTCGCCTCCGTTGGACTGAGCCCCGCGGGGGGCAGTTGGAGCGTGGATGGCACCGTGCTTTATGCGGCCTGGAAGTCCGGCCTGACGGCGGTCCGGCCGTCTGGCGGCAGCGTGACGGTCACCGATCTCGATCCGACGGCACAGGAAATTGCGCACCAGTCGCCGCAGTTCCTGCCCGACGGCAGGCACTTTCTGTATTACGTGGCCAGCGCGAATCCCGACAAGGCGGGCACGTACGCCGGCAGCATAGGTGCTCGCGGTAAGGTCCGGCTGCTCGACACGCACGCCACGTACGCGCCGACGGGTCATCTCCTGTGGGTCCGAGACAGTACGGTGTTCGCACAACCGTTCGACCCGTCGCGTTTGCGGCTGACCGGGAGGGCTATGGCGGTTGCCGGCAGCGGCGGCGCAGGCCCTGTTGTATCGGCGGGGGCTGGCGATCTGATCGCAATCGACGGCGGTGCGGCACCTGGCCCCCTGAGATGGTTCGACCGATCGGGAAAGGTGCTTGGGACGGTCCATGCTCCGACGCCGCTCCACAACCTCGCCTTCTCGGCCGATTTCCGGCGCCTGATGGCGAGCAGCGTCGGCGATGCGGAGCATCGTGGCGTCTGGCTCGTCGACCTCGACCGGGACGCCACCACCCGCTTCGCGCCCGAAGGCACATCACCGTGGGCCTCTCCGGATGGCGCGCACATCGTGTTTACGTCCGATCGGGCCGCGGGCGTGGCCGACGTGTACGTGCGCTCGACGACTGGACAGGATGACTTTGTGCTCCGGACCCCGGAGAACAAGATCGTCAACGACTGGTCGCCCGACGGCCGCTACATCGTTTACGTCAGCACCAACCCAGTCACGAAGAAAGATCTGTGGTTGCTGGATAGGGATCGCCGCCCGATTCCATTTCTGCGAACGCCGTTCAACGAGATCCAGGGACAGGTTTCACCGGACGGGCGATGGATGGCGTATGCGTCGGATGAGTCGGGAAGCTGGGAAGTCTACGCGCAGTCGTTCCCCACCCCAGGCCGAAAGCAAACGATCTCGGTCGGTGGCGGGGCGCAGCCGCGCTGGCGCCGCGACGGGCGCGAGTTGTTCTATCTGGCCGCCGACCACACGCTGACGGCGGTGGACGTGACGCTCGGCGAGACAATCGCCGTCGGCCGGCCGCGGCCGCTCTTTCGCGCACCCGTCTCGGGCAGTCTCAATACCTACCGGAGCCACTACGCGGTGACCGGTGACGGCCAGCGATTCCTCGTCGACACGATGGACACGCGTCCGCGCCGCGACTCGATCGGGGTGCTGGTGAACTGGCGCGCCCGCCTCACGCCTGAGCGCTGATGGTCAACATCAGAACATCGCCAACGGATTGACCGGAAAGCCCGTGCTGCCGGGTGCTGGCACCGGCGCGACGACAAGCAGGAATTCCCAGCGGTTGAGCCGCGCGGCGGTTTCAGCGAGGCGGCTCAGGTCGACGCCGTCAATGAGGTACGTGCCGAGGGCCACGAGCGTCAAGCGATGATCCGCGTGGATGTCATCGGGAATGGCCGACACGCCGCTCGTGACCACCACGCCTCGTGTCTTCATCCACGGCACCACCGACAGATCGAATCCTCGTCCACCGCCCGCGCCTCGGCCCGTACCAGCCGGAGCCGGCGGCGCCGGATTGTACGCAAAGAGCGCGTCCCCGGCGGAGACTTTCAGGCCCGTCTGTTTTTCCCACACCTCGATGTCTTCGGGATACACCCGCGTCTGGGCCGGATCCCGAGGGGTCGTCACCTTCAGGCGGGTCATGTCGACGAGGATGCCACGCGTGACGATGCCTTCTTTGAGGTTGTCGAGGCTGTCCCTGGTGCAGCCGTTGTCCTGACTGACCGTTTCGAGCGCGTAGCCATTGAACAGCTTCTGGTTCCAACTGTAGTGGCAGAGCGCATCGAGGTGGGTGAGAAGCGCGCCGTGGACCGCAAACTCCTGGATGTCACTGTTGAATTCATCGTTCCGGCGCTTATCGCCCTTGGGGAACGTTCGAAAGCGCATCTCGTAGTACGCCAGCCCGCTCGGCTTCCCGTCGGCCTTGATCTCGTCGTCTTTCTGCGAGAGTGTCACCGGGCGTTCGAGCGAGACCACCGCGCCGGTCTTCGCGAGCGCCATGGCCTGGCGCTTCTTCTCCGGCGTGACGAGATTGAGCGAGCCGAGCTGGTCGTCTTTACCCCAACGGCCCCAGTTCGATAGCTCCGTCATCCAGCGATCGACCGTGTCTTTGGTCACCACCGCACGCGCTCCGGCGGCCGGTGGTTGCTGCGTGCGCACGGCAATGTCGCCGAGTGTACACACGACGATCAGCGCGCCAAGACTGCCTGTCAGTAGTCTGTTCTTCATGACGCCAACTCCTTCGTCCTACATGTCCGGGTCCGGCAAAGGCCGGACTGTGCTCTACGCCGGCAGCGGCTTCCCTCTGGTTTCCTCGCCAAAGGGCAACAGCAGCAGACCCAAGAGAAATGCGATCGACGTGAGCGCGACCGGCGTCCCAATCGTCTGGAAGTACGCGACGCCGGTGCCGACGAGAAACGTGATGCCGGCGCCGGCGAACCGGCCGACCGACGTCGCAAATGCAAACGCGCTGGCCCGGCACTCGGTTGAGTACTGCTCGGGCAGCCACAGCGTGTACATCGCGAAGTTCGCGCCGCCCACGCCGAGTACGAACAGCGCGGCCATGAACCAGCGGAGCGGGTTGACGGGGAGATAGAAGATGTAGCCGAAGCCGATCGCAATCGACAAGAACATCAGCACGAAGTAGCCGGCCAGCGTCATCCTGCGCCCGTACGCCTCGGCCAGAGGCGGCAGCACCACGCAGCCCAGAATCGTCCCCGCCGACAGCAGCATCGTCGCATACGAGGCCATGCGGGCGGCGCCCGCGGCGTTGTAGCCCTCGCGAATCGCGACCTGCGTCACGGACGCCGGCACGTACACCGTGCCGGCCCACAAGCCCACGATCGACACGAGCAGCAGCAACGCGTTCACGACCGTCCGCCTCGCATACGTTCGGGAAAAGAGCGCCGCAAACGATCCGCTCATCGTGGGACGGCTGCGCTCCTCGGCGACGCGGGCCTGCCAGCGCGCCGATTCCCGGACGCCGTACCGGATGAAGCCGACCAGGAGCGCCGGCGTGCCGCCAAAGGCGAACATCATCCGCCACCCGTAGCGCGCGCCGATGAAGGAGTTGGCGAGCGCCGCGAGAAAGAAGCCGAAGTAATACCCGGTATGCATGTAGCCGGCGCCGCGCACGCGGCGGCTCTCGGGCCACTCCTCGGCGACGAATGTCCCGCCCATCGACCACTCGCCGCCGATACCCACGCCCGCCAGCAGCCGGAACGCCGCGAGCTGCCACACCGTCGCCGCGAATGCGCCCGCGAACGTGAACACGGCATAACAGACGATGGTCGCCATCAGCGTGCGGACGCGGCCGAAGCGATCGGCGAGGGGGCCCCACACCATCGAGAGTCCCCAGCCGACCAGAAACAGCGCGAACAGCACAGAGCCGTAGTACCCGACGGTCGCGGGCGTGGCGGCGACACCTGATTTCGGGAGGAGCTCGTTCAGCGCGGGGACAAGCACGAGGGCATAGATGAACGAGTCCATGCCGTCGAGCGCCCATCCGGCCCAGGCGGCCCAGAAGCCGCGGATCTGATTGCGAGAGAGCGGCGCCAAGGCTCAGCGCCCGCCCGCACGTTCACGGATCGCCTTGAGTGCCCGCCGCTCGTCGCCATACGGGTCGTTGACGGCCTTGCTCTCACGATCGAACACCATCGTCGCCCGCTCGGTCGCGGTGAACGGCTTCCACGCCGGCAGGCCGGCGTGATTGGGATTGCCGGTGCGCGCGAATGCCAGCCATGCCGCGCTCATCTTATCCGCGATCGCTTGTCGATCCTGGCCTGTCCCCACCATGAACGTGCAGTCGTCCACATGATCGAACACGAAGGGCAGCTCCATGCAGTGCATGCACCGCACGCGGCCCTCGCGCAGCGGCGAATACCACTGGAAGTAGTACTGATACACCGGCGCCTTCCCCAGGGCCAACCTGCGCTCCGCGATCGTGTGGGCGGATGTCCGAAGCGCGCTGTTGTCCGACGCAATGATCGTGGCAAGGTCCATGTTGCTCGCCGTGGGACGATTCCTCCGGTAGAGCGTCGTCGTGCGATCGGCCTCTTGATCGTCGATACCGAGGCTGCGCTTGACGCGATCGCGCAGCCCGGCGGCGTCGATGTCGGTCGTTGTCCAATACGGATCGTTAACCCCCTGATACGGGACCGATTCGGTCTCGACCGATCCGCACAGCAGCGGCACGTTGGCCGAAATCTCCGACGCCACGGGATCATACGGGTGGACGAGCAGCGTACGTCCGTCCACGACGGGCGTGAACCTCAGTGAGATATCGCCGGTCAGCAGCGGCTGGCCGGCCGGCTGGACATCCCGCGCAACTTCACCGGCGGCGCGGCCCGCGCCGCCCACGAGCGCCTCGAGGAGCTGCTCCACGGGCATCTTCTGCAGCGCATCGAGCTCGTTGGGCTTGACGTTGAGCCGCGCCAGCATCGTCTCGGTCGCCCTCATGGCGTCTTCGCGCGTCAGCGCCCGCACGGCCGTGTCGCTCAACGTGCTCTGGATCGCTGCGCGATGGAACAGGCCCTTGGCACCCGGCCAGGCAGTCAAGATCGCCGTCTTGCCGCCGCCGCCCGATTGACCGAACACCATGACGTTCGCCGGGTCGCCGCCAAAGGCCTCGATGTTGTCGCGCACCCACTCGAGCGCGGCCACGATATCCAGCATGCCGACATTGCTCGACTTCGCGTACTGGTCGCCGCCGATCTCGGTGAGGTAGAGGAAGCCGAACACGCTCAGCCGGTGGTTGATGGTCACGACCACGACGTCGTGTCTTCCGGCGAGCCCGGCGCCGTTGTACACAATCGACCCGCCCGATCCGGTCCGGAAGCCGCCGCCGTGCAGGTACACCATGACGGGACGCCGCGTCCCGCGGCCCACGGCGGGCGTCCACACATTCAGCCGCAGACAGTCTTCGTTCATCGGCCCCGTGCCGGTGAGCGCGTCGCCCATTTCCGGCACCATGATCCGCACCGGCTGCGGCGATCGCGGCCCAAGATCGACGGCATCCCGGACACCCGTCCACGACGCGGGTTTGGCGGGTGGTTGGAACCGCGCCGCGCCGCCGGTCGGCGCGCCATAGGGCACGCCAAGGAACGTATTCACGCGATTTCGCAGCAGGCCACGCACCTTGCCGCTCGTGGTGTCGACGATGGGGTTGGTGGCGACACGCAGGCTCTGCGTGGCCGCGATCGCAGTGGCGTGGGGGTACAGAGCCGAGGCGGCGAATGATCCGCCAGTCAGCGCAAGAAACGATCGACGATCAAGCCTCGGACGGTGTCTGCAGTTGTCGGGCATAGAGGCGTACTGTAACGCAATCTACGTGGGCAGTGACGGGACTCAGCCCAAAGACACGGCGCAACGGAACTGTGGTTTGATGAGCGCCCGCCGAACAAGAGAGAAAGCGGGAGTCCGCCAGCCGGACTCCCATCCCGACCTGACGTCAGAATTCGAACTGCACGCCGAGCTTGACGAAGCGCGACTGAAGAATCGACAGCGGCGACTGCCAGCTGGTGTTGCTGGGGCTGAACGTGTTGTTCACTGTCAACGCCGGATTGGTATTCAGCAGGTTGAAGATGTCGACGTTCAGAGCCGTGCGAGTTTGGCCGTACCTGAGGGCTTTCGAAAACCGCAGATCGATCTGGTTGACCCTGTCGCCATACAGCGCCCCTGGGGCGACGAGGTTGACCGTGACGGTGTTGCCGCCGCCCGAAACGGCCTTGGACGCCACGTAATTGGCGGTGATGCTCGGCCCCGGGAGGTTCTGATAGTTGAGGCTCGCCTGAACATCGATCTTTGGAACGAGATACGACGCCGAGACGCGGCCCTGCGTCAGCAGTCCGGAGTCCGTGCGGCAGTACGGGATGTTGACCGGCGTCGTCGCCAGCGTAACGCTGGTCGTGGTCCCGGTTGCCGCGGTGCCGGTGATCGCTTCAGGCGCTTGAGCCAGCACGGCGCAGTTATTCGCGACGGTCTTCCCCGAGCTCAGGCCGCCGCTCAGAATCACGCTGCGGCCGAAGCGGGTGTTGACTCCAACGTCCATGCCGCTCCAGTGCTCGTACATTTCGCCGTAGTTGCTCGCAAACGTGTAGTAGTTATTGATGCTCGAGAACTTGCCAGGGACCACATCGTAAAGCCCGTTGACGGTGTACCCGCCTCCGTTAGGCAGCCGCGCATCGACCGGCGCCGTGATGCTGAACGGCGTGTAATCGGCAGCCGTCGTGTTCAGATTGTCGATCGCGATGAAGTTCCCATACCAGCGACGGAAATACCCGACATCGACGGACACTCGCGGCGCGAGCTGATGCTGCACGCCGGCCGAGAACTCCCAGTTGTAGCCGCGCTTCCCCCACCCTTGAAGAATGTCCGGGTCCACGCTCGCGCTTGGAGTGGACTGACCGAACAACGAACTCGACATGGCTTTGCATTCCCCGTTGGCCAGAGAGCTGGTGAGATCGCAGTCGGGGACGAAATTCCCGCTACGGGGATCGCCGGCCCCAAACGTCTTGTCGTCCCAGTTACGGGTCACGCTGGTGCTGGTCAGATTGATCGGGTTGCTGCCGTCGCCGAACATGCCCTGCAGCCCGTAGGCGAGCATATATTTATTGATGCTCGCCCTGACGGCCGTCTTCCCGTTCCCGAACACGTCGTACACGAGGCCGATCCGCGGCGTGATGTCCTTCCAGCTCACCCAGGGCGTTTCGGGAAAATTGAGATTCCTGTTTGGCGTGTAGAGCGACGGCCCGATCGACTGGGGCGGAAAGTAGTCGTTGAAATAATCGAACCGCACGCCCAGATTGGCCGTGAGCTTGTTGATCGTCCACCGGTCCTGTGCGTAGATGCCCAGGTCCGCTTTGATGTTCTCGATCAGGCGATTGGGCGTCGAATACTCTGTCAGCTGGTTGGGCGTGGGCTGGGACGGCGACGGGCTGTTGAAGCGGTAGCTGAGGTTGAAGTTGTTGCCGACCGTCGAAATATCCCTCGAGCCGTGCTGATCCATGAAGCCGATCTTCAGGGCGTGCGTCCCGGTGACATACGTCACCGAGGCCCGGTAGTTGAACGCGTTCTCGATGGCGTCCGGGAACTGGCCGTTTGAATTGACCATGATCTGTCCCCGGTACGTGAGATTGCCCAGACCCTGATCTTGCACGCCGATCATGTCCAGATCGTGCAGCGGGTAGTGCCACTCTTCCGGGTGCCACAGGAACCCGGCCTCGACGAGCAGCCGGTTGGTCAGCGGCGAGCTCCAGGTGAACGAGGTGATGTTCGCGTAGGGATATTCGATGCTGCTCGTCGCTTCAGGCGTCAAGAGCGGCGTCAGATTCCGCTTGCACAGGCACCGGTACTGGTTGTCATAGAAGTACGCAAACTTGTTTCGCGGGGTGGCCTGCCACGTCAACCGCAGGTTCGCGCTTCGCTGGAGGCCGTCATTGGTCGTCGGTGTGGGGCCCTGCACGTAGTCCCAGGCCGCCGGATTGCCGGCATTCAGATTCGTGTACCCACCTGAGAAGTTGTTGTGCCGCTCCCGGCGGGCGGCGAAGAAGAACCAGATCTTGTCAGGGATGACGGGTCCACCGAATCCTCCGCTGACGTCCCACACCTGCTGAAGGTTGGTGCTCGTCGTGAGATTTCTCGCAATGATGTCCGCCGTCAGATTGCTGGCCTCCATGCCCTGACTCGCGCCGGTCGCGAAGAACGACCCTCTGTACCTGTTGCCGCCGTCCCGTGGGACGACGCGCAGCACCACGCCGCCGGTGCCTTGCTCCGCGACGCCGGCCGCGAAATCAACCGACAGCTCCTGAACGCTGGCCATGTTTGGCAGATAGCCGCTGAACTGGCCCGCCCCTTCCGTGTTGTTGGTCGACAGGCCGTCGAGCAGCACACGCATGTCCGTGTTGCGGCCGCCATGGGCCGTCAGCGCGACGAGTGAAATCGCGTTGGTGCCACCGACGTCGGCCGTATTGCTGCTTTGCACGGCGGGGATCAACGTCGCGACGCTGAAGTGGGTATTCGAGGTCGGAATCGCGTCGATCACGTCCTTGCCCAGCACGCGTTCGTGCGTCGCTGATTGCACGTCAACGATCGGGGATTCGCCGGAGACCGTGACCGTCTCTTCGATGCCGCCCACTCGCAAGTCGCCGTTGACGGTCGCCGTGAAGGAGCCGGTCAGTTCGATGCCGTCGCGCTTGAACGTGTTGAACCCCACCAGGGTGAAGACCACCGAGTAGGTGCCCGGCCTCAGATCCACAATCTTGTATTGGCCGTTCGCATCGCTCAGGACCGACCGGGTCTTCTCGATGAGCGCCGGACTCGACGCTTCCACCGTCACACCCGGCAGCACGGCTCCCGAGGCGTCTCTGACAACGCCAGCGATAGACGCCTGGGCGAAGGCGGCCGATGGCAGAGCCACTAAGGCCAGCAGAGCGAGTACGGTGGCGCAGGACGCTTTCAGAAAGGTCAACATTGTCACTCCCTTCGAGAATCAGGCGCGTCTTGAGCAGGGACTTGGTGCGCGTATCATCGTGAAGGCCCCCTCGCGAGTCCTGAATGATGAGTGAGAGAGGTATGAATTTTCGATGAATTCGCGGGAATTCCGGCGGCTCGTTGCGGGATCAACAGAAATCCGAATCGCCCTCAGGGATCTTCAATCCGAATCAGCATCAGCTCCTCGAAGCGGTCCGGCAACTCCGTGGGTCCGGCCGGCAGCTTGTTGGCGCTGAGAATGTACGCCAGCACGTCGACGACTTCCCGGCTCGTCAAACTTCTGGGATTGTCGTCGGGCATGAATCGCCCGATGAAGCGGTAGAGCTCGCCGACTCGCTTGGCTTTCCACGTCGGACGCCACAGCGGATCCGGATGGCACACGCTGCAGACGTCGCGAAACATCACATGGCCCCGCGTCGCCTGCGCTTCGGTGTACACGCCGTCGCGCACCGAACGAAACCCGGGCGGCGCCTGGAAACTCTGACCGCCAGAACTGGCCGCCGCACTGCACACCACAACTAGCGCAACGGCCAGAACCGCGATGCCCGCGGCCCTGGGGAAGAAGGTCATGGACTAGGGCTTGGCCGCGCCGGCCATCAGCTCGCGCAGCAGTGCCTGCGTGCTCTTCCGTTCTGGGCGCCG
Source organism: Vicinamibacteria bacterium (assembly GCA_041484265.1). Classification (GTDB taxonomy): domain Bacteria; phylum Acidobacteriota; class Vicinamibacteria; order Vicinamibacterales; family CAVVIG01; genus 2-12-FULL-65-11. The sequence goes on from JBGPHH010000006.1 coordinate 20,090, forward strand.
CACGTTGTCGTCGTTGGCCTCGTTAGCCTGGCCAATCGCTTCGTCGAGCGGCGTGCGGCCTTCTTCGTTCTTCACATCCACTTTGGCGCCGTGCGCGACGAGGAAGCGGAGAACCTTATCGGCGCCGCGTTGCGCCGCACCGTGGACGGCCGTCTCGCCGAGATCGTTCTTCGCATTGATATCGGCGCCGCGATCGAGCAGCACCGTGATGGCCTCAATCGACGCCTCCTCGGTGCCGAGGCTGGAGATATCCACCCAGTTCAAGCCGGCGGCCGCCATCAGCGCCGTCGTGTTGTTCCGCGTGGGGATATTCGGATCGGCGCCGTGCTCGAGCAGGACCTTCATCAGCGTGACGTCCGACGTGGTCGCGGCCTTCATGAACGCCGTGGACCCTTCGACCAGCGTCTTATTGCCGGTGGCGTTGTGGTGCAGGATGAACGGGCGCCCGGTCATCCGCGCGTTCGGATTCGCTCCCCGAGCGAGCAACAGCTTGACCGTGTCCACGCTGTCGAGTTCGCCGGTCGGCCGCGGCACCGGCCGGCTGAACAGCCACTCGAGCGTGTGCATGTCGGTTGCAAAGAACAGAGGTGAACGCCCGACACGATCGGTCGCGTTCACGTTGGCGCCCTTGTCCACGAGGAGCTTGGTCACGTCGTAGTTGCCGTTGATGATGGCCATTGCGAGCGGCGTGATCCCGTCAGGATCCCCCAGATTCAGATCTGCGCCGGCCGCGGCCAGCGTCCGGACGGCATCGCTCGCTCCGAGCTGAGCCGCGAACAGCAGTGCCGTAAAGCCGCCGTGCGGGAAGTTGCTGTGCGACGCCTGGGCCGCAACGCCCTGCTGGCGTGCGAGCCTCGGCTGGCCCGTCGTCGCCTTCGCGCGGGCGTTCTTGTCCGCGCCATTCTCGAGGAGCGCCTGCACGATATCGGCGTGATTGTCGGCCGCCGCCCACATCAGCGCCGTCTGCTCGAGCCAGCTCTCCCTCGCATTGGGATTCGCCCCGTGCGCGAGCAGGGTCTTGACCGCGGCCACGCTGCCGGAGCGCGCCGCCGTCATCAGAACGGTCTCGCCTTCAGGCGACGCCGTGTTGGGGTCTGCGCCAGCGCGGACCAGCAACTCGACGATAGCCGCGTTGCCACTCTCGGCGGCCAAGGCCAACGGCGTGACGCCGTAGCGGTTCGACGCCTTCACGTTCGCGCCCGCGCGGACCAACTGCGTCGTCATCGGCTCGTCGCCGGCTCGAACCGCCCAGTGCAGCGCCGTGGTCCCGTCCGCCTCGGCGGCCTTGACGTCGGCCTTCGCAGCCAGCAGCCGCCCGACGGCCGCGCGGTCGCCGGCCTTGACCGCTTCGATGAGCGTGGCCGGCGCTGCAGCCGCGCCGCCGGCGAGCGCCACCAGCACGATCATCGACACCGCAAGCACCTGTCGCACCCTTCGCACTTTGCGCACCATTCGCACCCCTCGCACCTTTCGCACCTTCGCACCCGGAACTAGATATCCATCGCTTCCGTGCTGAGACCGAACTTCGTGGTCTCGACGCCGGCCTTCTGCGCGAGCGCGAGCAGCAGATTGGCCATCGGCGTGAGATTGGGCGACGCGATGTGATGGCCGCCCTTCTTGATCTGGCCCGAGCCGCCGCCGAGGACCACGAGCGGCAGCGGATGATGGGTGTGGTCGTTGGCATTCCCCATGGCGCTGCCGTAGAGCACCATCGAATGATCAAGCAAAGACCCGTCGCCTTCGCGCGTCGTGCGCAGCTTCTCGACAAAGGTCGCAAAGAGCGACGCATGGTGCGCGTTCACCTTGGCGAACTTCACCTTCTGGTTGGGATCCTGGCTGCGGCCGTTCGCCTCGTGCGAGAGCGCGTGATGCGGATCGGGCACGCCGATGTGCGGGAACGATCGGCTGCTGACGTCGCGCATCATCATGAACGTGAAGACGCGCGTTACGTCGGCCTGGAACGCCGCCGCCATGAGTTCAAGCATCACCGCGACGTGCTCGTCATAGACTTCCGGCGGGCCGACCGGCGCCATCAGGTTCTCGGGCTGCGCATTGGCCTGACGTTCCGCCCGCTCGATCCGACGCTCGATCTCGCGAACGTTGTCGAGGTACTCCTGCAGCCGCGTGCGGTCGCGGGCGCCGAGCCCCTGCTGGAACCCGCCGATGGTCTCGGTCACCGAATCGAGAATGCTGCGGTTGGCCTGCATCCGCGCCAGCCGCTGCGCCGGCGTGCCCGAGCCGCCGAACATCCGCTCGAACACCGCGCGGGGATTGGTCTCCATCGGGAGCGGCGAGGTCGGGCCGGCCCACGAGATGGTGTTCATGTAGGTGCAGCTGTAGCCCGTGTCGCATGCGCCGATCGAGGTCGCGAAATCCTCGGTGGCGATCTCGAGCGACGGGAAGAGCGTCTCCTGCCCGATCGACTTCGCCATCACCTGATCCACCGTCACGGCATCAAGCACGTCGGAGCTTTCGGTCTGCTTCGGCTGGATGTTGCCGGTCAGATACGACGCGGGTGCGACGGCGTGTCCGCCGTTGAGCACCGTCGGCCCGGCCGACAGGCCGCTCAGGACGACCATCTGCTCGCGGAACGGCTCGAGCGGCTTGAGAATCTGTGTCATCTCATATGCGAGCCCCTCAGTCTTCGGTGTCCATTCGGACAACAGACTTCCGTGCGGAACGTAGATCGCGCCGAACCGGCGCACCGGCTTGGCCACTGTCTGGGCGACAGCGGTCATCGCCGGCACCATCGCCTCGAGCAGAGGCAGCCCGACCGTGACACCCACGCCGCGCAGGAACGTCCGCCGCGGCAAGCACTTCTTCGTGATGATCATTCTTCCTCCACCGACGCCTTCATGCGCATCTGGAACGGCGCGCTGTTGACAAGAGCCATGACAATCGATTGGAACCGGTAATCCTGCGGGGCGGCCTCGCGCATGATGGCGCGCACTACGGGCATGTCGTCGGCGGTCAGCCCGCGGCCGAGCGCGTAGGTCATTAGGTTGTCCGTGAACGTCCTGACGAACACCTCGGGGCGCTGCAGCAGGGCCCGACGCAGGCTCACCACGCCGTCCACGTTGCTGCCGTCGAACAGCTGGCTCGTCGCGTCGATGCGGGCGCCCGAGTCGCGGACGCGCCAGGCGCCGACGCCGTCGAAATTCTCGAGCGCCAGCCCGAGGGGGTCCATCAACCGATGGCAGTTGGCGCACACCGGGTTGGCGCGATGCTCGGCCATCCGCTCCTTCATCGTCCTCGGCTTCGCCTGATCCTGGCTCTCGTTAAAAGGCGGCACATTCGGCGGCGGGGACGGCGGCGGCGACCCGAGGAAGTTCTCGAGGATCCACTTGCCGCGCTTGACCGGTGACGTCCGGTTCGGGTGCGACGTCAGCGTCAGAATGCTGCCCTGCCCCAGCAGACCGCGACGAGCATCGTCTACGACCGCGACGCGGCGGAACTGCGTGCCGTTCACGCCCTGAATGCCGTAGTGCCGGGCGAGCCGTTCGTTGACAAACGTATAGTCGGCGCGCAGTAGATCGAGCACGCTGCGATCCTCGCGCATGATGCTGCCGACAAAGAGCTCCGTCTCGCGCCGAAACCCCTGACGGAGGTTGTCGTCGAAGTCGGGGAACTCCATCGGATCGGGCACGACGCGCTGCAGGTTACGGAGCTGCAGCCACTGGCCGGCAAAATTGGCGACGAGCGCGTCGGCGCGCGGATCGGCCAGCATCCGCCGCGCTTGCTGCCGATATACCACGGGATTGCTCAGCCGCTTCTGCTCGGCGACCTTCAGCAGCTCTTCGTCTGGGATGCTGCTCCAGAGGAAGAACGAGAGGCGTGAGGCCAGCTCGAGGTCGCTGACGCGGTACACGGCGCCCGCAGGCAAACGCCCCGGATCGCGTTCGGCGCGGAAGAGAAACGCGGGGTCCGCGAGGATGCGTCGGAGCGACAGTTGAACGCCGGCGTCGAAGGTCCCTCGCGTCTTGCGGCCCCTGTCGTAGAAGGCCATCAGCTGCCGGACTTCAGCGGCCGTCACCGGCCGCCGAAACGCCCGTCGAGCCAACGTCGAGACGATCGTCGTCGCACACGTCTGGTCGTGAGCTGCGCAGGTGAAAATCCGCCGACGGCTGGGCGTGTCGCCCGGGCCGGTGGGATTGTACGGCCCCGCGATCATCGCGGTGTCGATGCGCGGCACGCCGTCGGAATCGACCGAGTCGGGATTACCCAGAAGCGGCCGGTAAAGCGTCTGGTTGCGCGCGGCCGTCTTCTCGACAAACGTCACCCCAACCACGTGCGGACCCGCCTTCACGTGCACGCGCGCCTGAAGCCGCGCGTCGAACGTGTCGGCCGACGCGGGATTGCTGAGCAGCTCCTGCCAGTCGTCCTGGCCGCCGACACTCGCCACGAACACGCGCTCGCCGTCCACGCTGAATTCCACCTGGTGGGCCGCCGACAGGCCGCGGACGAAGCCGTTATTGGTCCGCCACAGCTTCGCGCTGAAGGTGTAGTCGCCGTCGAGCGGGAACGTGCGGTTGATGAGCAGACCGCCGCGAGTCCCGAGCGGGAGTCCTTCGAGGTGCTCGAGCTGATGGCTGTCGCCGCGCGCGACATATGTATCGCTTCCCGGCCCGACGTCCGGATCACCCACGGCCAGGGCGCTGATCTTGTCGGCCGACGTCAGATAGCGCTCGAGCAGCACCGGAGAGACGCCGAGCGCATCGCCGATGTTGTCGAAGCCGTGGCTCAGCTCGTCGGCGGGCAGCAGCGTCGTCACGTCGACGTCGAGAGCGAGGAGGTCGCGGATGACGTTGGCGTACTCGGCGCGATTGAGGCGATGCAGCGTCGGCCGCCCCGGTTTCGGATGGGCTGCCGCTTCGCGATCGAGCGTTCCCGAGAGATACGTCACCAGACTTTCGGTCGTTTGCGCGTCAGGACGCGGCGAGCCGGCCGGCGGCATCGCGCCGGCCGTCAGCTTCCGAACCACGCGCTCCCACACATCGGCGTCCTGCGGCACGCGCGACAGATCGAGCGTCTGGAGCGACAGGCTGCCGGCCTGAAGCCGATCGCTGTGGCAGCTGACGCAATAGCGATCCAGGACGGCCCGGTACTGCGTGGCGCCGGTCGATCCCGCTGCCGACGCGGGCTGCTGCGTGACCTGCCCAGGGGCCGGCTGAGACGCGGCGACGCCGCCGTTCCACAACAACACAGCTACAGCGAACCCCAGGAACGCCCGCCTCATGAATGTGCTAGCTCCCATCAATCTACCAATATCTCCCCAAGCCTACGGCAGCAACTTCGCGCGTTCGAGCGCGGGTGGCGTGTACTCCCAGAATCGAGCCTCGCCAGAGTTCGCTGCCGTGGCACGGGCGTTCATGGCCGCCGCACCGGTCTCGGGCCAACGCCCCGTGTTGAGGCGCTCGAGGATCACCTGATACCCCGCCGTGAGCTCGCCTTGCGTGAAGGCACAGTGCCCGGCAGAGTGCACGTAGGCGCTCCGAAGCAGCTCACCGCGGCCCGCCCCGCGAATAGCACTGGCATACGCCGAGTCGATCGACGACCAGACGTACGGGTCGCCGGTGCTGCCGATCGTCAACATCGGAATCGAAATCTTGCCGTCGAACGGATAGATCTTGTGGACGAATTCGTTCGGGCCTTTCTCCGGGACGACTCTTGGCGCCTGGTCGAGCGCGCGCAGATCGTCTTTCACCGACAGGCCCGCTTCCTTGTACAAGCTCTCGATGGTCCGGTGATCGGCAGCGCTAATTCGCTTGTCGTACATCGCCGCGTAGTTGATCCCCGTGTTCCACGACGTGCCTCCGCCGGCAGACTCCTCGAGCCGACGACGGAGCGCCGTGAACTGGCGGCCGAAGTCGAGCACGGTCCGATACGCGGCCTCCTCGCGCCCTTTGGTGTCGTCGGCGCCGGGTTCCGGCATGTCGCGCGTCGTCCAGATCGGCGCCTGCCCCATCGCGACCGCCAGCATGATCCGAGCGCGCCCATCGGGAGTGCCCTGCGCGGTCTTGAGCAGTGTCTGCCACTGCTCCGTCAGTGCCGCATCGTCTTTGGGAATGCGCGTCAGCGGCATGTCGGCGCGCGGCGCCAGCAGCGTCTTGAGCGTGTACGCAACGTCGAGGTTGGTATTGAGGTACGGCGCCCAGCCCATGTTGCCGCCGCAGAAGGAGATGCCGCCCACGAACCGGTCCGGATAGGTGAAGGCGGCGATGGCCGACACCTGTCCGCCAAGTGAGCTGCCGTTGGTGAGCGCCCGCGACGGCTTGCCGAAGCGCGCAGTAAAGACGTCGAGCGTCTCAACCAGGTTGGCGGCGCCGCGATCGGTGAGCGACCCAATCTGACTGCGGTCGTTGCCGGTTCGCGCGACCCCGCGGGCGTAGAGCCAGTTCGCGCTGTCGGAGTTCAGATCTCCAGCGTCGAGCGCCAGGAGAACGGTCCCGTTCCAGTTCTCGGGCTTGACCAGCGTATAACCGGTCCCGTCTTTCAGCTTGCCGGTCACGATGGTCGTGGGCACCTTCGTGGCGGTCAAGGGTCCGCGCTGGCCGTAGCCCACGACCGCGCCGAGGAACAGGAACAGCGCCACGACTGCCCCGCGGAAAATGACGTTCGGTCTCATCGCACCCCCTCGCACTCTCGCACCTGTTCGCACCATCGCACGTCTAACGCGTGACTGCCGTTCGTATGCCCGTCGGCGCGCCGTTAGTCTTGATGGAGCCAGCCGGCGACAGCACGCGGCCGTCGAAGTTGAATATCTGGATCGTATTGTCGGCGGCGCATTGTGTCAGCACGGTCGTCCCCTGCCGGTTCCAGGCGATGCCCTGGCACCAGTGGCCGATCTTCGTCTCGGTGATGAACGTCAGCTTCGTTCCAGTGAGGCGGTACAACTTCAGCAGGCCGAAATCGTTGAAATACGGCGACGACTTCGAGAGGTTCGACCCGTTCATGACGTTCGCCGCCAGGACACTGCCGTCCGGTGACAGCCCGATCCCCTCCGGAATGACTCCGACGAAGACGCCGTCCACGACACGAGGCGGCTTTGCCGTCAGATCGATGACGCTCAGCGTATCGGCGCCGCCGGTCGGGCCGTTGCCGATGCTGGCGGCGATGGCGACGTCGCCGCGCGGGGTAATCTCGAGGCCGTACGGACGAAGGCCCGCCGCAATATCGCGCTTCGTGTACTCGACTTTCGCGCCATCCACCGACAGAACGGCGAGCCGATGGCCGTCGTTGAGCGTCACGAGCGCCGTCTTGCCATCCGGCGTGAATACCGGCAGGCTCGGCCCGGACTGCGCGTCGCCGAGATCGACCTTGCCGGCGGGCGTCACCGTCTTGCCCGCAATGGTGAAGACCGACACGGTGCCCTCGGCGCGGTTCGCGACAAGCGCCAGCGTGCCGGCGCGATTGATCGACACGCCCGACGGACGCAGACCGGTCTTGAGCGTGGCCGTTACTGAGGGCGGCGACGCCTTGAGGTCGATGACCGACAGCACGTCGTTGAAGACCGTCTTCTGTGGATTCGCCGGGTCGATCTTCGCAGACGAGGTGACGAGCGCAATCGATTCGTCAGGCGTCACCGCCACGCTCTGCGGAGGCGCCGACCAGCCGCCGGGGACGTTGCCGATTTCAGCGACGACGCGCGGAGGCGAGACGTTCAGATCGATGATGGTGACCGTGTCCGGACGGGCGTTGGGCGGCACGGTGTTGACGCCGTCCACGAGCACCGCTTTGTTGTCGTTCGACGACACGGCAATCTGCGCCGCCACGCCAGAAACAAACGGCGCGGCGAGCGCGACGGCAACAGCGAATGCGTGGATGAGACGTCGCATGCCGCCTATCGCCTCCGGCTCGGCCCTCGCAACGGATCGGCGGCGTCCTTCCCCATCAACTCGCGCAGCAGCGCAATCGTGGACGGGTTCGGCGGATCGGCGTCGATCGCCGAGTCGAGCGGCGTCTGGCCGGGGACGTTCTGCGGCGGTTCGTTGTCGACGGTGGTCGGCCGGACGGTCGGCTTGGTCATGGCGTCGAGCTTCGCGCCGTTCGCCACGAGGAACCGGATCACCTGATTGGCGCCGCGATCGGCCGCGCCGTGCAGGGCCGTGGCTCCTGCGTTGTTCGCAGTGGTGACGTCGAGGCCGAAGCCCATCAGCATCTTGATGGCTTCAATCGAGTCTTCTTCGGTCCCGAAGCCCAGCGCCACGGCCGTCTTCATCGTGTTGTCGTTCCAGCGGACGCCGGCCGCCGCGTGCAAGGCATTGCTGCCATCGTTGGTTGTCACCTTGGGATCGGCGCCGTGCTCGAGCAGCAGTCGCATGAGCGGCAGGTCCGACGTGACGGCGGCGCGAATGAACGGCGTCGCCCCGCGACCGGCGAGCGCGCTGCCGCCCCCCCCGAGCGGACGCCTGGCCGGGCCCGTCAGCTTGGCATCGACCTTCGCGCCCTTCGCGATGAGGAGCCTCGCCACCTCGAGCGAATCAATCTTGTTCTGGGCCCTCGGCGTCGGACGGTTGTACGTCCAGAGCAGCGACCGCATGTCGGCAATCGTGTACAGCGGCGTCTGGCCGCTGCGGTCCGCTTGATTGACATCCGCGCCGTGCTCGATGAGCGCCGCCGCCGTGTCGTAGTACGCGTTATCGATCGCGATCTGCAGCGGCGAGAATCCCTCGGGGTCCGTCGCCTTCACATCGGCGCCGCGCGCGATGAGGGCGAGGGCGGCCTCGGTCGAGCCCTGGCGCACCGCGTACATGAGGGGCGTCAGCCCACCCTTCGAGAAGTTGGTGTTCAGGTTCTGGAGCGCTTCGCCGTTGATGCCGTTGCGGCTGTCCTTACCGTACCGCCATGCCGGCTCGCCTTCGAGCACGTTGGCTTTGGCATTGACGTCCGCGCCATGGCTCGTCAGCTCGTTGATCACGTCCGCGTGGTTTTCGATCGCCGCCCACATCAGCGGCGTCTGGCCGTAGAAACGCTCGCGGATGTTGACGTCCGCGCCCGCCTCGATGAGCGCCTTGACGATCTCGACCGCGCCCGACCGTGCCGCCGTCAGCAGCACGGGCTCTCCTTCGCCCATCAGGACGTTGGGGTCGGCGCCCGCCCTGAGCAGCGTCGCCACCATGCGCGCGTCGCCTCGAACCGCCGCGATCGAGAGCGCCGTCACGTGATACCGATTGGCGGCATTGACGTTGGCCCCGGCGCGGATCAGCCGATCGACGGAGGCGAGGTCGCCCGACTCGACCGCCTTGTGCAGGGGCGTCGAGCCGTACGCATCGACCACGTTGACGGCGTTCTTGGCATTGTTGGCGTTGTTGACGTTATTTCCAGGGCTCGTCTGGCGGGCGGCCGTTTGTGCGGCGACCGACGCCGACAGGGCGCACACAGCCACGAGGGCGACGCCAGCGATCGTTCTCATTTCCATCGTTGTCTCCTAGAGCGAAACCATGCCGGTGCTGTCGCCGAACTTGTCCATCGACGCGCCGCCGCTTCGCGCCAGCGCCAGCATCAGGTTCGCCATCGGTGTCCCTTCGGCTTGGACCAGATGGCGTCCGCCTCGCAGGTGGCCCGAGTCGCCGCCTAGCAGGACGACCGGCAGCGGATCGAAGGTGTGGAGGTTCGGGTTGCTCATGCCCGATCCCCAGAGCAGCAGCGAGTTGTCGAGGAGCGTCCCGTCGCCATCAGGCGTCGCCTTGAGCCGCTCGAGATGCTTGGCCACGAGCTGCGCGTGATAGGCGTTGGTGCTGGCGTACTTCGCGATGCGCTCGGGCTTGTTCTGGTGATGGGAGACGGCGTGATGGGGCTCGGTGATGCCGAGGTTCGGGTAGATGCGGCCGCTCAACTCGCGGCCCATCATGAACGTGAACACGCGCGTGACGTCGGCCTGAAACGCCATCACCATCAGGTCGAACATCAGCCCGACGTGGTCCGCGTAGTCGTCAGGGACGCCCGAGGGCGATTCCCGGTTGAGCGCCGAGACGTTTTCCTGCTCGGCCCGCTCGAGGCGCTGCTCGATGTCGCGCACGTTCTGCAGGTAGTCGTTGAGCCGGTTCCGGTCGGACGGCGCGAGGCCGGTCTGCAGACGCTTGGCCTGTTCAGTGACCCCGTCAAGCACGCTCTTCCGGTTCCGGAGTCGAACGGCCCGCTCGGCCGCCGTGCCCGTGGCGTCGCTGAACATGCGCTCGAAGACCAGCCGGGGATCAATTTCCATCGGCAGCGGCGTCGTCGGCGTGCGCCACGAGATGGTGTTCAAGTACGCGCAGCTGAAGCCAATCTCGCACGACCCAATCGCGGTCGTGAAATCCTCGGCGCAGACCTCAATCGACGGAAACCGGAGGCCCTTGCTGTACTCGACAGCCAGGGTCTGATCGATTGACGTGCCCGCCTCGATGTCGGCGCCCTCGGTCCGCTTCGGGTGGATGACACCCGTCATGAAGCACGGCTCGGCGAGCGCGTGCCCGCCGCCGCGCTGCGACCCGGAATTGAGATTGCTGACGACGTTCAGGTGAGAGCGGAACGGCTCGAACGGCTTGAGGATCGGCGGCAGATCGAAGCCCGCGGCCGCGCTCTCCGGCGTCCACTGGCTCATGATCATGCCGTTGGGCGAGTACACGGCGCCGAAGCGACGCACGGGCTTGGCGGCGGTCTGCGCGAGCAGGGTCGCCGCGGGAATCATGGCGTCGAGCAGCGGCAGCGCGACAGTGGCGCCAATACCCTGCAGGAAGGTCCGGCGCGGCAACGACATCTTGGTCAGAAACATGTGCATTCTCCCCTTCGCAAAACGTGTCCGGCTATCGCGACGCCACGCGCGGCGCCTCGCCCGCGGGCGGCTTGGTCCTCATCTGAAACGGCACACTCTTGACGATCCCCATGATGATTGACGACATGCGGTAGTCGCTCGCGGCCGCGTCACGGACGATCGCGCGAACGGCCGGCATGTCGTTGTAGTCGAGCCCGCGGCCCAGACCGTACGTCATCAGCTTCTCGGTCAGCGTGGCGACGAACCGATCGGGCTCCCGCAGGAGCGCCTGCCGCAAAGCCACGGGCCCGTCCACCTTCGTGCCGTCGGCCAGCGTGTCGGACGCATCGATCGGCGCTTCGCCGTCCTTGCTGCGCCAGGCGCCGGTCGCGTCGAAGTTCTCGAGCGCCAGACCGATCGGATCCATCACGCGGTGGCACGAGGCGCATACCGGATTGGCGCGATGCGACGACATGCGCTCTCGCATCGTCTTCGGCTTGGCCGTGTCGGCGAGCGGCGGGACGTTGGGCGGCGGCGGCGCCGGCGTCGCCCCGAGAATATTCTCGAGAATCCATCGGCCCCGCACGACCGGCGACGTGCGGTTGGGATAGGACGTCACGGCGAGGACGCTCGCCTGGCCCAACAGGCCGTACCGCGACGGGTCGGTCAACGACACGCGCCGGAAGTTGGCGCCATACACGCCGCGCATCCCGTAGTGACGGGCCAGCCGCTCGTTGACAAACGTATAGTCGGCGCGCAGCAGGTCGAGCGCGCTCCGGTCCTCGTCTATGACGCTCGCGAGAAAGAGCTCCGTTTCGCGGCGCATCGCCTGACGCAGCAGGTCGTCGAACTCCGGGAAGTCCGTGCGGTCTGGCACAAAGGCGGCCAGATTTCGCAAGTGGAGCCACTGACCGCCAAAGTTGGCGACGAGCGCACCGGCGCGCGGATCCTTCAGCATCCGGCGCACCTCGCGCTCGAGCACGGCCGGCTGGCCGAGCGTGCCCTGCGCCGCCAGGGCGAGGAGCGGTTCGTCGGGAATGCTGCTCCACAAGAAAAAGGACAGCCGCGACGCCAGCTCGATGTTGGTGATCCGGTGCGCCGCGCCGGCGGCGAGCGCCGGCGGATCCTGCTCGGCACGAAACAGAAAGTACGGGCTCGTGAGGATGCCCTGCAGCGCGACCTCGATGCCCTGCTCGAACCCGGCGTTCGTGCGGCCCGTGCGGTACATCGCCAGCAGCGGCTGCACGTCAGCGTCGGTGACCGGCCGCCGATACGCCCGGCGCGCCAACCGAGTCAAGATCGTCCGCGCGCACGTGGCTTCATCTGTCGCGCTCGTCGGTTTGCAGGTGAAGATCGCGCGGCGGCTGGGCGTCTCGCGAGGCACGGTCGCGTTGAACGGTCCCTCGATAATCAGGCTCTCGATCCCGGGAACGCCGTGAATGTAGAGCGGATCGACGGCGAACATCGACGGCCGCAGCGACTCGGGACCCGTCGCCACACCGCCGGCAATCGCAATGAAGGTCGCGAGGACGTCGTGCGGTCCGGCGGTCGCCTTCACACGCGTCCGCAGACGCCCGTCGAGCTCGATATCGAGGGCACCCGCGTTGAGGACGCTCAGCCGGTAGTCGGCCTCGCCGCCGACCGGCGCCAGCATCGCACGCGCGCCGTCGAGGCTCACTTCCAGCTCGTGCTGCTGCTGCAGGCCTCTCGTGAACCCGACCGAGGTGCGCCACAGCTTGAGTTTGATGACGTACTCGCCATCGAGAGGAAAGGTATGGCGAATGAGCGCGCCGCCGCGCGTTCCGATCGGGAGCCCGTCGATGTGCTCGCCCTGCGGCAGGTCGTTCCTCAGCCGGTACAGGGCCGAGGTCTTCGGCAGCGACGGATCGCCAACGGCCAGGGCGCTGATCCGTTCGGCCGCGCTGACATAGCGCTCCATCAGCAGGGGCGAGATGCCGAGGATGTCCGAGATATTGTCGAAGCCAAACGTCGAGTCGTCTGGCGGCAGAAGCGGCACCGGATCGACCTCGAGCGCCAGCAGGTCGCGAACGGCGTTGGCATATTCGGCTCGGTTGAACCTATGCAGCAAGGTGCGTCCAGGCGTGGGGCGCGCCGCCGCGCCACGGTCGAGGGCGCCTTCGAGCGACGACACAAAGGTCGCCACCGCCGGCGCGTCGGGCTGCATCGCGCCCGCCGGCGGCATCATGTGGCTCCGCAGCTTGCGGACGACTTTCTCCCAGACCTCGGCTCGAGCCGGGATGTCGGCCATATCCACAGCGTCGAGCGCGAGGTCGCCTGTCTTCAACCGTGCGTTGTGGCAGCTCACGCAGTACTTGTCGACGAGGGCTCGATCGATAACAGGCGTCGAACGTCCCGGCGCCGTGGACGACGTCTCCCGATTGGCCGGTGCCTGTGCCTGAGTGGCGCTCCACAGCACCAGAAGCCAGACGACCGCGGAGACGACGCATTTCTTCATTTCACGCTCTCGACAGCATTACCAGGCCGCGCGCTCACGATCTTGATGCTTCGCAGCTGTTCGACGTCCATCGTCAACTCGTCCTTGCCGGCCGGGAATCCGTTCTGCTGAAAGATGTACGCCATCACATCGAGATACTGCTGGTCGCTCAACCCCGACGGCGCGTCACGCGGCATGTTCATCCGAATCAGCGTGAAGAGCGCGTTCGCATCCGATCCGGCCATGAACGCCTCTCGACGAAGCGGCGGCGCGCCGCTGTCGCCCGAGTTGGTGCCGCCGAGATCCGAAGCGTGACACGACGCGCAAAACACGCCGTACTCTTTCTGCCCACGGGCCGCCTGGTCGCGCGTGTAGACGCCGTCCTGCACGGACCTCATCTGACCGACCACGACCGACGGCCACGCCAGCACCGCACACACCAGAATCCGGGCCGCGTTCCGCATCAGCTCACTTCTGCGGCGTCGATGCTGGCTGGGGCGCGGGCGACGCCGGCTTCGCCGAAGACGATGACTGCACGGCCTGCCGGGCCGATTCGATGTGAATCGACGCCCGCTCGTTCGCGACTTTGTAGGTGGGTTCCACGCCCGCCTTGATCATCAGGTCGACGACCAGCTTCGCTGTGGACTCCCCCGGTTTGCCGCCGGCGCGCGCGCCCGTCCCCTCGTCCGGCACGCTGCTGTTGAGCGCGCCGTCGAGAATCGTCAGGCCCGTCTTGGTCTTCGCATCGAGCTTCGCTCCCCGATCGGCGAGCAACTGGATCACGCGATCGCGGCCGACGAACGCGGCTCCATAGAGCGCCGTCTCACCTCGGGCATTCGCGGTGTTCACATCCGCGCCATGCTCGGCGAGCAGCTTGACGATCTCAAACGCTTCGTCTGCCGTCCCCATGTTGTCGGGATCGCCCTCCTGCGTCAGCGCGTACTTCACGCCGGCCGCAATCATGAGCGCCGAGGTGCCGTCGGGTTGGGCCTTCGTCACGTCTGCGCCACGAGCGACGAGCAGACGCACGAGATCGAGATGCTCGTAGCGGGCCGCCTGCATGAGCGGCGTCGTGCCTTCAGCAAAGGCCGCCGAGCCGCCTGCGTGATAACGCGCCGACTGACGCGCCGTGAGCGCCTCGTCGACGTCGGCGCCACGATCCACGAGCTTGGCGATAAGGCCCGGCCCGTCGATGACATCGAGCTCTTTGAGGCGCGGGCGGCTGCGCTCCCACGCCGGCGTGCGCATCTCGACCACCGCGAACACCGGCGTCATACCCGCCTGGTCGGCAAGCTTCGGATTCGCGCCCTTTTCGAGAAGCATGGCGGCCAGGTCGTAGTGGAGATTGACAATGGCCTCGAGAAGCGGCGTGACGCCTTCGGGATCTCGAACGTTGAGATCCGCGCCATGGTCGGCCAGCGTCCGCGCCGCATCGATGGCGTTCTCGCGGGCCGCGTACATCAGCGGCGTCCACTTCCCCTTCGGGACAAAGCTCGACACGTAGTTGCTGGGATCGGCCGGCCGCTGTGCCGGATAGGGGACCGTGGCGGAGCGTGCATTGACGTCGCCGCCGAGCTCGACGAGCGCGGCGACCGCCGCCGCATTGTTCTCGCCCGCGGCCCACATCAGCGCGGTCTCGCCCATCCATTTTTCTTTCGCGTTGACGTCTGCGCCGGCCGCCGCGAGCCGCTTGATCGCCTCGACTTTCCCCGTGCGCGAGGCCAGCATCAGCGGGGTCTGCCCTTCAATGACGGGCGCCGTCGCATCGGCGCCGGCCTTGAGCAGCTTATCGATCGTCTGTGCGTCGCCATTGACGGCGGCGAGCGAGAGCGGCGTGACACCGTACTTATTGGCCGCCTTGGCGTCGGCGCCCGCGCGAAGAAGCAGATCAACCATCGGCGCGTTGCCGCTCCGGACGGCCCAGTGCAGGGCCGTCGTGCCGTCCGCTTCCGGCAGGTTCACATCGGCGCGCTTACTGATGAGCGCCTGGACGGCCTTGAGATCGGCGGCTTTGACTTTCTCGACGACCGCATTCGAGTCGGCGCGCACACCGGCGCCGAGCGCGAACGTGATGAGGACGGCGGAGGAAATCGTTCGAACTCTCATGGGACAATGTCCTTTTAAGTTCTAACTTCTAACTTTTAAGTTTAGAGATCGAGCCTTCCGGTGCTGTTGCCGAAGTGCTCGAGCGCTACATCCATGGCGGCCGCGGCCGTCATCCAGAGATTGGCCATCGGCTGGCCCTCGAACCGCAGGTGGCGGTTGCCCTTGAACTGGCCCCCGAACACCGTCATCGGCAGATCGAGATGCACGTGGATGTCGCTGTTCGACATGCCATTGCCGAAAAAGATCATCGAGTGGTCGAGTACCGTGCCGTCGCCTTCGGGCATCGCCTGGAGCTTTTCGATGAACCGCGCCATCAGCTGCGAGTAATACACGCCGATGAGCGCCATCATCGCCATCCGCTCCGGGTTGTTGCCGTGGTGCGAGACCGAATGGTGCGGCTCGTTGACGCCGGCTTGCGGATACGTCAACTGGCTGAGCTCGCGCGACGTGTAATACGTCGCCACGCGCGTAATGTCCGCCTGATACGCAAGCGCCATCAAGTCGAAGTTCAGCTTCAAGTGCTCGTCGTGCGACTCGGGAATGCCGAGCGGCGCCTCCGGCGAAGCCACGCTCGTCTGGCTCTGCGCCTCCGCTTTTTGAATCCGCAATTCCACTTCGCGCAGGTTCGTCATGTATTCGGCGAGCCGGCGCCGATCCCCTGCCCCGAGCCGACCCTGCAGCGACTGCAGCTCTCCTCCCACCGAGTCGAGGATGCTCGACTGCCGCTTCAATCGCGCGGCGCGCTGCGAGGCATTCCCGGCCCGCCCGAACATGCGTTCAAAAGCCGCCCGCGGGTTGATCTCCATCGGGAGCGGTGTCGTGGGGTTCTTCCATGAGATCGTGTTCGCGTAAATGCAGCTGTAGCCGCCGGCGCACGAGCCAATCGCGCTCGAGAAATCCTCCGTGGCCAGCTCGAGCGACGGAAGGGCCGTCTCCTTGCCTATCTGGTGCGCGAGGAGCTGATC
>JBGPHH010000007.1:0-35645 GCA_041484265.1 Vicinamibacteria bacterium
AAGCCCGCGCGCTGCAGGTTCTTCACCTTCGGATGCTCGATCTCGCGGTACACCTGGGCCAGCGACTCCTCGCCGCTCATGGCGAGAATCGAGTGGCCGAAGCCAATCAAAATGGCGACGGCCGTAAAGGTCGGCCAGACTGTCCCTCTCAGCCAGCCGAGGGCATCGTCGGAGAACTGCATGTTCCGGAGCGGCATCGGCAATGGCGGCAGCGAACCGCCGTTGCGCACCAGCGTCAGGCTGCACCATCCGATCAGAATGACGACCATCACCGTCGTCACCTGCATGATCCGCAGCGCATCGTCGCTCGATTCGTGCAGTCCCATCGTGTTGCGCCACCAGAAATACACCGTAATAAGGATGGCGATGAGCGCGGCCGTCGAGCCGGTGGGCAACTGGACACCGAACCCGCCGCGCGTCAGCAGGTCGTTGGCGAGTCCGACCATGTACAGGCCGGCCGACACGCCGCTGATAGGCCCCGTCAGTACGTAATCGAAGAGCAGCGCCGACACGGAGAGCTTGGCCAGCGTCCCGCCCATCGCTTCCTTGACGACGCGATAGACGCCCCCGCGCACGAACATCGTCGAGCTTTCGATGTAGAGGGCGCGAACGGCATACGAAAAGATCATTACGCCGAGGATGAACCAGGGCGCGGCCTTGCCGACCGCCTGTTCGACGATGCCTCCAACGTAGAAGGCGGTCGAACCGAGATCGGCAAGAACGATCGAGGCCGCGCGCCAGAATGAGATAAAGGAGAGAAGAACGGTCGTCGCGACGACGACGCGGACGCGTCCGTCGCGCAAAGCTGATGGGGAACTCACTCACGCCTTCCGTGTTACGCCGACGGGGTTAGCTGACGGGCTAGGACTCGGAAGTGTCCCCTGGCGCGTTTGCGCCGGTGCGCCCCTGAAGCTTGGGTCCCCCGGGTTCCGCGAGTGACGCGGAACTTAGGCGTTTTTTAGGATACGCCTTTCTGGGCGGTTTGACACCAGCTTTTTGGGTACTTCTTAGCCGCCCAGCCGCGCCGCGCAGAAACCGTGCTCGGCGGCATGCCGTCTAGAATAGACGCATGCCTCGCCTCAATAAGTTCAGTTCGCGCGTTACCGAGCCGAAATCGCAGGGCGCCTCCCAAGCGATGCTCTACGCCACCGGCATGACCGATGCCGACATGAGCAAGCCGCAGGTCGGGATCGCCAGCGTGTGGTACGAGGGGAATCCCTGCAACATGCACCTGCTCTCCCTCGCCGAGAAGGTGAAGGAAGGCGTGGTGGCCGCGGGTCTCGTCGGCATGCGCTTCAACACCATCGGCGTCAGCGACGGTATTTCCATGGGCACCGACGGCATGAGCTTCTCGCTGCAGTCGCGGGACCTCATCGCCGATTCGATCGAAACCCTGATGTCGAGCCAATGGTACGACGCCAACATCTCGCTTCCGGGGTGCGACAAGAATATGCCGGGCTGCGTCATGGCGATGGGCCGGCTGAACCGGCCGTCCCTGATGGTCTACGGCGGCACGATTCGAGCGGGGCACGGCGATGACAACGAGAAGCTCGACGTCGTGTCCGCGTTTCAGAGTTATGGCCAGTTTCTCGCCGGTGCGATCGACGAGTCGCAGCGAAAGAACATCGTTCGCCACTCGTGTCCCGGCGCCGGCGCCTGCGGCGGCATGTACACGGCCAACACCATGGCATCGGCGATCGAGGCGCTTGGGATGACGCTGCCCTACAGTTCCTCCACGCCGGCTGAGGATCCGCAAAAGCTCCAGGAATGCTTCAAGGCCGGCGCCGCGGTTCGCAAGATGCTCGAGCTCGATTTGAAACCGCGCGACATCATGACGCGCGCGGCATTCGAAAACGCGATGGTGATCGTGACGGTCCTCGGCGGATCGACCAATGCGGTTCTGCATCTGCTCGCGCTGGCCCATGAAGTGAACGTCCCGTTGACCCTCGATGATTTTCAGAAGGTGAGCAACCGGATACCCATGCTGGCGGACTTCAAACCAAGCGGCCAGTACGTGATGGAAGACTTGCACCAGGTGGGTGGAATTCCGGCGGTGATGAAGATGCTGCTCGAGGCGGGGATGATCAATGGCGACTGCATGACCGTCACGGGCAACACGATCCGAGAGAACCTGAAGGATCTTCCCGGCCTCACGCCAGGGCAGCAGATCGTTCACCCGCTCGCCAACCCCATCAAGCCGACCGGTCACATCCAGATCCTCAAGGGCAACCTCGCGCCGGGCGGGGCCGTCGCGAAGATCACAGGCAAAGAGGGTGTGCGGTTTTCGGGTCCAGCGCGCGTGTTCGATTCCGAGGAAGACATGCTGGCGGCGCTCGAGCACAAGCAGATCACCAAGGGCGACGTCATCGTCATCAGGTACGAAGGCCCGAAAGGCGGACCCGGCATGCCTGAAATGCTGACGCCGACGTCGGCCATCATGGGCGCGGGCCTGGGCCACGACGTGGCGCTGCTCACCGACGGTCGCTTCTCCGGCGGCTCTCATGGGTTCCTTGTCGGGCACATCACGCCCGAGGCTCAGGATGGAGGGCCGATTGCCTTGCTGCGGTCAGGCGAGCGCGTGACGATCGACGCGGAGCGCAATCTCATTGCCGCTGACGTGTCTGACGAAGAATTTGCGCGACGGCGTCGGGAATGGCGACAGCCGCCGTTCAAAGCTGAGCGCGGCACGCTCGCCAAGTACATCCGCCTCGTGAGCAGCGCCAGCACGGGCTGCGTCACGGATTAATCTCGGTGGAGCGACGAGACCATCGTCGAGCTCGTCGGGCGCTCGAAGACCTGTGCGCATGAACCGGCTCTGGGCGCGCCCAGCCGTCAAACCCGGTCGTACGTCTCGGCCATCACGGCGAGCGTTCGCGCCGTCTCGCGGGTCAGCTGTCCGGGAAGGAGCCGCCACCGCCAGTTGCCGCTCACGGTGCCGGGCCGATTCATACGCGCGTCGCTTCCCAGACCCAAGAGGTCTTGCGCGGGAACGATCGCTGTATCGGCGACCGATGCGAGCGCCGCGCGAATGAACTCCCAATGCACCTCGCGTCCCTCGAGGCCGAGATAGCGGGTGGCATGCGCGCGCTCGTTCCCGATCTCGGAGTCCGATCGTGTGCTGTGCCCGGCTGCGCCGGTCCACCAGCCGACCGTCGTGTCGTTGTCGTGCGTGCCCGTATAGACCACAAGGTGGCGTGAGTAGTTGTGCGGCTTGAAATCGGGCGCCTGCGGGTCGCTGCCAAACGCAAACTGCAGGATTGCCATCCCTGGAAGCCCAAACCGCCCACGCAGCGCCTCCACTTGCGGTGTGATCACGCCGAGGTTTTCGGCGACGAAGGGCAGCCGGTTCGTCCCGAGCGTCAATTGCACGACGTTGAAGAGCGACGCGCCCGGCCCCTCCACCCACGCGCCTCGCGTGGCCACTGATGCGTCGCCGGGCACCTCCCATGCCGCCTGAAATCCACGGAAGTGATCGATGCGCACACGATCGACCAGAGCCAAGACCGAACGAAAGCGCTCGACCCACCAGGCGTATCCGGTTTGCGCCAGGACGTCCCACCGGTAATGCGGATTCCCCCACAACTGGCCGGTCGCGCTGAAGTAGTCGGGCGGGACGCCGGCGAGCACGGTCGGCCGGCCGTCGGCGTCGAGGCGGAACAACTCTCGCCGCGCCCAGACGTCGGCGCTGTCATGCGCAACGAAAATCGGCAGATCGCCCATGATCTGGATCGATCGCGCGCGGCAGGCGTCGCGCAGGCGCTGCCACTGCTCGAAGAACAGAAACTGCATCAGTTTGTGCAGCCGGATCTCCCGTGCGCATCGAACCGACCATCGCGCGACCGCCGCTCGATCGTGCGCGGCGATGTCGGGCTCCCACGATGTCCATGCGGCCTGGCCTTGCGCATCCTTGACGGCCATGAACAGCGCGAAATCGTCCAGCCAGTTCGCGTGCGCGCGGCAGAAACGGTCGAACCGATCGCGCATCGGGGAGGCGCCTCCCGCGTCGAATTGTTCGAGCACGCGCGGCCACAGGGCCTGGCGATGCGCGATCACGGCCGGATAGTCGACGGTGCCGTGCCCGACGAACGGCTCGCGACGCGCGTCGGTCTTCTCGAGCAGTCCGTCTTCAATCAGGCGGTCGAGACTGACGAGCAGGGGATTGCCGGCAAAGGCGGAAAAGCACTGGTAGGGAGAGTCGCCGTAGCCGGTCGGCCCGAGCGGCAGCACCTGCCACAGCCGCTGGCCGGCGGACGCGAGGAAATCGATGAACTCGAAGGCGCTCGGACCAAGGTCGCCGATGCCGAAGCCGCCGGCGAGCGACGTCGGATGAAGGAGCACGCCGCTAAGACGACCTCGCGGCATGAGGTCACAGGTGAGGCGCGGCGTCGGTGTCGCGTGCTTTCTTCTCCGCGAACTGCTGCTCGAGCAGCTGCCGGGCGGCGTCTCGCCCCCCCAGCCCGAAGGCGATCGCCAGCCCCAGCATCAAGGCGCCGAATGTGATGGCGAACGCCGTCAGCACGACTGTCGTCGCCAGGCCCAGCTGCTCGAGCGCCATGACGGCGCCGATCGCGATCACCAGGACGCGCAGCGCCCCGCTCAGCAGGCGCGCGCCAGGAAGTCCCGCCTTGACCGAGGCCAGCAGCGTCGCGCGCCAGAGAAAATTGCTGATGAGGAAGCCGAGCGAGAGCACCAGGAGGGCGACCAGGAATCGGGGGACGAATCGGAAGAACTCGTCGACGAGTCCCTGAAACGGCCTGATCTGCAGAGTGTCGACCGCCGACACGATGAACCCGATCCAGACGATCCAGAAGACGACCTTCGCGACGAGCACGTCGGCCGCCGGCAGCTCGGCCGCACGCAGCATCTCGCTGGCGCCGGTCCTCAGGGACAGGCGATCGAAGTGCAGCCAGGCGAGCAGCCGCTGGATGGCTCGCCGGACCAGAAGCGACACCACGAAGCCCCCGGCGAAGATGATGGTGGCAGCGACCAATCGGGGCACGAAGAGCACGAAGGCCGTGGCAAAACTGTGCCACGACTGAGCGAGCGCATCGGCGATGTCTTGAATCATCGTAACCTCACACTTCAGCCGACCAGCTGGCGACGAGCACTGGCTTCAGCCGTTCAAACGTCTCACCGAGCGACACGAGCCGCGCCTGGACGATGGCGGGAGATTCATGCGCGCTGCGCGACATGAACGCCGACGCGCGCCACATATAGAGCGGGGTAAACATGTCGGCGAGGTGATCGACGCCGGTGCGCCAGAGACGCGCCGCAGCGGCGAATGCATAGACGATCCTTACCCACAGCTCGTCGTCGAGCTCGAATTCCGTAGTGGCGCTGTCATCGAGGACCCGCTGCAACAGGCCTGCCTCGAGCACCTTCTCGAGCAGGGGCTTGATCTCGACGATGTCGTGCCGCGCCTGCTCGGCGAGGGCCTGGTAGTCCCAGTCCGCGGCGTCGAGCACTGCGAGCGGCTCGTGGCCCCATGTGCGCGGCTCGGTGACGCCCTGCGCCTTCAGCCAGAACGATTCGTGCGCGCGCAGACTCTCGACGACCGAAAGCTCGATCTGCCGCACAGTCTCCCGGAGCGTGGCCCTCGGCCCGGCGCCGGTCGTCGCCGGCCTCCAGATCTGGCCGACCGCAAACCCCTCGGCCACGGCTTCGGTGCGGAGCCACAGATCGATCGCGAACCGCGCGGCCTGATGGCTCCAGATGTTCTGCTCGAGGCAGTGAGACGCAAAACGTCTCGAGCACGCGAACTCGGCGCCGAGCGGTTCGTCGAGCGCGACGCCGTACAAGGCGCGAACCAGGGGCCGCACGAGCTGCGTGATGAGCACGCCGTCGCGAGGGTGCCGCCGGTAGCGCGGCGCGAGGAATTCGACTTCGGCGCACGCGATCGGACCGATGAGCTCGGTGACGCGCTCGGCGGTGGTCGCCGGCCAGCCCGGATCGATGACCACCAGCGTCTTGGCCTGCGACAGCTCTCCCGCGGCAAAGAGCGTACGCAGGGCCGTGTGTTTGCCGGGCAGGCCGTGATACGGCACGACGACGCGGTGGAGCGTGCGGAGCGAGTGCGAAGTCTGGACCACGTCGGCTTCGGTGAACGAGGCTGCGCGAACCAGTTCCGGCGTGCCGTCGGTCGAGCCGCCGTCGGAGTTGATCATGACCGTGCGCAGCCGCGGAAAGTCGCGCGTAAAGCTGGTGTGAATCGCGCGGACGACATCCACAACCGTCGCCGCGTTGTCGAGCGTCGGCAGTCCGACCAGGATGTCCACGTGGCCGACGGCGATGAGCTGCCGAAGTAACGCGTCGGAAAGGGCGCTTTCGTCTTCCACGGTGTCCTGGGCCATGGCGCCTACAGCCAGCGCAGCCGGAACCAGTAAAAGGTGTACGGCCCCATCATCATGACGTACGGCGCGCGGCCGATTCGCGGAAAGATGCTGGCGCCGAACATCTCGATGGGGATCGCGCCGGCAAAGGCCGACAGATCGAGCTCGACGGCCTGAGCGGTTCCCGCGAGGTTGTTGACGGCGAGGATCGTGTCGCGCCCGAGCGTCCGCGTGAACGCCAGCACGCGATGATTGTCGGGCTTCAGGAAGCCGATCGACCCGCGTCCGAAGACGGGTGTCGATCGCCGAACCTCGATGAGGCGGCGCGTCCAGTTCAGCAGCGACGTCGGGTTCCGCTCCTGCGACTCGATGTTGACGGCCTGATACCCGTACACGGCATTCGAGATGAGGGGCAGCCACAGGCGCTCGGGATCCGCGGTCGAAAAGCCGGCATTGAACCCGCCGTTCCACTGCATCGGCGTGCGCACGCTGTTCCGATCGCCCAGATAGACGTTGTCGCCCATGCCGATCTCGTCGCCGTAGTAGAGGATCGGGCTCCCCGGCAGCGACATGAGCAGCCCGCTCATCAGCTCGATGCGCCGTCTGTCCCCTTCCATGAGCGGCGCCAGCCGGCGGCGGATGCCGAGGTTGATGCGGGCGCGCGGATCCTTGGCGTACTCGTCCCACATGTACTGACGCTCGGTTTCGGTCACCATCTCGAGTGTCAGCTCGTCGTGGTTACGCAGGAAGATCCCCCACTGGCAGGTGTCTGGAATGTTCGGCGTGCGCTCGATGATGTCGATGATCGGCTTGCGATCCTCGAGCCGCAGCGCCATGAACATGCGGGGCATGATCGGGAAGTGGAACGACATGTGGAACTCGTCGCCGTCGCCGAAGTACGGACGGACGTCTTCGGGCCCCATGTTGGCTTCGGCCAGCAGGACCTTCCCCGTGAAGTGCGCGTCGACCCTGGCGCGAAGCTCCTTCAGAACGGCGTGTGTTTCCGGCAGGTTCTCGCACGACGTGCCCTCGCGCTCGACGAGGTAGGGGACCGCGTCGACACGAAATCCGTCGACGCCGAGATCCAGCCAGAACTTCATCACCTTCCAGATCTCTTCTCGGACCGCGGGGCTGTCGTAGTTGAGATCCGGCTGATGGCTGAAGAACCGGTGCCAGTAGTACGCCTTCGAGACCGGGTCCCAGGCCCAGTTCGAGAGCTCGGTGTCGACAAAGATGATGCGCACACCGCGATACCGATCGTCGGTGTCGCTCCACACGTACCAATCGCGGCGCGGGTTGTCGGTGGAGCTCCGCGCTTCCTGAAACCACGCGTGCTGATCGGAGGTGTGGTTCAGGATGAGCTCGATGACGACGCGCAGCCCGCGCGCATGCGCCTGATTCAGGAAAGTCTCGAAATCCTGCAGCGTACCGTAGCTCGGATGGATGTTCGTGTAGTCGGAGATGTCATACCCATCGTCCTTGAACGGCGAGGGGTACATGGGCTGGAGCCAGAGGCAGTCGACGCCGAGCGACGCGAGGTGATCCAGCTTCGACGTGAGCCCGGGGAAATCACCAATGCCGTCGGCGTTGCTGTCGGCGAACGACTTGACGTGGAGCTGGTAGAACACAGCGTCCTTGTACCAGAGAGGATCCGTGGACCTCAAAGTCGGCATCGAATACCTAGTGTAAAGGAGCCGAGCTCAGTACACGACTGCGGCGATCCCCTGGCTATTGTCATCTCCCGCGCCGGCGGACCTGCACGCGGATGGGCGTTCCCACAAACCCGAATTGTGCGCGCAGCTGATTCACCAGGAACCGTTCGTAAGAAAAGTGGAACGTCGTCGCCACATTCGTGAAGAACACGAATGAGGGCGGCGCGACACCAATTTGAGCGGCGTACAGGATACGCACGTGCTTGCGACCTGGACTGACGGGCGGGTTGGCGGCCGTCACCACCTCCACGAACTTGTTGAGCGCCGGCGTCGCCACCCGCTGACGCCGGGCGGCGGCGATCTTGTCAATCGCCTCCATCACTTTCGGCACCCGTTCACCGGTGAGCGCCGAGACGTGGAGAATCGGTGCGTAGTCGAGAAACCTCATACGGTGTCGGAGTTCCTCGTCGAACACGTTGGCGCCCTCCGAACCGCCGCCCTTCATCAGGTCCCATTTATTGGCGATGATGACAATGCCGCGGCCGGCACGGTCGACTTCTCCTCCGATCGCCGCGTCTTGATCGGACACGCCGCCCGCCGCGTCGATGACGAGCGCCACGACGTCGGCATCGGCAATCGATCGCTTGGCGCCGGCCACGCTGACGAACTCCACTTTCCCTTCGCGCCCCACGCGTCCGGGCCTCCGCATACCCGCGGTGTCGACAATGCGGAAGTGGCGCTTGTGCCAGGTGAGCGGGGTATCGATCGCGTCGCGTGTCGTGCCAGGCATCTCGTTCACCAGCACGCGCTCTTCACGCAGCAACCGGTTGACGAGCGACGACTTGCCGCCATTGGGGCGGCCCACGATGGCGACTGAGATTTCGGCTGGTGGCTGGTGGCTGGTGGCTGCTGCTTGGTCTGTGGGGACTGGGGACTGGGGACTGGGGACCGGGGGCTGAAGATTGTCGCCTGCCAACAGCCGGCTACCGGCCGGCAATCGCTGCACGATCTCATCTAACAGCTCTGCCACTCCCTGTCCGTGCTCGGCCGAGATCTCGAGCACGGGATCGAAGCCGAGCTGGAAGAAATCCATCGCGCCGGCCTGCGCCCGCTTGGTGTCGGTCTTATTGATGGCCAGCAGAACCGGGCGACCCGTCTCGCGCAGCTCCTGCGCGATTTGCTGATCGGCCGGCACCAATCCTTCGCGCCCGTCCACCACCAGGACCAGCAAGTCCGCGGCCTCAATCGCGCGCCGGCCCTGACGACTCACCGCCTCGCGCAGGGGATCCTCACTCGCGCCAAACATTCCACCGGTGTCGAACAGCTGAAACGTGACGCCGCGCCACACGGCCGGCCGGGCCAGCGTGTCGCGGGTGGTGCCGGCGATGGGCGCAACGATCGCGCGCCTGGCGCCGGTCATCCGGTTGAAGAGCGTCGATTTGCCGACATTTGGTCGGCCAGCTAACACGACAGACGGCGTTTTAGACATGCGTTCCGATGTAGTGTCCGATCAATTTAGCCAAACTCTTGACAGCGTAAGTCCAAGTATTTATAGTATTTACACTCCCTCAGGAGACCCTAAGCATGATCAAGGTCGACATCGTGAACGAAGTGTCCAAGACGGCCGACATTACCAAGGTCAAAGCCGAGGTGGCCGTGGACGCCGTGTTCGACGCCATGCGGGTCTCCATGCAGGGAGGCGAGCGTATCGAGCTTCGCGGGTTTGGCGTCTTCCAGGTGAAGCCGCGCAAGCGCGGCATCGGCCGCAATCCCCGCACCGGAAAAGAAGTCCGCATTCCCCCGGGACGGACTATCCGCTTCAAGCCGGGTAAAGACCTTCAAAACATCGGATGAACACCGCTGAGCTGCCGACGCCACCCGAGCTCGAGTGGCAGGCACGACCCAAGTTCCAGGATCGGGTCTGGCTGCACGTCGTCCTGTTCGTGCTCACCATCGCCACGACCACACTCATCGGCGCCGAGCACTATGCCGGATTCCAGTCCGACTTCCTCCCCGTGTCCGTGCAGATGCCAATGCGGGCGCTGCTCATCAGGGGCCTCTGGTACAGCGTGACCATCCTGTCGATCCTCGGGTGCCACGAGCTCGGTCACTACTTCGCCTGTCGCTATTATGACGTCGATGCGTCGCTGCCGTTTTTTCTGCCCGTTCCGCCGCCGATGCTGACCGGCACGCTTGGCGCCTTCATCCGGATCCGGGAGCCCATTCCGAGCAAGCGGATGCTGTTCGACATTGGCATCGCGGGTCCGATTGCCGGCTTCCTGGTCGCGGTGCCCGCCCTGTTCATCGGCCTGTCGATGTCGCGTGTCGTGCGCATCCCCGCCGATTTTCCCGGGCTCGAGTTGGGCGAACCGCTGCTCTTCAAAGCGGCCGCCTGGATGCTGTGGGGCCCGACGCCCGACGGGTACTCGCTCAACCTGCATCCGGTGGCGTTCGCCGCGTGGTTTGGGCTGCTCGCCACCTCGCTCAACCTGTTTCCCATCGGTCAGCTCGATGGCGGACATATTTCGTACGCCGTCCTGGGACGCCGCTCCACGTACGTGACGCTCGCGATGATTGGCGTCGCGGTGGGCTTGACGTACTTCTCGACGAGCTGGCTCGTCTGGACCTTGCTCATGATTGGCATGCTCATCATGTTCGGCCCTCGGCATCCCCGCGTCTTCGACGAGCACGTGCCACTCGACCGGACGCGACTCTGGCTCGCCCTCGCCGCGCTCGCCATGTTCGTCTTGTGCTTCACCCCGGCGCCCATCCAGCCGATCGAGTTACTGCGACGGTGACGATCATGAATTGTTGATTGCGGATTGTTGATTCATGATTGGAGGGCCGGCGTCAATCAGCCATCAACACCGTTCAAATCCACAATCAACAATCCGCAATCGGCAATTCACAGTACGTTGAGCGGGTCGACGTCGACGATCGTCCGCCTTGCCAGGTCGGGTCGATCTGCGATCACCGATCGCACCGCCTCCCGCATCCGCTTTCGGTTTGTACCCTTCAACAATATCTGCGCGCGGTATTCACCGCGGAGCCTGCCGAGGGGCGCTGGTGCGGGGCCAAGGATGCGGAACGCGTCGTGACTTCCCTGGTTCAGGCTCTGCGCGATATCCGTCGCATCGCCCATCGCTCCCGCGAACGTTCGCGCCCGGACGACGAGATTGACGAGCGACACGAACGGCGGATAGCGCATGGCACGACGGAACTTCAGCTCGCGCTCGTAGAACGATTCATAGTCCTGCCGACAGGCGAGCTCGATGCTGTAATGCTTGGGAAACAGCGTCTGGATGATCGCGTGGCCCGGCAGGTCCCCTCGGCCGGCGCGGCCGGCGACCTGAGTCAGCAACTGAAACGTCCGCTCCGACGCGCGAAAGTCTGCCAGGCCGAGCCCGACGTCTGCCGAGATGACGCCCACGAGGGTGACCCGCGGGAAATCGTGGCCCTTCGCGATCATCTGGGTGCCGACCAGGACATCGATGTCGCCGTCTCGAAACCGCGACAGCACCAGGTCAAGCGCGCCCTTGCGGCGAGTGGCGTCGCGATCGAGCCGCGCGACCCTGGCGCCCGGGCAGGCCCGCCTGACCTCGGCTTCGACGCGCTCAGTACCGAAGCCGGCCTGTTCGAGATACGGACCGGCGCACGACGGACAGGCCTTGGGCACACGAGCCGAGTAGTTGCAGTAGTGGCAGCGTCCGCGCGGAGCTGAACCCTCCGCATGAACCACCAGCGACACGCTGCAGTTCGGGCATTCGAGCGTGCCGCCACACTGGCGACAGAACATGGAGGTCGCGAATCCGCGACGGTTGAGCAGGACGAGCGACTGCTCTCCTCGCTCGAGCCGGGTCGCTGCCGCCTCGACGAGCGCCCGGCTGAGCACGACGTCCGGGCCAACCGCCGCGTACTCCTCACGCATGTCGACGATGCTCACCGCGGCAAGCGGCCGATCGAGCACACGGCGCTCGAGCAGGATGCGCTCGTACTTGTCGGCGCGGGCGTTGTAGCTGGACTCCATGGACGGCGTGGCCGAGCCGAGCACGACGAGCGCACCGGCGCGTTGGCCACGCACGATCGCGACATCCCGGCCGTTGTAGCGAGGACTCTCGTCCTGCTTGTACGACGCGTCGTGCTCTTCGTCGACGACAATCAGGCCGACATCCGGGAGCGGCGCAAACACCGCCGACCGCGTGCCAACCACCGCATCGATCTCGCCGCGGCGGATCCGCTGCCACTGATCGTGGCGCTCGCCATCAGACAACCCGCTGTGCTGAATCGCGACGCGCTCGCCGAACGTGTGTCGAAACAGCGACCAGACGGCGGGCGTCAGCGCGATTTCCGGCACCAGCACCAGCACGCGCCGTCCGCTGTCGCGTACCGCTCTCGCCAGGCGCAAGTACACTTCCGTTTTGCCGCTGCCGGTCACACCCTGCAGGAGCGCCACACGAAACTCGCGCGCCTTTGCCAACCGGCATAGGCGGCCGAGCGCGATCGCCTGTTCCTCCGTCAGCCGACGATCGGAATCGTCTGGCGCATACCCCGAGAGTGCCGCCGGAGATGGATGGCGCTCCACGCGCTCTCGGTGCACACCGACCAGGTGCTTGCGGGCGAGCCGGCTGATCACGTCCGAGCCAATACCCCGGGCCGCAAGCTCCGGCGTCGGCAGACCGCCGGCCGCTCCGGCGACAAGCGCCAGCGCGTCACGCTGCTTTGGAGTCAGCGGCATCTCGCCCGCCAGCATCGCAATGCCCGCCGTGGTGATCGCCGCGACGCGCACGGTCTTGTGGGCGTCCGCACGCACGCCGCGCGCCTTCGGCGGAAGCACGGCGGCGATCGTCTCGCCTGGGCCGGCGCCGTAGTACTCCGCGGTCCACTGCGCGAGTTCCAGCACGTCGATCGGAACGAACGCGTCGGTGTCGAGCACCTGGCGAATGGGCTTGAGACCGGCCTCCGCCATGCCAGCCATCGGCTGAACGCCGACCACGATGCCGGTAAGGGTCCGCGACCCGAGCGGTACGACGACGCGCGCGCCGACGGCGGGCGGGGCCATGCCGTCGGGCACACGATAGGTCAGCAGGTCCAGCTGGGGAACGGGAACGGCGACGCGGACGAACAAAGGAAAAGGAAAAAACTAAAAATGGAAAAGGACTGACCCTCAGCGAGCCGCAGCGGGCGCCTGTCTGTCAAGACGATCGATCAACTGTTGCGCGTTCGTCTTCTCGATGTCGCTCACGGCGACGGCGAGGCCCTCGCGCGCCTCCTTCTGTGCCTCCGCGAACCGAGACGCCGCCGCGAGGGCACGAGCCAGCGCGAGTCGGCCCTGCGTTCGACCAGGTTCGAGGGACACGGCTCGTGCGGCCAGGACCAGGGCCTCGTCTGGATGGCCGAGTTGGGTCTTCACGTCGGCGAGAAGTGCGTGTGAAGGCATGTAGCTGCTGTTGAGCTCGACGGCTCGCGTGAACGAGCGCTCGACTTGGGCGCGCCCTTCGGCATCCGCCGGCCGTCCCATCAGAACGGCCCACCGGTGATACGCATAGAAATTCGTCGACCCGAGCTCGGCGGCCTTGGCATACGCTGCACGCGCATCCTCAGTCTTACGCTCCGCATCCGCGAGGATGCCGGCGACTTCGTAGGGAGCCGGCAAATTGGGATCGAGCTTTCGCGCCTCGTCGATGAGCGCTCGCGCCTCGACGGGACGCCGCATCGCCGCGTGAAACGCCGCCCGAGTCGCCGCCGCTTCGGCCGGCGACAGGACACGCGTTGCAAACCCTTCTCGCTTCACGTTCAGGTCCGCCTTGATCTGCACGTAGCCAAACAGCTCCTGCTTGATGTACAAGTTCACGCCCTTGTCGATCGCATCCAGATCGCCGAAGGCCAGCGTGGCCGCGTCCGGCGCTGCCTTGCCTTCGCCCAACAAGGTGACGAACCGGTCGAGTTGGCTTCGATGGGCGCCGTCGTCGGCAAACATCAGGTAGTGCATCAGCGCCCAACACTGCGCGTCCCACACGGGCCGCCGCGCCCCGTCAGTCACCCATGGTGAATTACGATCGAGCGTAATCAACTCGCGGAGGCGAAGTCTCTCGCCTCCGCTCCTCAGCCGCTGCACATGCCACGGAATGGGTTGACCGACCTGCACAAAGGACTCGCGGACGATCGTGTTGCTCATGACGTCGGCAAGCCCTCGAGAAAACCAGAGCGGCAGCTCACGTCTTGAGCCGGTCGCGAGGACGACCGACGTGTACGCCCAGTACGCGTTGACGTAAGCATTGACCCCAGCCGTGTCCACGGCTTTTGCGTCGCCACGCACCGCGATGTAGTGGCGATCGGACCCGTTTGCCGACACGCTCCCCGGCCGCACGCCTCCTCGTTCCTCCCAGAATTGCGGCGCGAGCGCCTTCATGCTGTTCTCGTCCCTGGCCACCAGCACGAGCACGGGTCTGTCGAAATCCACGCGCGCCCACGACCAGACGGTCTGGATGCCTGCGCGTATCTGTTCGAACTGCCACGCAATGTCGCGCGCGCTCTTTTCCCCATCATCCGACGCCACGATGAAGTGGGGGCTCTTGACCTCCACCCACGCCCGCTGGGCCGTAAGCGAGGCCCCGAAGAAGACTGCCGACACAACCGCAAGACTGATGGCGAGGCGGCTCTGTTTCATGGGACTACTCTACAACCAAGTGAAAACTTAAGAGTTAAAACTTAAAAGGACCGAGCCTCTATTCTGGCTACTTTTCAGTTTCAAGTTTTCACTTTTCAGTGAGAAGTCTTTTGACAAGCTTCATGTCTTCCCATACTTCGCGTTTCGACGAGGGATTGCGTAGCAGATAGGCGGGATGAAACGTGGGAACGAGTTTGGCGCCACGGTAATCGAACACGCGGCCGCGAAGGCGGGAGATAGGGTCGAGCGTCCTCAGCAGGGTCTGGGCGCCGAACTTGCCGAGGGCGACAATGACCTTGGGCTTGATGATGTCGATCTGCTGAAAAAGGAACGGCTCGCAGGTCTCCACCTCGTCGGGTTCGGGATTGCGGTTCTCAGGAGGCCGGCACTTGATCACGTTGGCGATATAGACGTCCTCACGCTTAAGACCGATCGCCTCGATGATCTTTGTCAGGAGCTGTCCGGCGCGGCCGACGAAGGGAATGCCTTGCACGTCTTCATCACGCCCGGGCGCCTCGCCGACAAACATCAGATCGGCTGTCGGGCTGCCGACACCAAAGACAATCTGGCTTCGGCCGAGGCCATGCAGCTTGCAGCGTGTGCAGTCGCCGATCTCGGCTCTCACAGCCGCCAATCCGTCGACAGGCAACATCGCCAAAAAGGGGTCGGGAGTCTTTGTCACCTGTTGCGGATCGGACGACACATCCTGAAAAAGGCTCCCGACCCCTTTTTCGGACCGTTCCCGCCAGGCGGGATCGCGGCTCACACCGGCCACGCCGAGCTCCGACGCGAATCTGAGATGTTCAGTGAGTTGGTCGCGATCCATGGTGCGGTCCGGCTACAGCCGGACGATGAACAAGTAGCTTCTCCACGCGGTCCAGGATCGCTGACGCCACACGCGTCTTGGTCTGCAACGGCAGCGCCTCGGCGCCGTCCGGCCCGACGATTGTGACGGCATTGGTGTCCACGTCGAAGCCGGCGTCCGACCGCGAGACGTCGTTGGCGACGATTAGATCGACGTGCTTGCGCTCGCGCTTCGCTGTCGCGCGAGCGACGACGTCCTCGGTCTCCGCGGCAAAGCCCACGAGCAGCGGGCCCCCACCTGTCGCGAGGCGCCGCCGGCCAAGCTCGCCGAGAATATCCGGCGTCTTCCTCAAGACCAGCGTCAGGGACTCATCGTCCTTGCGCATTTTGTGAGCACGACGCTCGGCCGGCGCGTAGTCGGCGACGGCCGCCGCCATGACGACGACGTGCTGCTCATCGGCCATGGCCAGGACGGTCTGCTGCATGTCAGCCGCCGACCGCACGCGAACCACGTTGGCAACCGGCGGTGGCTCCACAGACGTTGGGCCGATCACGAGGGTGACCGTCGCGCCACGACGAGCCGCCTCGCCTGCGATGGCAAATCCCATGCGGCCGCTCGATCGGTTGCCGATGTACCGGACGGGATCAAGGTCCTCGAAGGTCGGACCGGCGGTGACGAGCATCTTCTGGCCGCGCAGCGGACCTTCCGGACGCAGGATGGCTTCGGCCGCCGCGACGATTTCGTCAGGCTCGGCCAGCCGGCCCTTGCCGATCCAGCCACAGGCCAGATAGCCCTCGCCCGGCTCGACGAACCGAACACCCCGCGACACGAGTGTGTCGAGGTTGCGCCGCACCGCGTCGTTGGCGAACATCTGCGTATTCATGGCCGGCGCCACGAGCACCGGCGCGCGCGTGGCAATAAACAAGGTCGACAGCGCATCGTCGGCGATGCCGTTGGCCATTTTGCCGATGATGTTGGCCGTGGCTGGAGCAATGAGCAGGAGGTCGATCGAGGACGCCACGCTGATGTGCTCGATGTCGGCGTTGACGCCCGGATCGAACTGATTGGTGATGACGCGCCGCCGGGTAATCGCCTCGAAGGTGATCGGCCCGACGAACCTGGCCGCCGACCGCGTCATCACAGCGAGGACATCATGGCCGCGCTTCTGAAGGCCGCGTGCGACCTCGACGGCCTTATACGCGCCGATCCCGCCGGACACACCGAGTGCTATCAGCATTTAGATAAAGGTCCTGGCTATCTTTTCGGCCTCTCCGCGCATTCGCGCCAGTCGTGCGCGCTCGGCGAGGACGATGCTCCGGAGCCCGTCGACGGTGGCGACCAGCTCGTCGTTGACCACCACAAAGTCGTATTCGGCGTAGGACGCCACCTCTTGTCTGGCCACCCGCAGCCGCTCCTTAATGGCGGCCTCGCTATCTTTGCTCCGGCCTCGCAGCCGCCGCTCGAGCACTTCCATGGACGGCGGCATGACAAAAATCGCCGTCGTCTCCATGCCACGCTGGCGGACCGCGCGAGCGCCCTGCACGTCGATGACGAGCACGACGTCGCGACCCGCATCGAGCAGACGCTCGGTGTCGACGACCGACGTGCCATAGAGGTTGCCGAACACGTCGGCCCACTCGAGAAACTCGCCTCTGACCGCCATCGCCTCGAACCGCGCACGCGTCACAAAATTATAGTCGACGCCGTCTGTCTCGCCCTCGCGCGCGGCGCGTGACGTATACGAGCGCGAAATCGTCAGCCCAGACATCTGCCCGACGAGCCGTTCGACGAGGGTCGTTTTTCCGGTACCAGACGGAGCCGAGACCACGAAGAGCAGTCCCCGTGGCCTATTCGACATTCTGTACCTGCTCGCGCATCTTCTCGAGCTCGGCCTTGGCCGCGATGATGATCTCGGACACACCAAGACCGTCGGCCTTCGAGCCCATCGTGTTCACTTCACGGTTCATCTCCTGGAGCAGAAAGTCGAGTTTGCGCCCGCAGGGCTCGTCGCCGTCGGCAAGCGCCGCCCAATGCCGCACATGGGCGCGAAACCGCGTGACCTCTTCGCTGATATCGGATCGCGCGGCGATGCGTACGATCTCCTGCGCCACGGCGGTCTCGTCGGCGGCAAGATCGGCTCTGAGCTCGCGGACGCGTTCCGCGAGCCGCCGTTCGACGGCGCCTCTCCCCTCATCGGCCGCGGCCGCGATGCGCTCGACGAGACCGGCGACCGCCAGGCACCGTCCGTCCAGGTCAGCGCGCAAGTCGTGGCCCTCCCGCGACCGCATGGCGTCCAACCCGACGAGCGCCTGATCGATCGCCTCGCGCGCGACGGCCGCGATCTCGAGCATTACCGCGTCGTTGGCTTCGGTCTGTCGCTCGCGGATCGTCAGGGCCTGCGGCAGCCGCAGCAAGTCGCCTGGCGTCAACGCGCCCACCACCAGCCCGCGCGCCCGCGCCTGGTCGAGCGCCGTCTCGAGCGCGCGCCCGAACTCGGCATTGAACTCCACCTCGACGCCCGGTGTTTGCCGCACTTGCAGCGAGAGACTCACCTCGAGCCGCCCGCGCGCGACGCGGCGCGCCGCCAGCACGCGCACGTCGCTCTCAATCGCGGCCAGTGACTGCGGCAGACGGAGCTGCAGATCCAGATGGCGGTGGTTCAACGACCGAATTGTCACGGCGATGGTCGCGCGGTCGTCCTCCACCGTGATCGACGCGAACCCCGTCATGGACTTGATCACGACGGCACCATGCGTCGTTCGGCGCGGCGGCCCTCGAGTAACTGCGCCTGGTACAACGTGGCGTACGTCCCCCCGACGCGCGCCACCAGATCATCGTGCCGGCCGACCTCCACGATCCCGCCCCCCTCCAGCACGATGATCGCGTCGGCTCGGCGAATCGTCGACAGGCGATGGGCGATGACAAACGATGTCCGGTTGACCATCAGGTTGGCGAGCGCCTCTTGCACCAGAAGCTCAGATTCGGCATCGAGCGCGGAGGTCGCCTCGTCGAGCACCAGAATCGGTGCGTCTTTCAGCAGCGCGCGCGCGATGGCCAGCCGTTGACGCTGTCCGCCGGACAGGCGCTGGCCGCGCTCCCCGATCATCGACTGATAACCCTTCGGCAGCGCCACGATGAAATCGTGCGCGTTGGCGGCGCGCGCCGCCGCTTCCACCTGGGCGGCCGTGGCCTGTACTGAGCCATACGCGATGTTGCTGGCGATGGTGTCGTCGAACAGAACTGTCTCCTGGGTCACGATGCCAATCTGTCGCCTGAGCGAGGCAAGGGTCACACGCCGGATGTCGACGCCGTCGATGAGAATCGCCCCTGCGCTGACATCATAGAAGCGTGGCAGCAGATTCACGAGCGTTGTCTTCCCGGCGCCGCTTCTCCCGACAATCGCCACCATCTGGCCGGCGCCGACGGTGCACGACACGCCTCGCAACATCCAATCGGACGCCACGTCGTACCCAAAGCCGACGTCGCAGAACTCGACAGTGCGCCGAAACGGCGCCAGGACGGGCGCGCCCGGCTCCTCGCGCACCTCCGTGTGCGTGTCGAGCATCTCGAAGATCCGCTCAGACGCGGCGATCGCCTGCTGGACGCTCGCATTCACCCGGCTGAGCTTCTTCAACGGCCCGTACATCAGAAACAGCGTGCCGATAAACAGGGCGAACTCGCCCGGCGTCAATCGGCCCGCGGCGATCTGGCTGCTCCCGTACCAGAGCGCCCCCGCCAGACCGACGCCGCCCACCAGTTCCATGAACGGCGGCAGGCTGGACAGCGCTGCCGTGACCTTCATGTTGGTGCGAAACAGATGGTAGGCCGCCCGGGCGAATCTGTCCGCCTCAAGCGCCTCGGCGCCAAATGCCTTGACGATCCGATGTCCGGTGAGCGCCTCTGCCGTGATGTGCGACATCTGCTCGGTGGCCTCCTGGCTGCGTCTGGTCGTCTGCCGCACACGGCTTCCGAGTGTCATCAGCGGATACACCACGAGCGGCGCCGTCGTGAGGCAGGCGATCGCCAACCGTGCATCGTAATAGAAGAGGAGCGCCGTATAGCCGACGATCGCCAGCGACTCGCGCGCGAGATCTCCGACCGTTTCCGACACCGTCTGCTGCACCTGACCCACGTCGCTCGTAATCCGCGACATCAACTGCCCCGTCGTCCGCTGGCTGAAGAACCCGGCGGATTGGCCGAGGATGTGCCGGTACAGCGCGTTGCGCACGTCCATCACGACGCGCTGGCCGACGTCAGCCATGAGGTAAGACGACGCGTAGGATCCGGCACCCTTGAGAAAGTACAGCCCGACGATGGCCCACGCTGTCGCGGCGAGACCTTGGCGGCTTGGCAGTACGCTGTCGAAGATTGGCCGGATGAGGGCGGCGAGGCCGGCCGCGCCGGCCGCGTACACGAGCATCCCGCACACAGCCGCTACCAGCCGGCCTCTATACGGCGTCGCGTAGCGCAGTAGACGTTCGAGAGGATGCATTACTCGATACACCGGTACTTGACGAGCGTCCAGACGGCGATCGCGCCGTCTCGCCAGGTGATCTTCTTGCCTTCGTCGTAGCCCCGTCCGTTGTACGTGATCGGCACTTCGTAGACCCGGTAGCCGCGCTTGAAGATCTTGGCGGTCAGTTCGGGCTCGATGTCGAACCCGTCAGACTTGAGCGCCATCGAGCGGAGCACCTCGATGCGCATCGCCTTGTAACAGGTCTCCATGTCCGACAGCATCGTGTTGTACAGCACGTTGGTCAGCAGATTCAGCACCCAATTGCCCGCGTAGTGGGTGAACAGAAAGACGCGGTGACGGCCCAGAAATCGCGAGCCATAGACGACGTCGGCCTGCCCGGCGCAGATGAGATCGATGAGCGCGGGATACTCCTCCGGCGAGTATTCGAGGTCCGCGTCCTGAATGATGACCACGTCACCCGAGACCTCGGCGAAGCCGGCCCGCAGCGCCGCGCCCTTTCCCCGGTTCTGCGGCTGGAGCACCAGGTTGAACGCCAGATCCTGGCGAAGCGCCCGCAGGAGGTCTCGCGTCCCGTCGGTCGATCCGTCATCCACCACCACGAGCTCGATACGCAGCGGGACCGCGAGCACGCGCCGGATCACTTCTTCGATCGTGCCGCGCTCGTTGTATGCGGCCATGACGACCGAGACGAGCGGATCGACGAGCGCCTTACCCGGTCGGCCGCCCATCACGCGTGCCCGTACCCGTTCGGATGAGTGCGATGCCAGTTCCAGACGGTCGAGACGATCGCATCGAGATCGGCGAATCGCGGTGCCCACCCGAGCTCGCGCCGCGCCCGGTCCGCCGCGGCATACAGGACGGCGGGGTCGCCGGGCCGTCGCGCCGCAAGCGTCCACGGCACCTGCCGCCCGGTGACGCGCTCAACACTCGCCATCACCTCTCGCACGGAATGCGGGCGGCCCGTGCCAAGGTTGTAGGCGTCCGACGCGCCTCCCTTCACCATGGCCTCCAGCGCGCGCACGTGGGCCTGCGCCAGGTCGGATACGTGGACGTAGTCGCGCAGACACGTGCCATCAGGCGTCGGGTAGTCGTCGCCGAACACCTCCAGCCCGGGACCGCCTGTCGCCGCGCCCACCGCGCGCGGAATCAGGTGGATTTCCGGTCGATGATCCTCGCCGATGTCTCCCTCGGGATCGGCGCCGGCCGCGTTGAAGTACCGCAGGGCGACCGACTGCAGCCCGTGCGCGCGACGGAAATGCGGGAGCGCGCGCTCGACGGCCAACTTGGTTTCGCCGTAGCTGTTGATCGGCCGCTGTGGATGTGCCTCGGTGATCGGCGTCTCGACCGGCTCGCCGTACGTGGCGCAGGTCGATGACAGGACGAAGTAGCCGACCGATTCGGCGACCATGGCTTCAAGAACGCCGAGCGCACCGACAACGTTGTTGCGATAGTAGCGGCCCGGATCGCGCACCGATTCGCCGACGTCGAGAAACGCCGCAAAGTGCATGACCGCAAAAATCTCGTGGCGACGGAGCGCCTGCCGGACCTGCGCGACATCGGCAATGTCACCCTCAACGAGCGGCCCGTATCGCACGGCGCTTCGATGGCCGGCAGTGAGATTATCGTACGCGACGACGCGATAGCCGGCCTGCTGAAGGGCCTTGGCCGCGTGGCTGCCGATGTAGCCGGCGCCGCCGGTGACCAGTACGCCTCGCGGCTCAGCGCCCAATGGAAAAGTACGTGAAGCCGAGCGAACGCATCTGCTCGGGCGAGTAGATGTTCCGGCCGTCAAACACGACCGGTGACTTCATCAGCCTGCGCATCCGATCGAAATCGGGTTCTCGGAACTCGTTCCATTCGGTGACCACGACCAGCGCGTCCACCCCATTGAGTGCGTCGTAGCCCTTCTCGCAGATCGTGATGCGGTCGCCGAAAATGCGCCTTGCGATGGGAGCCGCTTCCGGATCGTAGGCTCGCACCGTGGCGCCTTTGGCAAGCAACCGCTCGATGATCGCGATGGCCGGCGCGTCGCGCATGTCGTCAGTGCGCGGCTTGAAGGCCAGTCCCCAAACCGCGATCGCCCGTCCCTGGAGTCCCTTGAAGTAGGCGTCCATCTTCTCCACCAGCCGCGTCTTTTGCGTCTGGTTGACGGCCTCCACCGCGCGCAAGATGCCAAACCCGTAACCCTTGTCCGCGGCAGACTTGACGAGTGCTTTCACGTCCTTCGGAAAACAACTGCCGCCATAGCCAACGCCGGGGAACAGAAACGATGTGCCGATTCGGCGATCCGCGCCAATCGCCCTGCGCACCTGGTCGACGTTGGCGCCCACGAGCTCACAGACGTTGGCGATCTCGTTCATGAATGAGATGCGCGTCGCCAGCAGCGAGTTGGCCGCGTACTTGGCGAGTTCCGCGCTGG
This sequence comes from Vicinamibacteria bacterium, assembly GCA_041484265.1. GTDB lineage: Bacteria > Acidobacteriota > Vicinamibacteria > Vicinamibacterales > CAVVIG01 > 2-12-FULL-65-11. The sequence goes on from JBGPHH010000007.1 coordinate 22,350, forward strand.
CCGTGTCCATGAACATGATCGGGGCGCCGGTGCGCGTGAACGGCCGGTACAGCTCCCTCATGACATCCTGCGCACGCGCATCGTCAGCGCCAATCACCACGCGATCGGGTTTCATAAAGTCCTCAACGGCCGCGCCCTGCTTCAAGAATTCGGGATTGCTGACGACGCTGAACGCCTGCGTGGTCTCGTGGCCGATGACCTCCCGCACCTTGGCGGCTGTTCCCACGGGCACGGTGCTCTTGTCGACGACGACGGTGTACTTATTCATCGCGCGGCCCACTTCGCGCGCGACGCCCAGGACATACTGGAGGTCGGCCGATCCGTCTTCGCCCTGCGGCGTGCCGACGGCGATGAACACGATCTCCGACGCCTTGACGGCGGCGGGTAGTTCGGTCGTGAAACTCAGCCGCTCTTCCTGGCGGTTGCGACGGACGATTTCCTCGAGCCCGGGCTCGTAGATCGGCATCTTTCCGCCATTGAGGGTTGCGATCTTTGAGGCGTCCTTGTCGACGCAGAAGACGGTGCTCCCGTTTTCCGCCAAGCAGGCGCCTACGACGAGCCCGACGTACCCGGTGCCGACGACCGCAATTTTCATGAGGGAGACAGGATATCATCACGCCGTGCGCATAGGGATCGACGCCCGCAGGCTGCATGATTTCGGCATCGGCACCTACATCCGGAATCTCCTGCGGCAACTCGCCCGCCTGGACCGTCAAAGCGAGTTTGTCGTGCTCTGCCAGCCTCGCGATCTCGACGCGCTCTCGTCGCTTGGCGATAATTTCCGCGCGCGGCCTGAACACGCGCGGACCTATTCGATTGCCGAACAGATCACCATCCCGCTCGCGCTCAGGCGCGAGCGCGTCGATCTCTTCCACGCGCCGCACTACGTGCTGCCGCCGCTTGTCCGGTGCCGGTCGGTCGTGACGATTCACGATTGCCTCCACCTGATGTTTCCGCAGTATCTGTCGAGTCGGCTCGCTCCGATGTACGCCCGCGTGTCGATCACCCTCGCGGCGCGCCGCGCCACGCGCGTGCTGACGGTCTCGGAGAGCTCCAAGCGGGATATCCTCCGTTTCGTCGATGTCCCGGCCGACAAGATCGACGTCATCTACAATTCGTATGACGAACGGTTTGGTGTCGAGCCGCGCGAGGAGGACGTGGTCCGCGTCCGTGAGCGGTATCAGCTTCAGGACGAGTTCGTGCTCTACGCGGGCCGGGTCAAGCCGCATAAGAATCTCGAGCGGCTCATCGAGGCTTTCGACATCGTCCGCCGGAGCGGGCTCGACCACCTCAAGCTGATCCTCATCGGCGACGAAATCTCGAGGTACACGGCACTTCGGCGAGCCGTACACGCGCACCAGCTGCACAAGTACGTCCGCTTCCTCGGATACCAACCCGAGGAGACGCTCGCCATCATGTACCGGCTCGCCAGCGTGTTCGCGTTCCCGTCGCTCTACGAGGGTTTCGGCCTGCCTCCGCTCGAAGCCATGGCCAGCGGCACACCGGTGGTTACGTCCAACGCCTCGTCGCTGCCCGAAGTCGTCGGCGATGCAGCGCTCCTGGTCGAGCCTCGCGATCCGCACTCAATTGCCGATGGCATTCGCCGGGTGCTTTGCGACCAGCGCCTTCGGTCGGAACTGCGGGCGAAAGGCCTCGTGCGCGCCAGTCAGTTCTCGTGGGAGACGTCGGTCCGCCGCATTCGAGAGATTTACGAGCTGGCCGTCGCGTGAGCCGCGACACCCGACGGTCTCATCGAGTACGATCCCGACTACCCTTTCCGTTACACCTATGAAGAAGCGCATTGTCATTACCGGAGCAGCGGGATTCATCGGATCGCATCTGGCCGAGGCCCTGCTCGATCGCGACTATGCGGTGGTCGGCGTCGACAACCTGCTGACGGGCAGCACGGCGAACATCGCGCACCTGGTCAACCGCGACTTCACGTTCATCAAGCAGGACGTCACCAACTACCTCTTCATCGAAGGACCGGTCGACTACGTCCTGCACTGGGCGAGTCCGGCCAGTCCCATCGACTATCTGGAACTGCCGATTCAGACGCTCAAGGTCGGCGCGCTCGGCACCCACAAGGCTCTCGGCCTCGCCAGGGAGAAGCGCGCAGCGTTCGTGCTGGCGTCGACCTCCGAGGTGTACGGCGATCCGCTCGAGCACCCGCAGAAGGAGACGTATTGGGGCAACGTCAACCCCATCGGTCCACGCGGAGTGTACGACGAAGCCAAGCGCTTCGCCGAGGCGATCACGGTCGCCTACCATCGGGTTCACGGGCTGGACACGAAGATCGTCCGGATCTTCAACACCTACGGGCCGCGCATGCGCGTCAACGACGGCCGCGCCGTGCCGGCCTTCATCTCGCAAGCGCTGCGCAACGAAGACGTCAGCGTATTCGGCGACGGCACACAGACGCGTAGCTTTACGTACATCACCGATCTCGTCGACGGCATCATCAAGCTGATGCTGTCAAACGTGAACGATCCCGTGAACATCGGCAATCCAAGAGAAACGACCATCGAAGAGATCGCGCGCACCATCATCAAGATGACGGGCGCGAAGAGCCGGATCGTCTACAAGCCTCTGCCCACTGACGATCCGAAGGTTCGGCAGCCTGACATCACCCGCGCGCGAACCCTTCTCCAGTGGGAGCCCAAGGTTTCGCTCGAGGAGGGCCTCGTCAAGACCATCGATTACTTCCGGACGAAGATGAAGATCGCCTAGCCGCCGAACCGGTAACTTTTACATGCCCTCCGCTTCTTACACGGCGGCTGCCGCACTACCGTCATGCAGGCATGCACCTGGCGACTGGCCTCTGACTTGTATGCGCGGAAGCCGTGTTGGCGGGTCCTTTGGCTACGTCCCCAACACCAACGTGCTCCGCACGCGCTTCGAGCAGAACGGTTGTGTGTGTGAGATCATCGACTTCGCGCCCAAGTTGCCAGAACCGCTTGACATGGAAGCGCCCTTCGAACTCGTCCGGCTAATCACGCCCGTGCAGGAACAGCCACGTCTGCGTGTTGACTTCGATCCGAGGCCTGATTTCGGCGAGCTGCTGGAGGCACGCGACGGAACCGTCCGTGCGTGGACCTGATGGACCGGCTGATTCTCGTTTCGAACCGGTTGCCGGTATCGATCAAGGTCAACGAGGGTCGTGTCGTCGTGTCGCCGTCGGCCGGCGGCGTGGCGACAGGCCTCCGGGGACCGCACGAGCGATCGACAGGCGTGTGGATCGGATGGCCGGGCGACGTCTCACAGCTGTCGAGTCGCCAGAAGTTTTCGCTTGAACGCGAGCTCGCGGCCCGCCGCCTCGTCCCGCTGTTCCAGACGCGGGAAGACACGACGCAGTTCTACGACGGGTTCTCAAACGGCGTGATCTGGCCGCTCTTTCACTATCGGCTCGACCGCATCCCGCTCGATGCCATCGGATGGCAGGCCTATAAGCACGTGAACCAGCGGTACGCCGACCTGATCGCCCGCCACTATCGGCCGGGCGACCTCGTCTGGATCCACGACTATCAACTAATGCTGGTGCCCGAGATGCTCCGGGCACGCCTGCCCGACGCACGCATTGGCTTCTTCCTGCACATCCCGTTTCCGGCTGCCGATATCTTTCGCACGCTGCCCTGGCGCGACGAGATCCTGCAGGGACTGCTCGGCGCAGACCTCATCGGCTTCCATGCGTTCCCGTATCTCAGCCATTTCTCGCGCGCGGTCCTTTGGATCCTCGGCATCGAGCACGAAGTGGACCGCATGCGGTACAAGAATCGGCAGGTGCGCCTGGGTGTCTTCCCAATGGGGGTGGACGCTGCAGCGATTGCGACGATGGCCGAACGGCCCGAGGTCGTCACGGAGGTCGACTCCATCAGAGGCCAGTATCCAGGCTGCCGCATGCTGCTCGGCGTCGATCGACTCGACTACACGAAGGGGCTCTCGAGGCGGCTGGTAGCCGTCGAACGCCTCCTCCGAAAGGACGCGACGCTGCGAGGGCACATCCGATTGCTTCAGATCGCAGTCCCTTCCCGCGTCGAGGTCAAGGCCTACGCGGGGGTCACGCGTGAAGTCGATCGGCTCGTCGGACAGATCAACGGGGCTTATTCGACGTTGCAGGTGCAACCCGTCCATTATCTCTATCGCTCGGTCGACCCAGCTCAGCTGGCGGCCTTCTACCGCGCGACCGACGTGATGCTGGTCACACCGCTCAGGGACGGCATGAATCTGGTCGCCAAGGAGTTTGTCGCGGCGCGCACCGACGAGGACGGCGTGCTCGTGCTGAGCGAGTTTGCGGGTGCGGCCGCGGAGCTCGGCGAAGCGCTGCTCGTCAACCCGTACGACATCGATCGCACGGTGCAGGTCATGGCGCGCGCGTTGGAGATGCCGATCGAAGAACGTCGCGCGCGTATGCGTGCGCTCCGGACGCGCGTGTTCGAGGGAGACGTGCACCGCTGGGCCCGATCGTTTCTGAGCGCGCTCGAGGCGGCTGGCGCCGAGCGTTTGCCGTACGCGCCCGCTCCCCAAGCCTCGCCGGCCGCGCTGGCCGACCGCCTGCGGGAGGCGAGACCGCTTCTGCTGCTGCTCGACTACGACGGGACGCTCGTCCCGCTCGCGTCCACGCCGGAGGCCGCGGCGCCCGATCGGGATCTCCTCGATCTGCTGACGGCGCTCGGCAATGACCGCGGCGTGCACGTGCACATCGTCAGCGGCCGCGATCCGGTGTCGCTCGAACGCTGGCTCGGATGGCTCCCCGTGCGCCTGCACGCAGAGCATGGATTCTGGTTCCACGACATCGACGGCGTGTGGACGCCCCACAGCGACGTGCCGACCGAGTGGAAGGCGCGTTTGCGGCCTATTCTCGAGGAATTTGCCCGCCGGACTCCTGGCGCTTGGGTAGAAGAAAAGAGCGTGTCGCTCGTCTGGCACTACCGGCTGGCCGACCGCGAGTTCGGCTCGCTCCAGTCGCGCGAGTTGCGCGCGCACCTGGCCCACAGTCTGAACGCGGCGCCGCTCGAAGTGGTCGCGGGCCACCAGGTGGTCGAAGTACGGCCGGTCGGCGTCAACAAGTCGCTGGTCCTGTCGCACGTCGAGACGCCGGAAGACGGCTTCGGACTCGTCGTCGCGATTGGCGACGACCTGACCGACGAAGATCTGTTCGCGGCCCTGCCAGAAGACGCCGTGACGGTGCGCGTCGGCACCGGCTCTACGCGGGCGGGCGTCCACGTCGCCGACTATGCCGCCGTCCGTCGGTTGCTGCAATACTCGCTCGAGGCGGTTGGACACGGCCGATAGGCAGCTGGACACCGTGGCTGCGACCGCATAGCGTAGGAAGAAGGGGACCGAATCATGATGCTCCCAGCGCTCGCGCTCGCGGCGACGCTTCTGGCTGCGGCCGGCCAACAGGAGTCGACCGTGTCCCGCGCGCGCGAGCTGTACAACATGCACGACTTCGACGCGGCCATCCAGACGGCCGAAGTGGCGCGCCGCACACGCGGCGCGGCTGATGCAGCCACGCTCATCCTCGCGCGGGCCTATCTGGAGCGATTCCGCGAGACGCAGGACATTCTCGATCTCGCGCAGGGCCGGGGTTTGCTCTCACAAATTGAGCCTGCGCGTCTCTCGCCGCGCGATCGAGTGGAGTGGCTCGTGGGTCTTGGTGAGTCCTTGTACCTGGACGGCCAGTTTGGCCCCGCCGCCGAGATCTTCGATGAAGCGATCGGCGGCGAGAGCGTCGTGGACAACGACGCGAGAGAGCGACTGCTCGACTGGTGGGCGACCGCGCTTGATGCGCGCGCGCGCAGCACGCCCGCGCGGGAGGCGACCTACGTCAGAATCCTTCGTCGCATGGAGGAGGAGTTGAGCAGCGATCGGCAGTCGGCGGCGGCCTCGTATTGGCTGGTCGTCGCCGCGCGCGGCTCTGGCGATCTGGAGCGCGCCTGGGACGCCGCATTGTCGGGCTGGGTGCGGGCGCCACTTGCGGGCGTCCGGGCGGCAGGTCTTCGCACCGACCTCGATCGCTACGTGAACCAGGTCCTGATTCCCGAGCGCGCTCGCCGGGCGGCCTCAATTGAAGAGTCGGCGCGAGCGGCAGCGACCATGCGCGCCGACTGGGAATCGCTCAAGCAGCGGTGGAAGGCCTCCGAGTAGTTCACTATCGCGTCAGCAGCGTGGCCAGCGCCGACGCCTTGTCGGCGAGCTGACTCGCAAACAGCAGGTTCTTCGCGACGAGTGCTTCCTCGGCCTGCTCGACGAAGCGCTTAGCGATGTCGTACTGCGCTTTCCCTTCCACACTCAACCCGCGGTAGTCGATGCGGCCAAGCGCCCGCGACGCGTCCGCCAGTGTCGAACGAATTTTTCGCTCAACGGCTTCCACGTTCGCCGTCGTCTGCAGCGTTCTCGATGGCGTCACGTCGGCGGGCGGCGGGCCGGCCGGCGCGGCTGGTGCGGGCTCGACTCGGTCGGGCCGCGGCGCAGCGGCCGCCGCGGGCGGTCGTGGCGTCGGCCGCACTGGCGGCTCAGCGACCACCGGGGATGGCTCGACGACGCTTGCCTCCTCCACCGACGAAATGACGTGCGCCGGCGGCGCCGGGGCTTCGAGCGGCGGACCGGCCGGCGCCGCGCGCGCATGGAGCCTCGCGCAACCCGTCGCGCCAATCACAAGGACCGCGAGAACGGTCATCCGGACCAAGGCACGCATTTGGTTATTATGCCCGTGAAGAGGGCTTTCTTCACGCTTGCGGCAGGAGCAGTCGAAACGTCGTACCACGACCGGGCGTCGACTCGACCGAGATCTCGCCCCCGTGCAGGTGCACCGCGCGAAAGACCATGGAGAGGCCGATGCCGCTCCCTCCCTCCTTGGTCGTGAAGTACAAGTCGAAGATCTTGTCGAGCTGCGAGGGGGGAATCCCGACCCCGGTATCCTCGAAGCGGACCTCCACGTAACGGCCCCAGGTCGCGGCGGCCGTCACGCGAAGCGTGCCCCCCTGCGACATCGCTTGACAGGCGTTAATCGCCAGATTGAGAAACGCCTGCTCGAGCATGGGCTGGTCGGCGGCGAGATCCGGCAGCCCGGCTGGAAGCTCGGTTCGCACGTCGACACCGTGTGAGTGCGCCTCCGCCTCCACGATCGGCATGATGGCCGCCAGAATGTCGTCGAGCGCCACCACTTGGAGCCGGATGTCCTCGGGGCGGATGAACTTGAGAAATCCCTGCACGACCTCGTCGAGACGCCGGATCTGCGCCGAAATAACATTCACGTGCTCTTCGAGATCGGATATCTCGCTCGCGTCGTTGCCGCCTACGCTCGCTCCGCCGCCGCGGCCACCGGTCGCCGTGGCGTCGCCGTCGGCCGGTAACAATTGCTGCCGAAGCAGCTCCAGACGAATCATCGTCGCATTGAGCGGATTCTTGATTTCGTGCGCGAGCCCGGCCGACAGCCGACCGAGTGCGGCCAGCCGGCGCGCATAGTTCAGCGACGACGGGACCTGTCGCCAGCGCTCCAGATCTTTCGCCACGAGCAGGGCGAGCCGGCTCGTAGCGGGCTCGACATCGTCGTGCCCGGCGACCGGCCCGGCGCGGACGGCGAGCAGACGCGCGCTGGCCACCGCCAGCGACTCCCCAAGCTCGCCAAATTCGTCGCGCGGCAGCGCGTCGCTGACGTCGAAGTCGCGTTCGCCAAGCCTGGTGAGACTGCGCCGGAGCACGTGAATAGGTCGCAGGAGCAGCTGTGCGAGCAGCATCGCCACCACGCTCGACCCGACGAGCGCCACCGCGACCGCGATGAGCGCGGGGCCCAGCACGCTGTTGATATCGCTCCGGATGAGCAGCGTGGACACGCCGATGCGAATCGATCCGAACGCGCTCGAGTCGAGCAGGAGCGGCTGTCCGACCTCGAGCCTCTGTCCCTCCGCGGAATAGATGGCGCGCAGTTGCCTGACCAGGCCCAGCTTGAGGAGCGCCGCGAGATCGCCCCTTCTCGGCAGGGTTTCTCCCACGCGCAGGGGGTCACTGTGCGCGACCACCACGCCATTGACGTCCACGATGGCCCCGTAGGTGACACTGGACGAATACACGCTCGATTCCAGAATCGACTGCAGACCCTCGTCGGCGCGCAACGCCGCGTACGGGTCCGGGTCGCCGTGCGTGACAACGGTCCGCGCCCGCTGATACACGGCGGAGGAGAGCAGTTCCCCGCGCGCCAGACTCTCTTCGAGCCGGACGCGGACGAGCGACGAGAGGTACAGCCCGCTCAGGCCGACGACCGCCAGCCCCACGATGGAGGTGACGCCGGCAACCTGCTTGGCCTTGATCGTCAGACGCATGGGTTACGGCGCGTCGTGCTGCGGCTCTTTGGATTCTTTCATGCTGTGGAGCTTGTTGTGCAGCGTTTTGAGGCTGATGCCCAGCATCTCCGCCGCATGGGTCTTGTTGCCTTTGGTGTGCTCGAGCGTCATGACAATCAGCGCGCGCTCAGCCTGCTCGACCGTCGTGCCCGGCGTCAGCATCGCTGCCGACCGGATTGCCCGGTCGTTCCCCATGAGCGGAGGAAGATCCCTGACGCCGATCGCCGGCCCCGCGGCAACGATGGTGGCGCGCTCGATGACGTTTCTGAGCTCGCGGACGTTGCCGGGCCACGAATGCTCCTCGAACATGCGCATCACGGCCGCATCAACGCCGGCCACCGATCGGTTATTGCGCGTGTTGAACTCGTCGATGAACGCCTGCACGAGCAGCGGCAGATCCCCCTTGCGGTTTCTGAGCGGCGGCAGCCGGATCTCAAACACGTTAAGCCGATAGTAGAGGTCCTCGCGGAGCCGGCCGTCGCGGACGGCCGCGGCAGGATCGGCGTTGGTGGCCGCAATCACGCGGATGTCCACAGCTTTCTCCTGCGTGCCGCCGAGCCGGCGGACCGTTCGCTCCTGGAGCACGCGCAGCAGCTTGACCTGCGTCGCGGGCATCATTTCCGCGACCTCGTCCAGAAACAACGTACCGCGATCGGCGAGCTCGAAACAACCCTGTCGCCGCTCGACCGCGCCCGTGAACGCGCCCTTCTCATGGCCGAACAGTTCGCTCTCGAGGAGCGTCTCGGGAATCGCGGCGCAGTTGATCGGCACGTACGGCGCCGGCTTGCGCGGGCTGAGCCGGTGAATCGTCTGCGCCACCAGCTCTTTGCCCGTCCCGGACTCTCCGACGACGAGCACCGATGCGCTCGTGGGCGCCGCCTGCTCGACGATCCGGTAGACCTGCTGCATCTCGGGGCTGCCGCCAATCATCGATCCGAACGCGCCGTGCTCGCGAAGCTGCTGTCTGAGCGCGTGCATCTCGCGCAGCGTCTCCTGCCGTTCCGCGATCTTGTCGAGCAGGACCCGCAGCCGGTGCAGATCGACCGGTTTGGTGAGGTAATCGTACGCACCCTGCTTGATCGCTTCGACCGCGGTGTCGACCGTACCTTGGGCCGTCAGCACGACGGTCGTTACGCCTTCTCCCTGTTCACGCAGCGCCCGCAGCAATTCCAAGCCGCCCATCTTTGGCATGACAAGATCGGTGAGCACGATCCCTGGATTGAACGACGGAATCTTCTCCAGGGCCTCGCCACCGTCGGCTGCGGTCTCCACGACGAATCCCCATTTCCGAATCAGCTGCTGCAATCCGACGCGAGCCGCCGCATCGTCTTCGACGATCAGCAACCGTTCCGGCTGCCGCCGTTCGTCGTCGGCGTTCTGCGCCCGAGGTTTCTGAATTGGTTCAGCCACTCGCACCCCTCACAATTTACACGGCCGCCGTGCAAAACCTACCTTTATTGTCTGCCGCATGGGCCCGTCACCAGAGAACCACCCAAGAGATTGCGAAAGCCTGCCTTTCCTTCGTTTGGCAACGTGCTTGCTCCCGTCGCTCCTGACCGAAGGGAGGACGCCATGCGAGTGTGGTGGAGCTTTACTCTCTGTCTGGCGCTCGTAATCGCAGTCTCGTGTCGATCGCCCAAGGCACCCGCATCGGACCAGCATGCACAATCCTCGACCGCGTCTGCAAGCGACGGTCCCGCGCAGCCGGCCCCGTCACCTTCTGCCACCGAGCCGGAATACGTTGACGTGACGGTCCCGGCCGGGACCACGCTGCTGCTCCGCCTCGACACGCCGGTGGCATCCGATACGAGCCACGTCGAAGAGGCGGTGCGTGCGCGACTGGGCCGCGCGCTGGTCGTTGACGGCCGGCATGCAGTACCGGAGGGCAGCATGGTGAGCGGCACGGTCGCTCGCGTCGAGCGTTCGGGCCGCGTCAAGGGTCGCGCGCAGATCGCGATCCGTTTCGGCACGTTGGAGGTCGGCGAGCAGCGGTACGACATCCACGCGAGCCTGGCGCAAGCCATGGCGCCCAGCACGAAGAAACAAGACGCCGCGAAGATCGGGGTGCCGGCGGCTGCCGGCGCGCTCGTCGGCGCACTGGCTGGCGGCGGCAAGGGCGCGGCGATCGGCGCCGGGGTGGGCGGCGGCGCGGGAGCCGCCTACGTGCTCTCAACCCGCGGCGACGAAGTGCATCTGGGCCGTGGCGCCAAACTCTCGATCACGCTGACGATGCCACTCCACATTCGCCTCGCGACCAACCCCCGAGAAGGCGAGCATCAGGGCCAGAGGCTGTAGGGGCCTGTCTCATGCGAACAAAGCTCATCGCGATCCTCATCGTCCAATTATGGCTGGGGACCACGCGTCCGCTGTGGGCCCAGTCGTACATTGCTCCATATCTGGGCTTCAACTGGGGCGGCAACTCTGGCTGTCCAACGGCGCAGAACTGCGAAGACAGGACGTTGAACCTCGGCGTAGGGCTCGGGACGATGCACGGCGTGGTCGGCTTCGAAGAGGATCTTGGGTACGCCCGCGATTTCTTTGGTCTGAGGCCTGACGGCGGCAGCAGCGTGTTGGTCCTGATGAGCAACATGCTGATTGAGATACCGATTGGTATGGTGCGGCCGTACGGTCTCGGCGGCGTCGGCCTGCTCAGATCACACATTGACGCCTCGGCCGTCAGCCTCCTGGTCGGAGGCAGCGACAACAGCTTCGCCTACAACCTGGGCGGAGGACTGGTCGTTCGGCTCACACCGCACGTGGCCGCACGCGGCGACTGGCGATACTTCCACACCTTCGACGACCTCGCGATCGCAGGCTTCTCGGCGAATGGGAGCTCCCTCAGATTCTGGCGAGGCACGTTCGGTGTGATCTTCAGTTTCTAGCCGACGGCGCATCCGCCTATGGATTTTGGCGAAAGAGCCTGCCGAGGGAGCGGAAGAATCCTCGCACGGCGCCTAAGGCACGCTGCCCTGGTGATCCCGCGTGTATCGGACACACGTCAGAGGGCACAGCATCGCCCCGCTTGAAATACTCGGTGTAGGTTGGGCAGTTCGACGTCGGCTTCAGGTACGAGACGCTGCAGAGCTCGATGGCCTCGAGACCGTCCGGCTCGTCGAATTCTGCTGCAGGGTGGATGGCTCCCACTTCCCGCATGAAATCCGCCCAGATCGGCAGCGCCACTCGCGCGCCATAGGCGCCCTCGCCGATCGGCGCGGGCTGATCGAATCCGACCCATACGCCGGCAACCACCGATGTCGAGAAGCCGACGAACCACGCATCGCGGTAGTCGTCGGTCGTCCCCGTCTTGCCAGCAATCGGTCCGCTGACACCCATTTCGCGCACGCCCGCACCGGTCCCGCGATCGACAACATCCCGGAGCATGCCGATCATTTGAAACGCCGTCTGGGGACTGATGACGCGGCGGCGCTCGACCGGTTGACCGAACACCTGGCGGCCGGATGCATCGAACACACCCACAAGCGCGCGGGGGCGCGCCACTTCCCCGCCGCCGGGAAACATCGTGAAGGCGGTCGTCAGATCGAGCGGCGAGACAAGTCCTGTCCCCAGCGCCAGCGACGGAACATCGGGTAGTCCCGTCAATCCGGCATCGCCGGCCAGCCGGAGCACGGCCCTTGATCCGATCTGCTGCTGGAGGTCCGCCGCAGCGGCGTTGTTCGACTCGAGAAGCGCCGCGCGTAGCGTGAGCGCGTCAGCCTGCTCCCCTTCGCCGTTTCGCGGGCTCCATTCCGGATCGCCAGGAGCGGAGACATTCCGCAGGTTCACGAGAATCGACACGGGCGAATAGCCGTGCTCGATTGCGGCGGCGTAGACGATCGGCTTGAAGGCCGAGCCCGGTTGCCGGCGGCTGCGCGTCGCGCGATTAAAAGTACTCCGCTCGTAGTCTCCGCCGCCCACCATCGCCAGAATGTCTCCCGTCGATGGATCGAGGGCGACGAGTGCCGCTTCAAGGCCTGGGTGATGCAACCGCGCCAGGCCCGAGGCAACGGCTCGCTCGGCGGCGTCCTGGATCTCTGGACGAAACGACGTCCGTACCTGCCAGTCGACGGGATGGTCGCCGCCAAACTCGTTCCGAAACTGCTGCTTGAGAAAGTCCTTGGCCCACGCCGCACGGACGTCGGCCGGTTGGCGGTATGGGTGGACGGATGGCCGCACGCGCCGCGCGGCACCTTCCTGCTCTGCGGTAATGAATCCCTGTTCGCGCATCGCTGTCAGCACAAGGCGACTGCGATCGAGCGCGCCCTCGTAGTTCGACCACGGGGACAGGGCCGACGGCGCCCGAAGGAGACCGGCGATGAGCGCCGCCTCGGGCAATGCGAGCGCCTTCGCCGGCTTCTCGAACAGGCGCTCCGACATCGTTTCGACGCCGTAGACACCGGCACTGAGGTACACCCGATTCAGGTACAGCTCGAGAATCCGCGCCTTCGTCAGTTCCGCCTCGAGCAGCACCGCGATGGCCGCCTCCTTGACCTTGCGGCCGTACGTTCGGCTGTTCGAAAGAAACAACGTGCGCGCCAGCTGCTGGGTCAGCGTGCTGCCGCCCTCGACGCGACCGCCCTGGCGGACATCGCGAATCGCGGCACGCACAATGCCGACCGGGTCGATGCCGGGATGGAGGTAGAAGCGGCGATCCTCGATGGCCACCACCGCGTGCTGCAGGTCGGGCGAGATATCCGACAGCGAGACGTCGTGCCGCTGCTCGTCGAGTCGAAACCACGCGCGGCCGTCGGCGCCGTAAAACACAGTGTCGCCACCGACCGTTGTGAGTTTGTGGATGGCCCTCGTGTAATGCGCAAGCCACCAGAACGAGGTAACGCCGCCTACGAGAAGGATCACCAGCGCGCCGCGCGCCGCCAAGGCCGCTGGTTTGCTCAAGAGAAGAGCGATCCCTCATGGATTCGCTGGCGCAGCACGTCGGCTGGCATCGGGGCAGAGA